>CAVBVT010000061.1:0-17088 GCA_963598855.1 Eggerthellaceae bacterium
CCATAAGAAGGTTGGAACCAGCTACACGAACCTTCAGGTTCTTCATATCGTCTACAGTTTTTACTTCACGTTTGCTGTTTGTCAGCTCACGGAAACCGTTCTCTGCGATTCCCATGCAGTGGAGTCCGTACTCACCAAGGATCTCTTTCAGCTTGTCTCCGGCCTCACCGTCGAATTTTGCATCTGCGTCATCGTAAGAATCATAGATGAACGGCAGAGATACAACGTTGAATCTCGGGTCAAATGCAGAGTAGATCAGGTTGGAGTGCATGGAGATCTGTACCGGGTCTCCGTTCATCAGTGCCTGAATTCCCTCGGACTGGTTTCCGTTTGTCAGCTGGTCAGCTGCGTAAACGTTGACTTTAACTTTTCCGCCGGTTGCTTTTTCCATAAGTTCACCGAACTTACGTCCACCGTCAGCCCAGGTACTTGTCTCTGTTGTAGAGCATGCGAAGTTCCATGTCATCTCCGGCCAGTCAAGGTCGCTGTAATCTGCGATGGTATTAAAGGAATCGCTTCCGTCTCCGGCATCTTTGGAACTTCCGCTTCCTGTATCAGAAGACTGGTCTCCTGTGTAGGAACCCTCTTTTGCAAGAGCCTTCGGAAGGGCTGTAGATACTGCCGGAATATAAGTGATGATCAGAAGTACTGCAACGGATGCTGCGATCATAGGCATAACAGCCCTTGAAATCTGCTGCAGGGTAACTTCCAGACCTTTTTTGATCTTGATACTGATCGCAACGAAAAGGTTTACGCCTACAGGAGGTGTTACCTGTCCAATCGCAAGGTTTACAGTTGCCATAACACCGAATGCTACCACGTCATATCCAAGAGCCTTGCATACCGGAAGCATGATCGGTACAAAAATGTACATCGCAGAGTTTGCATCGATAAAGCATCCTGCGATCAGGAAGATGATGTTTACGATCAGAAGGAAAGTAAACTGGTTATGTGCAATGCTGGCAAGAAGATCAGATGCCGCTGCTGCGATACCAAACTTGGTACATACAAAGGAGAACAGGGAAGCACTTGCTACGATGAGCATGATTCCACCGGTTGTCTTTGCAGAGTCAACAAAAATGTCAAACAGGTCTTTGATCTTAACCTCACGGTAGATCACCATACCAACGAACAGACCGTAAACAACAGATACTGCTGCTGCCTCTGTTGGTGTGAAGATACCGCCGTAGATACCACCAAGAATGATAACCGGCATCAAAAATCCCCAGAACGCATCCTTAAATGTATCCCAACGTTCTTTTGCGGAAGCTTTTTTACGGGACGGCTGGATGTTGTGTTTCTTCGCCTCGATCAGAACAATGACTACAAGCGCAACACCCATAAGCAGCCCTGGAACAATACCAGCCATAAACATATCTGCAATGGATACACCCGTAATGGAAGCGTATACAACGAATGCGATACTTGGCGGTATGACAATGGCGATGGAGCTGGACGTTGCCATCAACGCTGTGGCGAACGGTGCAGAGAAGCCACCCTGCTCAACCATAGCTGGGATCAGTACTGCTCCAAGTGCCGCAACCGTTGCAGGACCGGAACCAGAAATCGCCCCGAAGAAGCATGCAACGATAACGCACACAATGGCAATACCACCTTTTCTGTGTCCCACGCAGGTATCTACGAAGTTGATCAGTCGTTTGGAAATACCGGCTTTTGCCATGATGTTTCCGGACAGAACGAAGAACGGGATGGCAAGAAGCAGGAATTTACTGATTCCTGAGTACATGTTTGTAGCTACGATGGTCAGTGATGTGCCGGAATAAAGGATGGCACATACAGATGACAGTCCCAGGCAGATCGCAATGGGAAGTCCCAGAATCAGGAAAATAAAGAAGGAGATAAATAAAATTGCACTGATCATTTATTTGTCCTCCTTTTCATCATCTTTTTTCAGACAGAAGTCCAGGCAGTATTCAATAAAATGAAGGATCATGCAGCCTGCTCCGATCGGTACGAAGGACCAGAAGATCCACTCCGGCCAGTTCAGTACGAAAGTTCTTTTGCCGTTTGCCAGCTGTGTAAGAACTTTGTCCATTCCGTATTTAAACAGGATTGTGGAAAAAACAATACTGAGAACCGTGATCAGGATCACAGATGGTTTTTCCAGTTTTTTCGGAAGACGGTCTGTAAACAATGTCAGACTTACCAGTCCTCCTTTTTCGCGGCAGGCAAGTGCTGCTGCCAGAAGTGTGATGAGAACGAACACCGCTACAACAAGTTCTTCTGTAAAAGACCATGAGCGGTGGATGACCTTACGGGAAAATACATTTCCCACAGTCAGCACAAGGATCAGCAGTGTAGAAAGGACCAGTACGATTTTTTCTACTGCTGCCAGTGCGTTCATGAGTTTTTTGTACACTTTCATACTCTTTCCCCTTTTGTGTATTTTTTCCGGTTTCAGACCATTACCCCGTGGTTTGAAATTATTTTTGGATAAAAAAAATCCGTCCCCTCTCAGGGACGGATATAAAAATCCGCAACCACCCTGTTTCTCCATTGAAACAAGTACGATTCTGCAACGTACCGGCATACGCGACTTCTGTAACGGGAAGTACCCGTGAAAACCTACTTACTACTTATCTGAAACTTTCGGCTTTCCTTCTCAGGGATGATATTCAAGCCAGTTCCGACGCTACATCACACCAGCCGCAGCTCTCTGAAGACGGTTTCTCTGTCTCTACTGATTCCCTTCATGGAATTTACTATTATACATTAACTCTTTAACAAGCTGAAATAATTTTAACTCTGTTTCCTTTGATAGTCAAGATTTTTTCTCCAAAATATGTTAAATTTTTCAGGCGTCCTTTCCTTCTCCGGCGAAATACTCCTTAACCAGCTTCACAACCACACCGGAAAGCAGAAATACAGCAATTAAGTTGGGGATCGCCATCAGACCGTTAAAAGTCTCCGCAATGCTCCAGAGAAGTCCAAGATCCACAGTTGCGCCGATGATCGCTACCAGGGAATACAGCACCATGAAAGGCTTGATCGCTTTTTCCTTAAAAATAAACTCCGCGCATCTGGCTCCGTAAAGTCCCCAGCCGATGATCGTGGAAAATGCAAAACAGCACATGGCAACCGCTGTAAAAATGGAAACCCAGTTTCCGTATGTACTGGTAAATCCGCTGATGGTAAGCTCTGCTCCTGCTGCCGCTCCATATCCAACCGGTACGCCGCTGCAAAGGATAACAAGTGCTGTCAGTGTACAGATCACGATGGTATCTGTGAACACCTCGAAGATCCCGAAGAAGCCCTGTTTTACAGGTTTTCTGGTATCTGCACAGGCATGTGCGATAGAGCCGGTACCAAGACCAGCCTCATTGGAAAAGATACCTCTGGAAACACCTTTCTTCATACTCATGAAAAAGCTTCCCACTGCACCACCGGTTACAGATGCCGGATTAAACGCACCACTGATAATAGAACTGAAAACTCCCGGAACATTTTTCCAGTTAATAATGACTACACCGATGGCAAGAATAATATAAAACAGTGCCATAAACGGTACCAGTTTCTCTGTAACCTGGCCGATCCTTTTGATTCCGCCAAGGAGAATCAGCCCTACAAATACCGCAAGGATAATTCCCATAACAAGATTTACTGTGGAAGTATTGTCTGCAGTGATCACGTTGTAGTTGATCAGTGCAGAATCAATAGCTGTTGTGATGGTATTAACCTGTGTTGCATTTCCGGTTCCGAAAACAGTCAGTACACCGAAAGCGGAAAACAGATACGCCAGCCAGTGCCAGTGTTTCTTCAGACCGTTCTTGATGTAATACATCGGTCCGCCAACCAGATCTCCGTTGGCATTGGTCTCACGGAAATGTACCGCAAGTGTTACCTCTGAAAACTTCGTACACATTCCAAGAAGTGCGGAAACCCACATCCAGAACACGGCTCCCGGCCCTCCGATAGCGATGGCACCTGCGACACCTGCAATATTTCCGGTTCCCACGGTAGCAGCCAACGCAGTACAGACCGCCTGAAACGGTGTCAGACTTCCATCGGAAGCTTCACGTTTACGAAGCATACGTCCGATGGTTACCTTGATGGCATAAGGAAATTTCCGGATCTGGAGAAAATTCATGCGGATACTTAAATAAAGACCCACGCCAATAATACAGATCATCGCAGGAACGCCCCAGATAAAATTGTTTATGGCTGCATTCACTGATTCAATAACAGATAACATTGTATAACCCTTCCCTTATTTAATTTTGTCTTTCGGTTAATACGTTTGTTTGTACAAAAAAGACAATTCTCCAAATTATAGCACATTTTCCGTCGAATGTATAAGAGAAAAGCTTTATAATTTTACTGCGATAAAGAAAGAAAGTGAATAAAGTAAGAACGCAAAACAGACATTTACATTCCGCTTTGCGTTCAAAAAAACTATAATTTTAATACATGAAAGATCACTGCTGTCAGGATTACAATGGCATTTGTCACGGTCTGCACAGGAACTGCTTTTTTGCAGTAATGCTGTACATCGGTCTCTGTCAGCGCACATCCGGTGTAAGTGGATGAGTTAGTCGGTGTGGAGCTTGTTGCCAGTGAAAGATTGCATACAAATGGTGCGATAATGGCAACTGCCGGGATACCGAAACCGGCTCCAATGGAAATAAATACCGGATACAGTGCATTAAAGATCTGGAAAGGTACAACATAAATAATAACCACACTGAGAAGCAGCAGAATGATATGGATATAACGGAGTAGGAACTGCGGACATACCTGCATCAGTCCGTCGGAAAGTGCCTCTACCATTCCTGTGTTATTAAATACTGCCTGATAAACATTGATCGCAAGCAACATGATCAAAATGTTTGTATACATGGTTCCCACCTTGTTAAAGATCTCTCCGAAGTTATCTCTGTAGTTGATCATAGCTGTGACCACAGTGGCAAAGATAAATACGAAGTACGGTTTAATTCCAAATATTCCCAGCGCAACCAAAACGACCACAAAGATGATCAGGTTTACCCAGAACAGTTTCGGTCTTAAATTCGGATTTTCTTTCTTTTCCGCTTCCTCAACATCGTCTTTCACTGCCTGGAAAGTTCCCACACGTTTTTTATGTTTGATTCCGAAATATACCCACTGTAAGATGATCGCCGGGATAAAGCAAAGTCCCCATGGCAGAGAAGCTGCTGACAGCTGATCTGCATCCAATCCTGCTGAGGAAGCTGTGTAGGCCATTCCGATTCCCCACGGAATAAAACAAAGTGCTGACATGGCAGTCTGTGCAATGATGAAGGCCGCTTCCCTGTCAAAATCGAATTTTTTGTACAGCGGTACCATCAAAGGAAATGTGATCAGATATGCAGGAGTAAAGTTTCCTGTAAGGATACTGAATCCACCGATCAGAGTAGTCAGTACCATGATCACGATCACGTTCATTTTATCTCCTAGTTTTCGGGTGATGGCAGATACAATCGTGTCAAATACACCTGCTTCTGTAAGCATCTGAAAATACAAAAACGCAAACAGTAGCATGAATCCGGCTGACTTCATCATGGATGCCAGCTGTTCCACAACAAAGGTGCTGGTTTCTTCCACGGAATATCCAAGAACCAACGCACAGATGATCGGTACTGTAAAAAGTACAAAGTTAAAGGGCACTTTTTTGGTTACAACAGTGGCAACTACGATAAGGATAAGAATAATTGCCATGATTAGTGTATTATTCATATCTGTCTCTCCCCTTTACAAATATTTTTTTATAAATTTTTCAACAATGTCCAGATTTTCTGTTGTCCAGAACGCATTGTCGCCGTGTACGGCATTTTCGATCACGTAGAAGGTCACGTTCTTCCCTTCTTCACGAAGTTTTTTATAAAGACGTGCACTCTGTTTCCAGGAAACGGTATCATCGCCGGTTCCATGCATCATTAGGATCGGTGGGATCTCTCTGTCCATCTGTACATATTCCGCACAGATCACGGGCACAGAAAGCTCCGGATGCTCATATACATTTTTTCCTCCAATCAGTTTTCCTTCCGGGCTGTCCGGTTCTCCCTGATTGAGTGTAGTCGGAAAATCACCTTTCTGACGCACATCGGTAACTCCGTAAAAATCAACGATTGCTTTTACCCCGCAGGAAAATTCTTTGTACACATCGGTGTCTAGGATATCCTGATCTGCCGTGATTCCGGCCATGACTGCCGTATGTCCGCCGCTAGAATCCCCCATGATAAAAATGTTGTCTGCATCAATGTGATATTCTTCCGCATGTTTTCTTAAGAAACGTACTCCTGTTTTTGCATCCTGAATCTGGGCTGGAAAAACTGCCAGATCACTTTCTCTGTACTGAAGTGTTGCTGTCACGAATCCTCTTCTGGCAAGATCTGCCATTGCAGCCAGACGTTTATACTGATCCTGTTTTAACCATGCTGAACCCTGTATATAAAGGATCGCCGGATATTTTTTTCCGTTCTTCTCTTCCGGCACCAGCATCTGTAGTGTACGGTCTCCCTCCGCTCTTGTCACGTACACCACATCATGTTTGTAAACATGATATACTTCTGTTCCGTCTGCTTTTAAATATTTTACTTCTTCCATTTCTGGAACTGCATTAAAAAATTCTTCAAACTCCATAGCTTTGATTTCTTCTGATGTCATCCTGCTCATCCTTTCTTCCGTACTTTTATATTGTTAATTTTATAACCATATCTCGCACACAGGTCAACCTGTCATATCTCCTGAAAAAAACAGTTCTGTTTTTATGGATAATTACGGATTATACTGCATATACGTCTTTATAATTTTTATTATTTTCTGTATTTCGACGTATTACACTACTGTTTTCATTATTATTCGACTATTTTTTCTTATGTGGTATCCATTTTCTGATATTACATAAAAAAAGAAACCTGCGTCCGACTCACAGGTTTCTTTCTGTTTTTCTTTCTATTTTTCTTTCTGTTCTCTTTTTTCTGAAATACTTCTGATATTTCCTTCTCAAACTTACAGAGGTAACATCATGCGAAAATAATCTCTTGTCTTTCCATCTTCCCCAAAAGTGATCTTCAACCGGAAACCGTAAACCGGATTCTCGGGAATTCCTTTCCGGAACTGATTGTACTGTTCCAGAAATTTCGGAATCATCGTTCCCTCTGACGCATAATTTCCTCCCAGACTCATATAGGCAGTAAACATCCTTCCTGCCTCCACCTTACGGAAACCTTTTTTCCCCTGCAGGAAACGGATATTTTCTCCGTCACAAATTCCATGTCCCCAGGAAAAAGCAGTGATGTCACCGCCGCTCAGATACTCCGGTTTCAATTCCAGTACAGAACAGCTAGCCGGCGCATATTCAATCAAGTTAACCCCCTCTGTTTCCATCGCCCCATCGTCCATATAGTCCAAACCTTTTGTCTGACTGTGGTAATAAAATCCCGGGCAGTCTTCCACGTACCAGTTTCCAAGCTTCCGTTCCAGTTTCTCAAGATCTTTCCGGTATCCTTCCACTAGTTCTCTGGTTTTCAAGATCTGCTCCGCTTTTTCTCCAAGTTCTCTGCTTCTTCTTTCCAGCATGGTATCCAGAAGTTCATTGGTTCCAGACTCCAGAAGCCTCTGGACTTCTTTCAGGGAAAAACCCATGTTTCTGTACTTCACGCATTCATAAACACTGGTACAGCTTCTGACATCGTAGGAACGGTAATTGGACTGTTCTTTTCTGCTGGATGTGATCAATCCTATTTTTTCATAATATTTGATGGTGTGAACGGATACTCCTGTAAATTTTGAGAGCATTCCTACTGTTTTCTCATTCATTTTCACACCTGCCTGTCATTATCCAGAAACGTCAGCATATACCCCCAGTATTTTTCCAGAACCTTATCTCTGCTGCCATAGATCTCGTGCTTGGTTCCGATCATATGAATGTAATCACAGGTGGTCTTACCCTGACGGTTGATCTTTCCGGCAAAATTCTTCAGGGCACGGACAGATACCAGATCTTCGGTCTGGGCCTGAATGAGCAGCATTGGTGCAGTATATTTTTTCCAGCCGTAAAGACGCAGATACCAGCTCATCTCTGCGGAAGCCCAGAGCCAGCCGTAGGACGGAGACCAGGTCTGGAACTCTTTGTGCTCTGCACGGAGATTTTTGTAACGCTCGTATCTTGGTTTTGATGTTGCGGAACTTGTCTCAAAAGAGCCGCCTCCATCGTATGGTTTCTTGCCGGCTACGTATTCCTCATCTTTTCCTAGAATGCACTTCTCCAGAGCGATCCCGGTGGCTGCGGGCCACGGAACATTTCCGGTAAGAGGCCGGATCATCGGGGAGGAAAGGATCACTTTGTGGAACCAGTCCGGCTCCCAGGCTGCTGCGATACCGCCGATGGCACCTCCCATGGAATGGGCAAAAAGATCCAGTGGCAGATCCGGGTGAGCTTTCTTTATGTAACGGCATGCTTTCAGAAAATCGCGGATATATCGTCTCCAGGTATCGATATGTACCAGGGACGGATCTGCAGTAAGGCGGTAACTCCGACCATGGCCGCAGTGCTCCGGAATATACACGTGGTAACCTTCTTTCAGAAAATAATAGGCCACTTCATCGTATTTCGCTGCGGATTCCGTGAATCCGTGGCTGATGACCACCACACCTTTGGGCGCATCGGACAGATACTGCAGCATGTGGATCTTACCTGTGATCCGTTTGTTTTCATTACAAAATGGATAGTCCGCTCCCGGTACGTAAAGTTCTCTTCTACGGGCTGACAGGTATGGTTCTACAGTATTTTTCATGTTTTCTTCATATTCGTTTTCATGTATGATCTGCATATTGGTTAAAACCTCCCTTGCTTTTGTTGTATTGATTTTTCTCTGCGATTTATTTTTATCCTTTGTAAAACTTTTGAATGATCGTTGATTTCAGTCTTCTTACAGGATAACAGAATTCGCTCTGTCCGGCAATATTTTTCAGTCCATTTTGCTCTTTGACTTCTGAAAAAAAACACCCGGACATTTTCGTATGTACCGGGCATTTCTGTTATAATTTCTGTTGTGTCAAGCGGATATTTGCAATCCCGCAGAAGACTCCCCTGATTCCATTAAAAGAATTTCACAATATCTTCCACATCTTTACGTTTCGGACGTGCAGGCTCCTCTGCTGCTTTTCCAATTGCGATCACTGCAACTACGGTCTCTGTCTCCGGAATGGAAAGGATCTCCCGGAGCTTATCCCCTGTGCGGAGTCCCATAATCACAGTTCCGTAACCAAGCTCCCAGGCTTTAAGAACCAGATTCTCATTCTGAAGTCCCAGATCGTAGCAGCCCCAGCCATTTCCAAGTTCATTATCCGGTGTACCGTCTTTCTGGAAACCGGAACGGTTCTGTACAAAAGTGGTGATGATCAGAGACGCATTCTCTGCTTTTGGCTGATTCATTTCCGGAAGGCATTCTTTGCTGATCTTCTCTACCATGTCCTCAGATGTCACACAGTAATATCTTCCAGTCTGGGAGTTCTTCCAGCTTGGTGCTTCCTGCGCTGCTCTGATTATAGTCAGCAGCTCATCTTTTGTGATGCGTCCTTCCGGACTGTATTTACGGATAGTTCTTCTCTCTTCGATCAGTTTCTGAAATTCCATATTGATCCTCCTCGTTGGTGTGGTGCAGAATTTGTGGGATTTGAAGTTCTGCAGTTGTTTTGAGTTATTAATTTATTTATGTGTACTGATTTTTATGAAGCAATTTTAGCACAATACCGTATTGAAATCAATTTGTATTATAATATGCAAACATCTGCGCTGTGGTTACTGTTCACTCCGTGAACAGTAACACGCTGTGAACAATAATCACAATCTTCGCTCTCAAAACTCCATCTTCTGCCTAGGATCTGCACCATCCTTCTTAAAATCAGAATTCAGGAATTCAATTTCCCCTGGCTGTACTTTGATCAGGTTCATCGTATGCGGCATTTTTTTCAGAGCATCCAGCGGGATCTTTCGAAATTCTGCCGCTGCATTATACTCATCTGAAAATGGCTTAACAAGTTCTGCCACTCCAGTTACCTGCATTCCCCTCAGCTTCCCAAAGCCTTCATACTTGTCAAAAATGGCAAGACATACAGTCTTGTTCTTTTCCAGTGCAGCAAACTTCTCACCGCCTTCGGAAAACAGCCAGAATGCTCCGTGATGATACGTGTACTCAATCGGAGTACACCGCACAAACTCTCCCGCTCCTGTTGCCAGAGCACAGGTTTTATTTGCCAGAATATATTCTTCTACAGCTTTCTTCAGCTTCGCCTCATCCAGCTTTACGCTTTCTGCGTCTTTTTTCTTCCAGTAAGATGCTGCCACTTCATATTCTTCATGAGAAAGATCTGTCTTTTCCAGGATCTCCTCACATTCATCTTTATCCAGGCACAGCGGGATTCCTGTTACGCTGTTTACGTTAAATCCACCGTACCAGGTTCCTGTCACCTCCAGGATATCTCCCACTTTGTAGTCGGAAGAATACTCATCATTCTTTTTGATTACTTTGATCTTTGCCATTTTTTACACCTCCTGATTTTTCCTACACAAACGGATTATAAAATCTTCCAAAACGGATGGTCACTGTAAAGCTGATAACAAGCAGCACAACTCCCAGTCCCAGAGTTATGAAATCTCTTTTTACAAAAGGTCTCTTCATATACCAGCTTCGTTTCTTGTTTTTTCCGAATCCGCGCAGCTCCATGGCATTGGAGATCACATCAATCCGATTCAGGCTGGTAAGAATCAGCGGCAGAAGAATATTCACGGAATTTTTAAGCCTTGCAAAAAAATGCTCGTTTTTTCCCAGCTCTACTCCTCTGGCCTGCTGCGCCTGGCTGATACTGTGGTAATCCCTCTGGATATCCGGAATATAACGCAGCGCAATAGCCACAGAATACCCCACTTTATAGGAAATACCGATGCTGTTCAGACTGGCCGCAAACTCACTTGGGTTAGTCGCAGAGATAAAAAGGATTGCTACCGGCAAAGCTACAAAATACTTCAATGAAATATTCAGCATGTAAAACAGCTGCTCCTGTGTCACATCATATCTCCAGAACAGATGACAGATCACATGTCTAGTTCCGTACAGCGTGGTTCCCTGATTTGGGTCAAACAGAAAGATGAACAGATTGTTCAGGAGCAAAAACACCAGCATAAATATCATCATAAATCGGACTTCTTTAAATTTAATTTTGCTGAGTTTAAACGCAGCGATACTTACCGCAAACAGTCCCAGAAGCACCCAGGTATTGTAAGTGATCATACTTGCAAAAGTAAACAGCAGAAAAAAAGCCAGCTTCGTTGTTCCGGTCAGCTTATGCACCACGCTCTCCCGCGGCAGATAATTCAGTACTGTTTTAGCAGCCATGGCTACGCACCTCCCTGTCTTCTTTTATGAAACGCTCCACAAACGCTTCCGCAGGTGTGATATCCAGATGATTGGCAAGCGTGAACAGACTTGTCTCTTTCAGAGCAGCCTGCTGTATCAGCTTCGGATCACAGAGAACAGCTGCTGCACTGCGGTCTGCGATCAGTCTTCCGTTTGCAAATACAAGGGCACGCGGAGTATACTCCAGCATCAGATGCATATCATGAGTGATCATCACAACCGTCACACCCTGCTCATTTAAACCGCGAAGAAACTCCATGATCTCTGTATAATGACGGAAATCCTGGCCTGCTGTCGGCTCATCCAGAATAATAAGTTCCGGGTTCTGCACAAGAACGCTCGCAATGGTAACACGTTTTTTCTGACCGAAACTCAACGCAGATACCGGCCAGTTACGAAATGGGTAAAGACCGCAGACTTTCAGAGTTTCCTCCACTTTTTCGCGGATCTCTGCCTCACTTTTCCCCATATTTTTAAGGCTCAGTGCTACTTCATCAAAGATCATGGTCTTGGAGATCATCTGATTTGGATTCTGCATAACATAACCGATATGCTTTGCTCTGTGGCGGATATTTTCCTGAAGAAGATCTTTTCCGTCAAAAAGGATCTCACCGGAATCCGGTGTCTCAAACCCGCACACAAGCTTGGAAAATGTAGATTTTCCGGCACCATTCTTTCCGACAATGCTGACCATCTCGCCTTTTCTGATGGAAAGACTTACATCGCGGAGCGTCTGATGCTCTTTTGTATAGCCAAAGCTTAAATTCTTTACTTCCAGAAGCGTTTGCTTTTCCAGCTCATCACCTGCCGCCGGCTGGGCATGGAACCAGTTGTGAAGCTTTGTCCTGTCGGATTCATTTATGATCACGGAATCCACATGGGACGGCTTTTTCTCCGGAAGGATATCCACTCCAGCATAACGCATGGCAGTCAGATACAGTGGCTCACGGATTCCATTCTCCCCAAGAAGATCCGTAGAAAGCAGTTCATCCGGATGAAGATCTGCCAGAATGCCGCCATCTTTCATAAGTATGATCCTGTCTACATTTCGCCACAGAACGTCCTCAAGACGATGTTCAATGATCACTACGGTTGTGTCTGTTTTTTCCTGGATCTCGTCAATGAGCTCAATGGTCTGCTTGCCTGTTGCCGGGTCAAGATTGGCCAGCGGCTCATCAAACAGAAGGATCTTAACCTGATCCACCATAATGCCTGCAAGACTTACTCGCTGCTTCTGCCCGCCGGAAAGTTCATGTGGTGCATAGTCCAGATAGTTCTCAATTCCTACCAGCTGGGCAGCATGCTGTGTAATCTGGTGCATCTCATCCTGCGGTGTACAGCTGTTTTCCAGGGCAAAAGCAATATCTTCGCCTACCGTCAGCCCGATAAACTGTCCGTCCGGATCCTGTAATACGGTTCCAACATGGGCAGACAGCTCAAAAATGCTGCTTTTTGGTGCATTTACGCCGTCTACTGTCAGCTCTCCGGTACATTCGCCTGGATTGGAAAATGGATTCAGTCCGTTGATACAGCCGGCAAGAGTACTTTTTCCGCAGCCAGACGGCCCGGCAATGAGAACTCTTTCACCAGGGTATATATCCAGATTAATCCCGGTCAGTGTAGGACGTTTCTGGGCACGGTACTGAAATGTAAAATTTTTAAAAGAAATAACAGGAGATTTTTTCTCAGTCATGTATCATTACCTCAATAAAGCGTTTAAATATTAACAGAAGAAAAGCCTTTTCATATGCCTTATAAGCACAATGAAAAGGCTTTTTGTCAAAGTTTTACTCCTGGTCAAGAGAACCTTTCTTTGCAATAGTTTTCGTATAAGCCAGGATCAGAAGTCCGCCTACTACAGCTCCGGTAATTGTGTTGGAAACTGCTGCAAACGCACCCTGTGCAAATACTTTATTTGCAGGTTCTGCATAGATCAGAATATCAAGTACAGGAGCTACAACAACCCAGCCAATTACATGTGCAGCCACATTTGCAATTACAAAGATCGTTACTTTGCCTTTACCGAACTCACCTTCCTGAACGTTCAGCTTCTTCGCAAATACACCGATCACCACGCCTACAAATGCAGAAGTGATAACCCAGCTCCACCACGGGCTTCCGCCCCAGGACAGATCCACCAGTGTATGACCGATAAAACCAATCAGGCCGCCTGCAACCGGTCCGTACATTGCTGCCAGAAGTGCCAATACTGCGTACTGAAGGCTGATGTTCGTATTCGGTACCGGGCTTGGGATTGCCACAAAACGTCCAAGTACGAAGAACAGTGCTGCACCAATACCGATGGCTACAACATTTTTGATGCCGTTATTATTGTTCATAGTCTCTTCCTCCCTCAAAAAATATGATATCACACAGATAAGTATCCGTGCCGGCATGCGCCCCAAAAGGCACATTCTCGATACACTGTTACGTTCACACATGACCAATAAACACGCTTCGCGGAATATTGGCTGTGAACAGTATCAATGCAGCCCTTAGTATACGACTTTCTTTAATAAATTGTCAATGGACAGAAAAGCGCTCTTGCTGTATTCGCAGAATGTGTTTATGAAGATTTTTTCCGGTTTACAATATAAATACCCACGCATACCAGAAACAGAGCGATCAGGCTTCCCATATTAAATGCCTGATGGAACTCTCCCAGGATCAGTGCCGAAAGGATCACACTGAACAGCGGATTGACAAAACCGAAGATCGCCACTTTCGAAACATCATTGTATGCAAGGAGCACAGACCAGAGTGTATAAGCCACTGCTGAAACCATTGCCAGGTAAAAAACAATTCCAATTCCACCCACTGTCACATTTCCAAGATGTCCTCCCATCACTTTTCCGATAATGAACAGCACGATTCCTCCCATAGTGAACTGAGTTCCGCTGAGTACAACAGGAGATACTTTTCTGGAAAAAATATTAATCAGCACCGTGGACATTCCATAGGAAAACTGTGCGATCAGAATAAAGCCTTCGCCTGTAAGCCGAAATCCTCCGTCCAGGGAATTTCCCATCATATTGATCACAACGACGCCTGCAAAACCCAGGATGCAGCCGAACATTTTTCGCCCGGTCATCCGTTCCTTGCGGAAAACAAGGCAGGATAACAAAATCGCGATAAAGTTGCCAAGCCCTGTAATGATCGCTCCCTTCACACCGGAAGTATGCGCTACTCCTATATAAAAGAAGAAATACTGACACACTGTCTGCGCCAGGCACACAGGTACTGCATATTTCAGAACAGTCCGATCCGGGATCATTACTTTTCGTTCGCTGATAGATGCGAAGATCAGCACCAGGATTCCTGCCAGTGCAAAACGCACTCCTGCAAAAACGATCTGGCTTGCTGTGTCCGCAGAATCTACCTGCATCAGCCGGTAGCCTGTCTTGATCACAGGGATCGCACTTCCCCAGAGAAGACAGCAGACACAGGCCAGTGCCGCTACCACCCAGGTTTTCATTAACGTTGTTTTCGTTTGTTTCATCTGTTTATTCTCTCTTTCCCAAAATTTCTTCCATCTGTCCGATGATGGATCTTATCTCATTTATCGCACTGATACTAACATCCTGGAAATCGATCTTTTTCGCTGTGTCCCGGAATTTGGCTTCATACGTTTTAGCTTTCTCTTCGTCTTTATCCTTGTATCTGGCTTTTCCAATAAGCCAGGAATCCGAATCTGCACAGTCAGGATAATCAGGATTTCCCTGCATCAGAAAATCTTTCGGGCTTTCTGTCAGTGCTGTTTCCAGTTTTTCTGCTTTATTCATGAATTCCGCTGTTACCTGCGGATAATGTTCCTTTATATAGAGGAGATTTTTGTGGATGCAGGTCGCACTTTTTTCCATCAGTTTTCGTTCTTCCGGATTCTTGAAATTATCATACTCTCCTAGCTGAACTTCCCATCCCCGAATAGATTTACTCAGCTCCATCAGCCAGTATACATGACGGGCAACATCATCCGGGAACATAAAATACGTGGAAAATTCATGATCGATCATTGACGCAAGACTTATGATCTCGCCATTTTTGCCGCAGAGAAACGCAACATTCTCATAGTGATAATTCTGATCGCCTTTCAAAACAGAGATCAGGACCTGCATGGCAAGTTGTTCTGCCATATCTCTGTGCTCCTGGAAATATGCAGATTCAAAAATATCCCGATAATCATAAAACATCTGGCAATAGTTTACATAATTATCTATATCTACCTTCGGATCTGGATATTTTCTGAAAAACTCCAGGAGGTTCAGAAGTGATTCTCCTTCTTTATATGTCATAGGGACGGCAGTTCCATAATCAAGATATTTCTCATTTACATCTTCATATCCCTCACAGGTCGCCAGTTCATATTGCGGCGCAGACATGAAATATTCATTGATAACTGTTGACCAAAACACTTCCGCATAAGCATATAATGGGGTGGAAAATGGTTTGGATTTCGTAAGGGGTTTAAAAATCATATCCCCTGGAAATATCGGGAAATGTTTTTCCCCACTTACGACACCTACGGCCTCGGCTTGGAGATTTCCGATGCGGTTTTTGTATTGATAATGTTTGACTTTATTGTTTAACTTCATTATAAATCACTCACCCCTTGTCTTTCATAACGCTTCTGTACCTGTTTATTCTCGAACATGCTATTCGTATTTTGCTGTATTTTTCTGAATACATTTTTCCAATACCCGTCTTTGCACAAATTTCCCACACAATTTGAACCCTTATATTCTTACCTGCTGCATACTGCTTATATTCCTATAAATACCAGCAGTTTTCAATATTATAACACATAACAATCATATCGAATGGCTTTTCCCCTCAGTGTATAGGACGGTTCTCGTCCAGCCAGACATTCACTTTTCAGCGGCCGCTTAACGATGATTTTATCCGGATTCGCCTTGATAGCCGCGTCAAAAAGATCAGTCTCTTCAGAACATGGTGGTTCCAGTTTCTGGATCAGCTGCAGCTTTTTATTAATAAGACTGGACTTCTGTCTTGCCGGAAACATAGGATCAAGATAGATCACATCTACCGGATCCAGAAGCTTGGACATACATTCCACGCTGTTTCCTTCGATCACCTTCATACGATTGGCAATATCTTTCAGTTCCATATTTTTCTTAGCACGGCGGATGGCATCTTTCAGAAGTGCCGCAATCACCGGATTCTGTTCATACAATGTTACTTCATATCCCTGCGCAGCCAGAAGAAAAGCATCTTCTCCCATTCCGGCAGTAGCATCAATCGCCTTTCTTCCCTCTTTATCAGACTTGGCCGCCTTGACCAGCATCTCATGCTGCAGTCTTCCCTTCGTCACTCTGTGCAGCATCGTCTCAACGAAATCTCCCTGATACGTCAATCCAAATCCTGCCAGGGATACCCCTTTGGAGTCAAACCGGATCGTCAGGTAATCCCCTGGCTTATCCTGGATCGGGGCTCCTGTCCGCCTGGCAAAAGACTCCGCCATATCTCTCTGCCCGCCCTTTCCCAGGCAGACTACGATTTTATCATTCATTCTTATATCCCGTCTTTCTGCGAAAGACACCAATGCGTCATGAAACATGTTGGCTGACTTTCGCGTTTCTATTCTTGTTTCCTTCTGATATAATTTATTTATAAGACTGGCACACTACAGAACACGTGGAGGTGAGTGGCGGGGCTGTATAGCGGCGACCTCGTA
>CAVBVT010000062.1:0-17018 GCA_963598855.1 Eggerthellaceae bacterium
TCATTATCTCATATGATGAGGAATTTGTGGGACGGTGGGTTATTCATCGCTTACCCATTATCTCCGCATAATTATTCATAACCACGTTTTATCAGATAGCAAAGAAAATTACTATCCTGCCTTTCTTTGAAAAGAATTCTGGTGTATACTGGTATTAATTTTATAATGAAAAAAAATAAACAAATGAGGTGACAGAACATGGACACAAAACCCGTTTTTCACGGAAGTGATATAGAAAAGATCTGCAGCTATTATAATTTAAAAAAAGAGGACATCGTCAAATTCGGCGCAAATGTCAACCCTCTCGGATTATCTCCGAAAGCCAGCAAAGCGATCGCAGAACACGTTGATCTTCTTTCTTCCTATCCGGACAGAGAATACTCTTCTCTTCGCAATACGATCTCCCGTTACTGCGGGATCCCGGCTGATTTTATACTTCCAGGAAACGGTTCCAGTGAGCTGATCTCTCTTCTTATTGAAGAAAGAGCGCCAAAGCACACTTTGATCCTTGGCCCTACCTACTCCGAATATTCCAGAGAACTCTCTTTCTCAGGAAGTACACAGGAATATTATCATCTTCAGGAGAATAATGATTTCGAGCCGGATATTCCGGATCTCTGCAAAAAGCTTACTCAGGGCTATGATTTTCTTATCCTCTGCAATCCCAACAATCCAACATCTTCCGCCATTTCCCAAGAAGATCTCCGCAAGCTCATAAGCTTCTGTGCGAAAAAAAATATCTTCGTAATGATCGATGAAACTTACGTAGAATTTGCTCCGGATATCAGCGCCATCACAGCCGTTCCACTTACGCAGGAATTCACCAATCTTATGGTGCTCCGTGGCGTATCAAAATTTTTCGCAGCACCTGGAATGCGCCTTGGCTACGGAATCACCGGAAACATGGATTTTCTCTCAAAAATGCGCGAAAAACAGACACCGTGGTCCTTAAACAGTATCGGTGCTTTTGCAGGCGAGATCATGCTTCAGGATGAAGCGTACATCCGGAACACAAGAGAACTCATCCTCTCAGAACGTGACCGAATGATCTCCGAACTGAAAAATGTCCCAACTTACAAGGTCTATCCGGCCTACGCCAACTTCATCCTTCTTAAGATCCAGAAAGACGGCCTGACCTCCTACGATGTTTTCGAAGCCTGCATCCGCCAGGGACTCATGATCCGTGACTGCTCCTCCTTCCAGTGCCTGGAAGGCGAATATGTCAGATTCTGCATCATGATGCCGGAGGATAATACACGGCTTGTAAACGTGCTGAAATCACTGTAAACGAGAGAAAGAATCATTGTGATTCAATGCAGAATATGTTATACTGCAACAGGCATTAGACAAGTGGATATTCGCAATCCGCATTCGCTACTTGCTCATAACCGAATAACCGCTTCGCAGTTATCGGTTAATCTATGTAAAATTTTTGAAACAAAAAATATATAATCCGAGAAAACGAGGATCAGTAAATGATATTTCGGGTAAAACAAATCATAAAAATGATCTTTCAGCAGGTGATCCTTCCAATTATATATAACATCTATGCTGTAAAACCGGTCATTCCCAATACTGTAGTCCTGGCCGATGCTCACCATGATGAAATTCCATTCAGCATGCTGGCTATTAAGGATGAGCTTATGCATCATCCTGAGCTTCAGATCACAGAGTTATACTGGAACAACAGTTCCTGTTCTGTTCTTGGGATTTTCCGGAATATGGCCCGTTTCATGAAGAAATATGCAACAGCAGAAACTGTCATCATCTGCGATAATTTTCTTCCTGCAGCATCCTGTCGGAAACGTAAGGGAACCAGCGTCATACAGCTGTGGCATGCCTGCGGCGCATTCAAAAAATTTGGATACGACACAAGCGCAGATATTCCTTCCTACTATAAAGGAAATGTTCTGGCCAACTGCGATCTGGTAACTGTCAGCTCCCAGATCTGTGTGAAACCCTTTTCCAGTGCCATGCGGCTTCCTGAAAAAGCAGTTCGTCCTGTTGGAGTCAGCCGAACGGATCTGTATTTCAATGATACATTTAATCAGGCCTGCAGAGATCATTTTTTTTCTCAATATCCTGATGCACAGGGCAAAAAAATCGTTCTCTGGGTTCCAACCTTTCGCGGAAATCCAGGTGTTGCCAGTGTAAAAGGCCTGGATGACATCCTTCGTGCCAGAGACCAGCTGAAGGATACCCATTATTTTATCATTAAGCTGCATCCACATACACAGGCTCATATAGAAGGATCCAACTGCAGCATTTCCTCTGAGGAACTGCTTCCCGTAGCCGACATTGTAATTACAGATTATTCCTCAATTCTTTTTGATGCAATGATCTACAAACATCCGCTTGTTCTGTTTGTTCCAGATCTTGATGAATATCTGGACAACCGTGGATTTTATCTGGATTACAACACACTTCCAGGCCTGCGTGCCCGGAACCTTGAACAGCTGCTGCAGATATTAACAGATGAAGATCTTCTTCATTCTTCCGTTAATAAAGTCTATACAGACTTTTATGATAAATATATGGCATCTTGTGATGGACACTCAACAAAACGAATTATGAACTATATCAAGAAAACAGATAACAGGAGGTAAACCCTACATGGCTAATAATGTTTTTGGCATTATCCTTGCCGGCGGCAAAGGTACAAGAATGGGCAACGTAGAACGCCCGAAACAGTTTATGGAGATTGGCAAAAAACCGATCATCATCCACACCATCGAAAAATTTGCAATTCATTCTGCATTTGACAAGATTATCATCCTGTCTCCTAAAGCATGGATCTCCCATACCAAGGATCTGATCCGCAAATATATTCCAAACAGCTCTAATCTTGCAGTTGTTGAGGGCGGTTCCACAAGAAATGAAACCATCATGAACGGAATCCGTTATATCGAAGAAAACTTTGGTCTTAATGATGACACCGTTATCGTTACTCATGACTCTGTTCGTCCTTTCGTTTCTCACCGCATGATCGAGGAGAACATCGAGGCAGCTATGGAATACGGGGCCTGCGATACCGTGATCCCTGCAACAGATACAATCGTAGAGAGCAAAGATCACACCTGTATCCGCTCTATCCCGGAACGTTCCACAATGTATCAGGGACAGACTCCTCAGTCTTTCCGTGCAAAAAAACTTCGTGACATTTACTTAAATATGACAGATCAGGAGAAAGAGATTCTTACAGATGCCTGCAAGATCATGGTTCTCAAAGGCGAGCAGGTTAAGCTGGTAGAAGGCGATGTTACTAACATCAAGATCACTTATCCATCTGACATCCGTATGGCGGAATCTTTAATGGGAGGCGAGTAAATGTTAACATCAGTTTATCGTTTAGTCAGACCACGTCAGTTTGAACTGGTTTTCAAAGATATTACTATGGATGATTCCCATGTGATCGTCCATCCGATCCGCCTGTCCATCTGCAACGCTGACCAGCGTTACTATCAGGGACTCCGTGCGGAAAATATTCTTAAAAAGAAACTCCCGATGGCACTGATCCACGAAGCTATCGGACGTGTTGTATTCGATCCTACCGGTGAATTTGAAGAGGGAACTCTTGTTGTAATGATCCCGAATACACCTTTTGAAAAAGACGATATCATCGCAGAAAACTATCTCCGCAGCAGCAAATTCCGTGCAAGCGGATTTGACGGTTTTATGCAGGAATATGTCAGCATGGAACCTGACCGTCTTGTTGTACTTCCGGAAGACATCAATCTTTCTGTAGCTGCTTTCACAGAGATCGTCAGCGTAAGCTACCATGCGATCCAGAGATTTTTACGCTTCTCACACGAACGCAGAAATGTGATCGGTGTATGGGGCGACGGAAACCTGGGATATATCACCTCCCTTCTTCTGAAAACTATCCTGCCGGATACCAGGATCTGTGTTTTTGGTGTTAACGAATATAAACTGCACGACTTTTCATTTGCAGATGACACTTATCTGATCTCAGACATTCCAGATGACCTTCACCTGGACCACGCATTTGAATGTGTAGGCGGTGCTGCTTCATCCAAAGCGATCAACCAGATCATTGACTATATTAATCCTGAAGGTACCATTTCCATCATGGGTGTATCTGAGGACCTTGCTCCTATCAATACACGAATGGTTCTGGAAAAAGGTCTCCGCATTTTCGGAAGCAGCCGCAGCGGCCGCAGCGATTTCCAGGGACTTATTAATCTGTATCGTGAGAACCCAGACGTAGTCAACCAGCTGGAAAAAATCGTCGGTGCAGAGCTTAATGTAAGAAGTATTCAGGATATCACCAATGCTTTTGAAGCCGATATTCATAAAATCATGGGAAAAACAGTAATGATATGGGAGAATTAACCTAATGAAGAGTATAAAAAAAAAGATCTATGAGGCATTGCCTTCCCGCGTTACAAAAGGCTACCGAATAGCTCGCAAAACTATAATACTTCATATTGTTTACCCATTCACTTACAAATTTTTCACGCTTACTAAAAAAGTAAACAAAAATAAAGTTGTTTTCATTGAAACCCGTTTTGACAAGATTACCGATTCTTTTCAGCTTGTCTATAAACGTATGAAAGAGGAAGGATATGAGATCCACGAAGAATATCTTCTCAGTCTCCGGCAGGGGAGTTGGGCTTATATGGGCCGCTGCCTGCGTATGCTGAAAGATATCTCCGATGCACATTATATTTTTCTGAACGATGTATGCAATATTACAAGCTGTATTCCTCTTCGCAAAGAAAGCAAAATTTTCCAGCTGTGGCATGCGTGCGGTGCTTTTAAGAAATTCGGTATGAGTACTGCTGACCTGATCTTCGGAGACAGCCGAAAGAATCAGCAAAAATTTCCTTATTACCGCAACCAGACTTATGTTACAGTAAGCAGTCCTGAAATCAGCTGGGCTTATGAAGAGGCTATGGATTTAAAAGGTACCGATACTCAGGTTGTTGCTACCGGAATCAGCCGTACAGATGTTTTTTATGATAAAGATTTCATCAAAAAAGCTAAAGAAACCGTTTATTCCGTATGCCCTCAGACACGTGGCAAAAAAATCATCCTCTATGCTCCAACTTTCCGCGGTCGAGTTGCTAAAGCAGAAGGTCCCGATCAGCTGAGTATTCAAGCTATGATGGATTCACTGGGTGATGAATACATCCTTCTGATCAAACATCATCCATTTGTAAAAAAACGTCCTCACATTCCTGATGAATGCAAAGACTTTGCACTGGATATATCAGAGAAGCTGGAAATTGATCAGCTTCTCTGTGCAAGCGATATCTGCATTTCCGATTATTCATCTTTGGTTTTTGAATATTCATTATTTGAACGCCCAATGATCTTCTTCGCTTATGACCTGGATGATTATTTTGACTGGAGAGGTTTCTACTATGATTATAATGAACTTACTCCAGGCCCTGTTGCTGCTGAAACAGAAGCGATCATTGATTACATTAAGAATCTTGACACACGTTTTGATAAAGCCAAAGTTCATGCCTTCAGAGAAAAATTTATGTCTGCATGTGACGGACATGCAACTGATCGAATTATGGATTTGGTTCACAACTGTTAGCCAGATTCACTGTATATAATCCTATGGAAAAAAGGGGAAAATTAGCACATGAAAAAAATATTCAAGAAAATGTTGAAAAAGATTTATAAGGCACTGCCAAAAAAAGTGACCCAATTTTACAAAAAAGCGCGTAAGCATATCATGCTGCGTTTTGTTTTTCCAATGACATACAAACGCAGCGCACGTGGTAAAAAGATTCAGGATAAAAAAGTAGTTTTCGTTGAGATCCGTTACAAAAAGATCGTCAGTGCATATCAGCTTGTTTATGACCGTCTTGTTGCAGAAGGATACGATGTTCATGTACAGTATATCCAGAATATCTCACCTGACAGATGGGCTTATATTGGCCGCTGTATTGAAATGCTCAAAGACATTTCCGATGCACATTATGTATTCCTCAATGACGGCTGCAATATAACCAGCTGTGTTCCTATGCGTAAGGAAACTGTTGTATTCCAGTTATGGCATGCATGTGGTGCTTTCAAAAAATTCGGTATGAGTACTGCTGATCTGATCTTTGGCGATAACCGCAAAAATCAGATCAGATATCCAAACTACAGAAATATCACTTATGTATCTGTAAGCAGTCCTGAAATTATCTGGGCTTACAGAGAAGCTATGAATCTTGACGGAACCGATACACAGGTTATTCCTGCTGGTGTCAGCCGTACAGATGTATTCTATGACAAAGATTTCATAGAAGATGCCAAAGAACAGGTTTATGCCGTATGCCCGCAGGCCCGCGGTAAAAAAATCATTTTATACGCTCCAACTTTCCGCGGACGTGTTGCTAAAGCAAAAACGCCTAACTGCCTTGACATCCCGGCTATGAAAGAGGCTTTTGGTGATGAATATGTTCTTCTTCTCAAACATCACCCACTTGTAAAAAAACGCCCGAAAGTTCCGGCAGAATGCCAGGATTTTGCAATGGATATTACTAAAGATCTTGATATTGAACAGCTGCTTTGCGTCAGCGATATCTGTATTTCCGATTATTCATCACTGATCTTTGAGTATTCTCTGTTTGAACGTCCAATGATTTTCTACGCTTACGATCTGGATAATTACTTTGACTGGAGAGGTTTCTACTATAACTACGACGAACTCACCCCAGGTCCGATCGTTACCTCAACAGAAGAGATCATTGATTATATCCAGAATCTTGATACTCGTTTTGACAAAGCTGAAGTGCATGCTTTCAGAGAGAAATTCATGTCTGCCTGTGATGGACACGCAACCGACCGCATTGTAGAGCTGGTTCATAACAATTAATTAAATTACCCGAAAAAATCCTCCCTGCATCTGGCATATATCGCCCGTGGCTGGGAGGATTTTTTTGACCAAAAACTCATACACAATGTCGCTGTTAATATCCAAACATCCGCCACACAACGGCTCCTTCTTCACTTCATATTTATTAAAGTAAAGTGTTCATTCTCAATCCGTATTCACTCTTTACTCATAACCAAACAACTTCTCTGAAATTTATTTGATTAAATTCAACACCTTCATCGCATTACTCTCCGTCACAGCCACAACCTCCTCGCAGCTGACTCCCTTAATCTCCGCGATCGTCTTCACAACCTCCGGCAGATACAGGGAACTGTTTCTCTTTCCACGGTTCGGTACAGGTGCCATGTACGGGCAGTCGGTTTCCAGAAGGATCTGACTTAATGGTGCATACTCTACTACCTCTTTCAGCTTCCTGGAATTCTTAAAAGTAACTACTCCGCCGATTCCCAGGTAAAGTCCCATATTTAGGTATTCCCTTGCAATCTCTTTACTATAAGAAAAGCAATGAATAATTCCTCCATACATTCCATCCTTCATATACTCTCGTACAATATTCAGCGTATCCTCTGCTGCATCGCGGCTGTGGATCATAAACGGGAGTTTTTTCTCGCGGGCGATGTCCATTTGCTGGCGGAATACTTTTTGCTGGAGAAGGTGCTCTTCCTTCTCCTTGTGCCAGTAATAATCCAGACCGATCTCGCCTACGGCTACTGTTTTTTCCATATCGCAATATCTGCGGATCTCATCCAGAACAGCTGCATCTACTTTGTCCGCATCATCCGGATGAACACCCACTGCGCCATAAACAAAAGGATACTTCTCCACCAGATCATAAACCCGGTCAAAATGTCCTACAGAAGCGCATACATCCACAATATGCCCAATCCCGTTCTCCTGCATACTCTCCAGCATCTCAAAACGATCCTCGTCAAAAGCTTCATCATCATAATGGGCATGGGTATCAAAAATCATAGCTTTATCCACAGTCATCTCATCACCAACGGAAACTTTTCCACCTTTCAGCACTCTTGTAAACACACCTTCACGGGGCATGATGCACTCCCCCATCTTCTGAAAAATGGCACAGCCATTGTGGCACTCCTTTCCAATCTGAGTCAGCTCCAGCACAACCTCACCACATCGAAATCTGGTTCCAACCGGAAGCTTCGCAAAATCAATTCCCTCCACAACCAGATTTTCACCAAAAGCACCATCCTCAACCTCCGCGCCCTTCGCCCGAAAAGCCTCAATCTTTTCACTGGAAAGAAGACTCACCTGCCGGTGCCACTTCCCGGCATGAGCATCCCCCTCAAGCCCCCAGTCCTCCACAAAAACCGCAGACCCGACATTCCGTTTCTCCGTTCCCTTCTTCTCACTAATACAAACCGCAAGTACTTTTCCCATCGTAAATCAAATCTCCTCTAAATTTCTACCGACCACACTCCCCAGCCTCACCAACAAGTATCTCAATCCCATGCCCCAGCGAATCAACAATCACTTCAAGGCACTCCCTAACCGCCTTAGGACTCCCCGGCAGATTAACGATCAATGTCCCCTTCCTGATCCCAGCTGTAGCTCTACTCAGCATCGCCCTCTTGGTAATCGTCAAGCTAAACGCCCGCATCGCTTCCGGAATCCCCGGCACACGCCGCTCGATCACATCCTCCGTAGCCTCCGGTGTCACGTCCCTCTGGGAAAAACCGGTACCACCCGTAGTCAAAATCAGCTCAGCCAGACCCTGATCCGCAATCTCAGCCATCCGGGCACTCAGCAAACTACGGTCATCCGGCAAAATATCCATAGAAACAACCTCATACCCAACCGCCTCCATGATCTCCTTCACAGCCGGCCCGCTAAGATCCTCACGTTCCCCTCTGAAACCCTTATCACTAGAAGTAATCACCGCAACTCTTTTCATCACTTAACCTCCGATCTGAGCCATACAAAGCTTCTCCGTCTTATCTTCCTTCTGTTTCTCCAGACTGCCGCCAAAAGCATGCCCGTCCGGTTTCTCCGCCAGAGCTTCCAGGATCACAGCCTTCAGCTCCTCATCCGAACCGCCGCTGCGGATCACCGCCCGAAGATCCCGTCCCGCCGCATACTGCAGACAGGTTTTCAAAAATCCCTGGGAAGTCAGCCTGATCCGGTTACACTCACCGCAGAACTTATGGCTCACCGCACTGATAAACCCAATCTTCCCGGAAAAACCTTCCACATCATAATAATGGCACGGGCCATTTCCAAGGGGTTCCCCAACATACGGCGAAAACCGCGGAAGTTTTTTCCCAAGGATCCCAAGCAATTCCTCCTCCGACACCCCATGAAATTCTTTTCCCATTCCAATAGGCATCATCTCAATAAACCGCACATGCACCTTGTGATCTCTGGCAAGAAGCGCAACCCGACAAAGATCCTGTTCCGGGATTCCCAGCGGCACACAATTGATCTTCAACGAAACCTCCGGATACTTCAACGCCTCCGAGATCCCTTCAAGCGTCCGATCCAATTCATCGCGCCGGGTAATTCTCCTGCTGCACGCCTCATCCAGCGTATCCAGACTGATATTCAATCCGTCCAGCCCCGCCCGGGCAAAATCCCTCATCTGATCCTTCAGAAGCACACCATTTGTAGTCAGAGTCACCTTCTCGATCCCCGGCATATTTTTCAGTTTTTCCACAAGCTGGGGTATCCGCGGCCGTACCAAAGGCTCCCCGCCGGTCAGCTTGATCTTCCGGATTCCCAGCTCTGCCATCACCCGGCAGATCCTCAAAATTTCCTCTTCCTGCAAAATAAGGGAGCGCGACACATGCTGCACTCCCTCCTCCGGCATACAATAAATACACCGCAAATTACATCTGTCAGTTACGGAAATCCTGAGATAATCAATATTTCTTCCGCACCTGTCTATCATTTTTCTTCAAAACGGAAATCTCCGCTTTTGCCTCCTGTTTTTTCTTCCAGATGAATATCAGACATGACCATGCGCTTATCAATCGCCTTGCACATATCATAAATGGTCAGAAGCGTCACCTGAACACCTGTCAGAGCTTCCATCTCCACGCCTGTTTTCCCCTCTGTTTTTACCGTGCAGAACACACGGATCACACCCGCATCCTCATCTGTCTCAAAATCCACAGAACACTTCTGGATGGGAAGTGGATGACACATGGGAATCAGCTCAGAAGTACGCTTCACACCCATGATACCCGCCACACGGGCCACACCAAGCACATCCCCTTTCTTCACGCTGCCATTTTTTACTGCAGACATGATCTCCGAACTTACATGGATGGAACCTGTAGCTGTTGCTGTACGGTGAGTGTCCGGTTTATTGGACACATCCACCATAACAGCATTACCATTTTCATCAAAATGATTCAGTTTCATATTTAGCAGATCTCTGCGCCTGCAGGCATCTCTTTCTCCGGTACCATCAGGGAAAGATTTCCGTCTGCATCCTCTGCACAAAGGATCATACCCTCGCTGAGGATTCCGGCAAGTTTGGCAGGTTTCAGGTTTGTAACGACCATAACTTTTTTGCCTACCATTTCCTCTGCGGAATAATGAGCCTTGATTCCGGATACGATCTGGCGAACCTGGCTTCCGATCTTAACCTGAGAGCAGAGAAGTTTTCTGGATTTCTTAACTTCCTCGCAGGCAATGATCTCACCAACCTGGAACTGAAGCTTCTCAAAATCATCAAAAGTGATCTCCGGTTTTGCCTCGATGTCGATCACATCTTTGGCTTCCTCTTTCTCTTCTTTTACTTCTTCCTTCGGCTCTTCTTTCTTCGGATGAAGCTTCTCAACTTTCTCAAGAACCTCTTTCAGGTCAAGTCTTGCAAAAAGGATCTCCGGTTTGTCAGTTACACGGTTTCCTGACGGATAAAGTCCAAACTGCTCCATATCCTCAAGGGTTCTCTCGTTTGCGTTGAGCTGTACAAGAATACGCTCTGTTGTACGCGGCATAAAAGATTTCAGAAGAGATGCGCCGATGCAGATTCCCTCAACCAGGTTATAGAGAACAGTTGCAAGACGATCCTGTTTTGTCTCATCTTTTGCAAGAGCCCATGGCATTGTCTCATCGATATATTTATTGCAGCGTTTGAACAGGGAGAATACCTCTGTGATGGCATCTGCAACACGAAGTTTGTCCATTTTTGCAGAAACGTTCTTCGGAACCTGAAGGATGAATTTCTTAAGATCATCATCAACCGGCTCAGTAACGTTCTTATTCTCAACGATTCCGTTGAAGTATTTGTTGGACATGGAGATTGTACGGTTTACAAGGTTTCCAAGTGTGTTTGCAAGGTCGGAATTCAGTCTTTCAACCATAAGCTCCCATGTGATGACACCATCATTCTCAAACGGCATCTCGTGGAGTACGAAATAACGGACAGCATCTACGCCAAAGAACTCAACAAGCTCATCTGCGTAAATTACATTTCCTTTGGATTTACTCATTTTTCCATCGCCCTGAAGAAGCCACGGATGTCCGAATACCTGTTTCGGAAGCGGAAGATCCAGAGACATCAGGAAGATCGGCCAGTAAATCGTATGGAAACGGATGATATCTTTTCCGATAAGGTGAAGGTCTGCCGGCCAGTATTTGTTGAATTTATCGCTGCTGTTTCCGTCGCAGTCATAGCCGATACCTGTGATATAGTTTGTCAGGGCATCCAGCCATACATATACAACATGCTTCGGATCAAAATCTACCGGAATTCCCCATTTGAAGGATGTTCTGGATACACAGAGATCCTGAAGTCCCGGAAGAAGGAAGTTGTTCATCATCTCGTTTTTACGGGACTCCGGCTGGATGAAATCCGGATGTGTGTTAATGTAGTCGATCAGTTTGTCTGCATATTTGCTCATTTTGAAGAAGTATGCTTCTTCTTTAGCCGGTACGCATGGACGTCCACAGTCCGGGCATTTGCCGTCTACAAGCTGGGACTCTGTGAAGAAAGACTCACATGGTGTACAGTACATTCCCTCGTAATGACCCTTGTAGATATCTCCCTTTGCATACATTTTTTTGAAGATCTTTTTGACCTGCTCTTCGTGGTCTTTATCTGTTGTACGGATGAATTTATCATAAGATGTGTTCATCAGGTCCCAGATACGTTTGATCTCACCGGAAACGTTATCTACGAATTCCTTCGGTGTAACACCTGCTTCCTCAGCCTTCAGCTCGATCTTCTGGCCATGCTCATCAGTTCCTGTCTGAAAATATACGTCATAACCCTGCTGTCTCTTAAAACGTGCGATAGCATCTGCAAGAACAACCTCATAAGTATTTCCGATATGCGGTTTACCGGATGTGTACGCAATGGCAGTGCTGATATAATATCTCTGCTTTTCCATTTTTTCTTTCCTCCATAATATAAAAAAATAATTGTATGCTTATTCATAACTGACTGAAAGTATATTCAGCCAAAACAGGAAAAAATCCTGTCTGATGCCATTGGAAGATTACAAAGTAATTTCCTGTGACATAAAAAAACGTCTTCCCATACCAATACGATATGAGAAGACGAGTTATTACCCGTGTTACCACTTCTTTTCGTTCCTGCCTCGCGGCAAA
This sequence comes from Eggerthellaceae bacterium, assembly GCA_963598855.1. Taxonomy (GTDB): domain Bacteria; phylum Bacillota; class Clostridia; order Lachnospirales; family Lachnospiraceae; genus Blautia_A. Next base: position 12,446 of record CAVBVT010000062.1, read on the forward strand.
AAACCTCATCAGGTACAGAAAGTTCTATACCTTTCCGCTATAACAGGCGGTCCTGTCATCACCTGCCGGTGTCCATTAAACGGGACATTCACATTTCGCTTATCACGTTGAAACCGGGTCAGCAATGCCTCTCCGAAGCCATCTTCCATCTGCGCCTGCACATCCCTCTCAGTCTCGGAACTCCTTGTATCAAAAGTCCTCTGGGGATTTCCCTGTAGTACGGTGTACACATGTACTCTCTTCTTCCACGAGTTTTCCATATGGGAAAATCGTAACACATTTCCGGTGGTTTGTAAACGGGGAATTTCAATGCTGTATTACATTCTCCTCTGCCTGTACATCCACCGCCACACCATTCGAAACGCAATGGTCGTCAATGTCATTCCTGCTGCCATGCTTGCCGCAAAAAGGATCGTATAAATTCCGTCTTTCTGAAATTTTGCCCAGTCCTTCATCAACATCCAGTTCATGGTCCGGTAAAGTGCTGCTCCGGGGATCAGCGGGATCGTCGCAGAAACCAGAAAAACAGTTACCGGTGTTTTATGAACTCTCGCCATACATTCTGCATACAGGGTAATCGCTACTGTTGACCAGAAACCGCACGCATACGGACTTGGCGTTATGAACTCTACTGCCAGATATACAGCCCAGGACAGGCAGCCGCCCAATGCTGCAAACCAGAGTTTTTTTCCATGGATATTAAATAATGCCGCAAAACCGAGAGATCCTGTGAAGGATACGATCAGCTGTATGATTTCCCGCATATCACCCTCCTGAACAATTTCTATGTGAACTCAAGCCGCCCACTGCCCGTCGCCTTTCTCAGCCCCACAAAGGGCATTCTGGTTATTCCCATTAGAACAGCAGATTCGCCACTGTAAATCCAAGGCCCACAACCAGTGCCAGCAAAAGTGCCTCCATACACCGGATCAACCCTGTAATGGTATCTCCGGAAAACATATCCCGCAGCGAATTGGTAAACGCAATTCCAGGGATCAGCAGCATGATATTTCCGATACTGATCAGATCCGCATGATGTCCCAGCCCGATCAGAACTGTAAGATTGGAAAGAACTCCGCCGGCTCCGCAGCAAAGAAGCACTGTAAGCAGCGAATTTAATGCGCCTCTTTTTACAAAAGCCTCAAACAGTTTCAGAGCGATACCGATCAGCGCAGAAGCGATCATATCGTTGACATCTCCTCCGAAAAATACGGAGAAAGAACCTGAAATTACAGCGTAGATCAAAATCTGCGTTTTAAAAGAATATCCCTGTTTATCCCGGATCAGCTCAAGACGTTTCTGGATCTCCTCCGGCTTCGGGCGATACTCACAGATGTATCTGGAAAGCTGGTTCAGATCATCCAGCCGTCCCAGGTCATTGGCCATTCCCGGCACACGCCGCGTCTGGGTACAGATCCCGAAATCCTCTCCATAAATAGTCGTTACAATACTGGATGTGATAGAAAAAACATCCGCCCTGGATGCTCCGTATGCCAGACAGATCCGCCGTATGGTATCTTCCACACGTCCAACCTCTGCTCCGCAGCAAAGAAGCTGTTCACCGATCGTCATCGCATAATATAAATACTGTTCCGCTTCCTCCCGCGTCATCCGGCATCCCTCACTTTCCTGTTTTATTTCATCTTTATCTATTTTAGGACACTTAAATATTAAAATCAACAAGGATTCTTTTGTCTAAATATTCATTTCTTCTATATTTCCTCAAAGTAATAAATAGATATTTTTTCAATAAGAAAGAATCCTGCCCGGATGGCTTTTTTATGTCATTGGAACATTACAAAATAATTTCCTATGACATAAAAAACCACCCGGACAAAAAAAGATATCTATCCCTTCTGTCCGGATGGTGTTTGTGTTTAACAATCCAATGCTCTGCTCAGTTTTTATTTATTTGAAATCTTATGCAAGCTTTCCGCCAAGCTCACGGCAAGCTGCAAGTCCTTCATCATCAGGAGTGTTATTGCAGATGAGGCCTTCCTCCTCTACAAGCTCTGCGCCTGCGTCTTTTGCTCTGCCGCACCATGTTCTCATCCAGTCTCCATCGCCCCAATCATAGGAACCGAAAAGTGCAACTTTTTTACCAGAAAGTTTGCCTTCCAGGTCAGAGAAGAATGGCTCGAACTCGCCGTCCTCAAGCTCCTCATCTCCCATTGCCGGACAGCCAAGTGCCAGAACATCATAAGAGAGAGCTTTATCTACATCTGCATCTGCAACTTCCATGATCTCAACATCCGCACCAGCTGCTTTTGCGCCTTCCTCAACAGCCTGTGCCATTGCCTCTGTGTTACCTGTGGAAGACCAGTAAATAATTCCTACCTTGCTCATCTTAAAAACCTCCTGTTTTTAACTTTATATTTATACGCACATCTGAGATGTACAGAGATGCTTCATGCCAATTACCTGCAAAATTGAATAGCCCTGCCGGATCTGTGCCGCAGTAAACTCCCGGCAGCGATCATAGCTGGCAAAAACCATGCGCGCCTGCTCAACGTTATCATAAACTTTCCAGTAACCGCAAAGCTTGCAGCCACCTCCTCCGAATTTACGGAAGCCCTTCACATCCTCAATGGGATATCCCAGGAACAGTCCGATCTCATGTGGAAATTCGGTCTTATGAAAAAAGCGTTCCTTCAGATGAGCTATCATCTCATCCAGAGTTCCTTCTATATCATACCCATCTTGAAGCAAAAGTTTCCTGGCTTCTTCCTGCTTAAGATATTCCTGCAGCATATCCGGCCGGTACACCAGAAGAAGATAATGCTTCCTGCATCCGCAGATGATTTCCATATGGATGCCTTCCTGCTCAAGGCCTTCTTTATAATCAGAGATGATCTCCGGCAGCTCCGGCATTTTTTCCTTGGAAAAGGATACTAGATTCGCCGGTTTCATTCCCATTAATACAGGGGAACAATGATAACCTATGACAGATTCAAATTTTGCACAAGTCATTTGCATTCTCCTTTACGCTTTAGTTAGATTTCTCTAACTGCTGTAAATATACTACCAAAGTTAGTCTCTGTCAACTTATTTTTAAAAAATTTTCAATAAGAATTTTTAGTGATAAAATTCTATCAATAAGAATGGGGTATTCCTGATAAAAGGCAGTCTGCCAGATACATTTGGGAAAAAAATTCAAATTTCCCCACCTGCATAAACCGCATAAATCAGAAATATAATGGAAAAATTATTATAGAAATTCATCGTAAAAACTCTTGACAAAATGGGGCCTGTCAGTTATTATAATATCAGTAATAATTACTATTACTGATAGGGAGGAAATATTATGGCAGCACTTAAATACAGCCGTCAGAGAGAAGCGATCAAAGAATTCCTGAGATCCAGAACAGATCATCCAACGGCAGATACAGTATACGAGAATCTTCGACAGATTTACCCCAACATCAGTCTCGGAACTGTCTACCGTAATCTTTCTCTTCTCAGTGACATCGGCGAGATCCGGAAGCTGACCAATTTCGGAAGCGCGGACCGCTACGATGGACGGGTCGCACCGCATTCACATTTTATGTGCAGGAGGTGCAACCGGGTGATCGATATGCAGTCAGACACCCTTAACGGAGTCCTGGAACAGGCAGCATCTGAATTCGTACATGGCAAGGTCTTCGATGTAGATGCAAGCTTCTACGGAATCTGTAAGGAATGCCTTGAAAAAGAAGAAAAACAGTCTTGACAAAAACAAGATCACATGTTACTATAAAACAGTAATAATTACTATTATTAATTTAAGGGAAACAAAAAAATCAAAATAAAATTTTATAAGAAAAGGAGATCACAACTATGGCAAAATGGGTATGTAATGTATGTGGATATGTTTACGAAGGCGAGCAGGCTCCAGAAGTCTGTCCAGTATGTAAGGCACCAGCTTCCAAGTTTTCCAAACAGGAAGGCGAGCTCACATGGGCAGCTGAGCATGTTGTAGGCGTTGCTAAGGGCGTTAGCGAAGACATCCTCGCAGACCTGAGAGCTAACTTCGAGGGCGAGTGCTCTGAGGTTGGTATGTACCTTGCAATGGCTAGAGTAGCTCACAGAGAAGGATATCCGGAAGTAGGTCTCTACTATGAGAAAGCAGCTTACGAGGAAGCAGAGCATGCAGCTAAATTCGCAGAGCTCCTTGGCGAAGTTGTAACAGACAGCACAGAGAAGAACCTTCAGATGCGTGTAGAAGCTGAGAACGGCGCAACAGCAGGTAAATTCGACCTTGCTAAACGTGCAAAAGCAGCTGATCTTGACGCAATCCATGACACAGTGCATGAAATGGCTAAGGACGAGGCACGACACGGAAAAGCATTCGCTGGTCTGCTTAAGAGATACTTTGGTAAATAAGAAAACCGCATAGAATAAGCATTTTTACGAGAGGGAACCGTTCAAAATGATTCCCTCTTTTTTATAAATATGTGCAAATTTGCACACTAATTTGCAAGTGATCTTGCCTAATATGTCATAAATTGTCGAAATATTTTAATTGAGAAATTGGTCAAAAAATAGTATACTTATATAAATGATTAGGGTGTCAAAAGGTACGCCTCATGAACCT
>CAVBVT010000063.1:0-16940 GCA_963598855.1 Eggerthellaceae bacterium
AAAGTTCACTGCCAGAGTTTCGCTGGCATGATCAATCAGAATTCCGAGAGATCATATCGCGTATTTCAGCCCACAGGTGCCCTCCCTGATCTGCAGGGGACTTCCCAGATCCATTAATTGATCAGTTTCTTCAGCTCATCCATAAACGTGCTGACATCCTTAAATTCTCTGTACACAGACGCAAAGCGCACATAGGCAACTGCATCCAGATCTTTAAGATGTTCCATGACGATCTCTCCGATCTTGGTACTGCTGATCTCACGATCCTCAGAACGAAAAATATCTCCCTCTATGGAGTCGATCATCTCCTCCACTCTCTCAATGGGGATCGGTCTCTTATAGCAGGCGCGCAGAACCCCGTCCTGGATCTTGGAACGCTTGTAGCTCTCACGATTCTGATCCTTCTTAATTACAGTCAGCGGAATGGTCTCCACTTTCTCATATGTAGTAAATCTCTTCCCGCAGGCATCACAGAGACGGCGGCGGCGGATGGAATTGGTATCTTCCACTGGTCTGGAATCTACAACTCTTGTATTATCCTGGTTACAGAACGGACATCTCACAGAACTCTCCCCCTTTCAGGATCCATATTTTCATTACCAAACTTGTTTTTATTATAGAATAAATTTATATAATGTGTCAATAATTGGACTTGCATAAATTTTACCTATTTTCCATAAAATCATACCAGGTGATGAATTTATGCGTATCTGCGAACTGAAACAGAAAGAAGTGATCAACATCCACACCTGCCGGAGCCTTGGCTGTCCCATTGATGTGGAATTCTGCTGCGAAACCGCCCGGCTGAAAGCTCTGATCATGCCTGAGCCTGGAAAATTCTGCTGGTGTTTTTCCAGGGAAAGCGAATGTATCATCCCCTGGGACTGTATCCGTCAGATCGGGGACGATATCATCCTTGTAGACTTCCGGGATGAAAAAAGGCTTTCCGGAGAATAAAAGATCCTGCTTTTGTCAAGGCTGTTTATTTTTTATATTTTTGCGGAAAAAGTATATTTCCCCTGCCCTCTGAGAATCATCTTAATGTACTGACAAGACAAGGAGGATTCTAAGATGGCACTGAATAAAGTTGAAATCTGCGGAGTAAATACCTCAGCTCTTCCAGTCCTTAAACAGGAAGAAAAAGAGGAACTCTTCAAAAAAATCAAAGCTGGTGATAACGAAGCCAGAGAATTGTACATCAAAGGTAATCTGCGGCTTGTTTTAAGCGTGATCCGCCGATTCCAGAACAGCAGTGAAAACCCAGATGACCTTTTTCAGATCGGCTGCATCGGCCTGATCAAAGCTATTGACAATTTCGACACTACCCTTCAGGTAAAGTTTTCTACCTATGCAGTTCCTATGATCATCGGGGAGCTCCGCCGGTATCTCCGTGACAACAACAGCATACGGGTCAGCCGCTCTCTGCGGGATATCGCCTACAAAACCATTTATACCAGGGAAAATTATATGCGGCAGCACTTAAAAGAGCCTACGATCGCGGAAATCGCTCAGGAAATCGGCATTGGCAAAGAAATGATCGTCTACGCCATGGATGCGATCCAGAGCCCTGTGAGCCTTTTTGAGCCTGTATATTCCGAAGGCGGCGATACCCTTTATGTTATGGATCAGATCAGTGACAAAAAAAATAAAGAAGAGCACTGGATCGAGGACATTTCCCTGCGGGATGCCATGGCTCGTCTTGGAGAACGTGAACGGCACATTATCGAACTTCGCTTTTATGAAGGCCGGACCCAGATGGAAGTTGCTGATGAGATCGGCATTTCCCAGGCCCAGGTCAGCCGCTTGGAAAAAAATGCGCTGCGCAGCATGCGGAATTATCTAAGAAATTAGATCTTGATCCACTCTGGTGATACGCCAAACAAAGTATCCTACTATCTCTATTGTGAACCCAATTCTGAAAACAGTAAAATGCGGCAAGATGTACATTCTCCATATATCTTGCCGCATTTATTTATTCTGATTTTTCTGGCATTGTAGGCCTTCACTTATCACAAGTCATACCTGCGCAGTTGTATTCTCAAACAGGCATTCTGCTATCTGCTGCACGTTACCCCGTTATTCCATTATTTCAGTGCCTTCTCGATCTCCTCGATGACAATGCGAAGTGCTTTCAGCCTTGCATATTTCTTATCTACAGACTCCAGGATATGCCATGGTGCATACGTTGTACTTGTTTTCTGCAGCATCTCATCCACTGCAACCTCATACTGATCCCATTTCTCGCGGTTTCTCCAGTCTTCATCCGTGATCTTCCACTGTTTCTCCGGATTGTTTTTCCTGTCATTAAATCTGGCAAGCTGGGTGTCCTTGTCGATCTGCACCCAGAATTTCACGATCACGGCACCCCAGTCAGAAAGTTCTTTTTCGAACTCATTGATCTCATTATAGGCACGCCGCCAGTCATTTTCACTGCAGAAACCTTCAAGTCTCTCTACCATCACTCTGCCATACCAGGTACGGTCAAAAATAGCAATGTGGCCATCTTTCGGAAGTCTTGTCCAGAAACGCCACAGATAATGCCTTGCCTTCTCATGAGGCTCCGGGCTTGCAATAGGATGCACCTCGAAGCCACGGGGATCCAAGGCTTCTGCAATACGTTTGATATTGCCGCCTTTTCCTGCTGCATCCCATCCTTCATAAGTGATGATCACAGGAACTCTCTTTCTGTAAAGGCGGTTGTGAAGACTTCCAAGCTTCGCCTGCAGTTCCTTAAGTTCTGCTTTATACTGCTCGTCATCCACTTCTTTTCCATCCAGAGGGATCTCATTAAGCTTCGGCATTTCCACCAGCGGAAAAACATTCTGCAGGATCGGAACCGAATGTTTGCTGTTCTCCATAGCGATCTCTATATTGCTGATCATTGTTTCCAGCACCTGCAGTTCTGCCCATTTCCGGTCGCTGGCATCTACGATATACCACGGTGCAGAGGAAGTATTGGTATCTCTCATATACTGGTCAAAAACTTTTCTGCATTTTTTATAATGATCATTCTGCCAGAGATCATATTCGTTCACTCTCCAGCGTGTATCCTTACTCTCCAGGAGAATTCCCATACGTTTCTCCTGCTCCTTACGGTCAATCTGCATAAAGAATTTCAGGAGGACATATCCGTTATCTGTCAGCTGACGTTCAAATCTGCGGATGCTGTCGACCCGCTTCACATAAGAATCGCCCTTCAGCTTCTTATCCATACGTTCGCAGCAGGTCTGATCCATCCATCCGGAATCCAGGAATGTAAATTTGCCGTTTTCCGGGATTTCCTTGAAATAGCGGTAAAGAAACGGCTTTCTCAGATCTTCTTCTGTAGGTGCCGCCATAGTTGCCACTTTAAAAAAACGGGGATCGATATTCTTGATCACCTTGCTTATAACACTGCCCTTTCCGGAAGCTCCCCATCCCTCAAACAGCACCAGCACAGGGATCTTATGCTCCTTCAATGCCATCTGCAGCTCATATAATTTCGATCTTGCGCTGCTGAGCCGTTCCTTGATATCATCTTTTTCCGGAATCTGCTCCGGGTTCCAGTTTTTTAACATCTGCATCGTCCTTCCTGAAATTATTTGAATATTCTTATTATATCACATTCAGTATTGTTTTACGATGAATTTTTCCTCGATTTAACCTGGTTTTTTCTTAAAATTAACATTTTATCCTATAATAAATTTTCTCAAAAACTTATAAAAATCCAGCCCAGACTATTGACTTTTTTCCCACTGATACATACAATAAATGCGCCGATTGTTATTTTTTTAACCGAGCAAAAAATCAAGGAGCAGATCATGAGACTCACAGAAGAACTTCTGAAAGAAATGGAACAGAAAAAAGAACTTTACGGGGACGGCATCATCATGCCTGACGGGGATTATCGTCTGATCCAGGACGGACACCTTAAAACACTTATGTCCCTTTTACCATATACAGAAAATGAACTCTGGAAGATGATCCCGGATGACGATTCCGCCCTTTTCTGGCTAGTGGAAAAAACAGGCTGCGTCCTGACAGATGTAAATTCCACAATCGGAATGAAAATGACTCCCCAGCAGCAGAAAACCTATGAGGCACTCTCCAGCCGGGGGATCGTTTCTGATGAATATTTTGATCTTACCAGACAGCGGGCAAAAGCTCACGCACGTCAGTCATCATAACCTTCCAGGAAGGAATGTTTCACGCCATCTTTCTTATAGGCAATCACCGTATGAAGATTGACATTCTCCACGCTTCTGAAAATATTACTCTCAATATGCGGATTGACTTTCTTCAGTTCTGCGATCAGATTCTTAATCTCCATACGCTTGGAAACACTGGTGCCGTCTGTACGGCATGTGGTACAGGTATCTGTAAACTTACATGCACACTGGATAAAATGAAGATCATTATAATCTCTCCAGTGCTTGATATCAGCTTCCCGGATCAGATACATCGGACGGATCAGCTGCATTCCCTCGAAGTTGGTACTGTGAAGCTTCGGCATCATGGTCTGCACCTGTGCACCGTAAAGCATCCCCATAAGGATCGTCTCGATCACATCATCATAGTGATGGCCAAGCGCGATCTTGTTGCAGCCCAGCTCTTTGGCCTTGCTGTAAAGATATCCTCTTCGCATACGGGCGCAGAGATAGCACGGAGATTTCTCTATATTATAGACAGCATCAAAGATCTCAGTCTCAAAAACTGTGATCGGGATTCCAAGAAGCTTTGCATTGTGCTCGATGATTGCGCGGTTAGCTTCATTGTATCCAGGATCCATCACAAGGAATACCAGTTCAAACGGAAACTTATTATGACGTTTCAGTTCCTGGAACAGCTTTGCCATAAGCATGGAATCCTTACCGCCTGAGATACAGACAGCGATCTTATCTCCCGGCTTCACCAGCTCATAATCATTGATTCCTCTTGCAAATCTGGAAAAAAGCTGCTTGTGGAATTTCTTGCGGATGCTCAGCTCGATATCCTTTCTTCGCTGTTCCAGTGCCTCTTCTTCACTCTGGTCACTATCCTCTTTATTGGACACATCTTTCTGCATCTGCTCAAAAAGCCATCCTGTATAACCGCCTTTTAAGCTGAGTGCAGGAATGCCTTTTTCCCGAAGCATCTGCGCTCCCTCCTGGCTGAAATGTCCTCTTGTGCAATAGAGAACAGGAATTTTATCCCCCTTCAGCTCCTCTGCACGCTCTTCCAGTTCCAGCTCCGGAACAGAAATAGCTCCGGGAATCATTCCATATTCAATGGTTACTTTATCACGGGTATCTACCAGAAGATATTTCTCCCGTTCTTTCTCTATCTGGTCAAAAGAAATCTCCAGTGTTTCTTCACTCATGCTGTTTTTATTCCTTTCCTTACAGCTCCTCTCTGATCGTGCCGTCACAGGCAATGGTCACTACCTGCCACGGAATCATCTTTCCGCTGCGCGTCATGGCGCGGACCACTGCATTCTCGATACCTCCGCAGCAGGGAACTTCCATACGGACGATACGGATGCTGCGGATGGAATTGTTCCGTATAATCTCCGTAAGCTTGTCTGCATAATCTCCCTCATCAAGTTTGGGGCATCCAATCAGTGTTACATGATCTTTCATAAATTTCTCATGAAAACCTGCATAGGCATATGCGGTGCAGTCCGCTGCGATCAGAAGCTGTGCATTTTCAAAATATGGTGCATTTGCAGGAACTAATTTAATCTGTACCGGCCACTGAGCAAGACGGCTCTGCTGTCCCATATCCAGGACTGTAGTTGTCACCTGCTCTGCTGATAATACCGGCTGTTCCTGTTTCGTCTTCAGGCTTCTTGCCATACTTCCAGGGCATACATGCGGTGCAACCGAACTCCCGGAAGTTTTCTCTTTTTTAAGCTTCATTCTCTGTTCTACTGCTTCCGCATCATAATCTGCTGCTTCACGCTCTATGATACGGATGGCATCCTCGGGGCAGGCCGGAAGGCAGTCTCCCAACCCGTCGCAGTAATCATCCCTGATCAGTTTCGCCCTGCCGTCTATCATGGCAATGGCACCTTCATGGCAGGCAGCTGCACAGGCTCCGCAGCCGTTACATTTCTCTTCATCAATGTGTACGATCTTTCTTATCATAATATCATCTCCCCCTGATCTCTATATGTGTTATAACTGTTATCTGTTTTACAGCCATATCATATAAAAATCAGCGAAAGTCTTCTGTAACATATGTTACGCTCAGAGATAAAATTCAAGTTTTTCCTGATCTTTCACACGGATCTGCCGCCTGGATAATTCCAGGATTCCTTCCTCCTGCATCTTCCCCAGCTCTCTGGAAAGAGACGGCCTTGTGATATTCAGATAATCCGCCATCTCTTCTCTGGACAGTTTCATATGGATCTCTCCCCCACTGTCCTGGCACTCCACAAGAAAACGGACAATACGCTCCCGTAAAGTGCCGTTTCCCAAGATCCGAAGCTTCTGGTTCATATTGTAAGCCTTCTCTGCAAAAACCTCAAGAAGATTTTCACGGAGTTTTCTGCTTAAGATATCTCCTTTTTCTGTAAAGATCCGGTTATCCAACACCAGCACAAAGGTCTTCTGTACGGCTTCCACATACATGTCATAAGAAGATTTTTCCATAAAGGCATAAACTTCCCCGAACAGAGCCCCTGGCATTTCCAGCTGCGTCAGAAGGATCCTTTTTCCGGAAAAGGTCTCTTTTGCAATGATCACGCTGCCTCCAAGCAGCACATATACAGCTTCCGGCCGATCCATCTCCTGAAAGACCCGCTCTCCCCTGGAAAAAGATCTCACAGTTCCTTCTTTTACAAGCAGTCTTTCCAGCTCATCCTCATTCAGATTCCTGCACAGCCTGCTTCGTCTTAAAACGTCCAGAACTTCTTTTTTCTCTCTGTCATTCATTTTTTCACCTCGTTCTAATACAAGCTTTTACCATATTTTGATGTTGTCTGTCAACTTTGCCAGTCCCAGCCTGTACTTTTTTCTGAAAATAAGGTATAATATTTTTTGTTGTGGCTATTCGGCGAACTGCATTTTCGCCCTACAATATATTACCAAGGAGGATACCGGAAATGAAAACACAGAACCAGACTCTGCTTTCTGAGAATACACTGACTTCCCGGCCTACAGATATTATCGCGGGATTTCCTGTACGTCCCGGTTTTTTTGAATTAAATGGTGCCACTCCGCTTTCCAACGGAGTTAATTTCACTGCACATACCCGTCACGGTACATCCTGTGAGCTTCTTCTTTTCCACTCCGGTGAAGAAGAACCTTTCGCAGTTCTTCCATTCCCCAACGCCTGTCGTATCGGTGATGTCTACTCCATGATCGTTATGGATCTGGACATCGAAGACCTGGAATATGGATATCGCATTGACGGCCCTTACAAACCCGAAAAAGGCCATATCTTTGATAAGACAAAAGTTCTTCTCGACCCTTATGCCAAGGCTGTTGCAGGTCAGCGCGAATGGGGCCAGAAGAAGATCGGAAGCTACCACGCCCGTGTTGTACGTGATACTTTTGACTGGGAAGACATGCCCCAGTCCACACGTAAGATCAGTGATCTTATCATCTACGAGCTTCATGTCCGCGGATTTACACAGGATTCCTCTTCCGGTGTTGTTCACCCTGGAACCTTCGCAGGCCTCCGGGAAAAGATCCCTTATCTTAAAGAACTGGGAATCAACGCTGTGGAACTCATGCCGATCTTCGAGTTCGATGAAAACATGAATGCCCGTACTGTGGACGGCAAACGTCTCCTGGAATACTGGGGATACAATTCCGTCAATTTCTTTTCCCCGAACACCAGCTACGCTTCCAAGGCTGAGCATAACTGTGAGGGAACGGAGCTGAAAGAGCTGATCCGTGAACTCCATGAGAACGGAATCGAAGTGATCCTGGACGTTGTATTTAACCACACAGCCGAGGGCAACGAACTGGGAAAAACTTTCTGCTTTAAAGGATTTGACAATAAAGTTTATTATATGCTCACCCCTGAGGGAAATTACTATAATTTCAGCGGCTGCGGAAATACGTTAAACTGCAACCATCCTATCGTCCGCCAGATGATCCTGGAATGTTTACGCTACTGGACTATCAACTACCGTGTAGATGGCTTCCGTTTCGACCTTGCCAGCATCCTCGGAAGACATGAGGATGGCTCTCCGCTTAACAACCCGCCTCTTCTTGAGCTTCTGGCTTATGACCCGGCACTTCGAAATGTCAAGCTGATCGCAGAGGCCTGGGATGCCGGCGGACTGTATCAGGTCGGTTCCTTCCCTGCAAGCCGCAGATGGGCCGAGTGGAACGGCCGTTACCGTGACTGCCTTCGTTCTTTCCTGAAAGGTGATTTCTGGAATGCCTGGGATGCAGCATGGAGTATTTCCGGTTCCGGTGACCTTTACGGCGGATTCTATTCTGACCATAACGACAATTACGCAGGCTACAATTCCTGTGTCAACTTCCTTACCTGCCACGACGGCTTCACCATGTACGATCTTTATTCCTACAATGAGAAGCACAATGAGGCAAACGGCTGGAACAATACTGACGGTTCCAATGACAACCGAAGCTGGAACTGCGGAGAAGAGGGCGATTCCACCAATCCGGAAGTCCTTTCCCTTCGTTTCCGCATGATCCGAAATGCCTGTGCTGTTCTGATGTCCAGCCGCGGAACACCGATGTTCCTTGCAGGTGATGAGTTCGGAAATACCAAACATGGAAATAACAATACCTACTGCCAGGATAATGAAACTTCCTGGATCAACTGGAATCTTCTGGAGAAAAATCACGATCTTTTCAAATTTTTTAAATATATGATCCAGTTCCGAAAAGATCACCCGGTTATCTCCCGCAAGCTTCCAAACGCTGTCTGCGGCATGGAGAACATCCATACCCACAACATTGATGCAAGAGATGTGACCATTCCAAGAGATGCCCATACATTTGCCGTAAGTTTTGCAGGCTACGATAAAACAAAAGGTTCTGATGATCTGATCTACATTGCCATCAATGCTTACTGGGAAGACGTAACCATCACCCTTCCGGATCTGGCCCGCCCTGGCGCATGGTATCTCTGCGTCAATACTTTCGGTGACGGAGACGGCCGTTATTTCTACGAAGAAGATCAGACACCGCGCATTGAGCATGAATTCTGCATGCGTCCAAGATCCGTTGCCATCTTCACAGGGCGTAATTATTAAAGGAGATTTTTTCAATGGAATTAAAAAACAGAACTCTGTCCAATTTCGCAGAGCTTGTACAGACAGGTGAATGCAAAAAATTCCGGGGACGGCTCAAGGTCGGTGTTGACCTTGGTACAGCCAACACAGTTCTTGCTGTTGTTGACCGCAACAACCGTCCTGTTGCCGGAGCTTCCGCACCTTCCCATGCGATCCGGGACGGCGTGATCGTAAATTATTATGAATCTGTTCAGCTTGTAACGAAACTGAAACAGGAACTTGAGGAAAAACTTGGCACAGAACTCCTTTACGGAGCTGCTGCCATCCCACCTGGAGTTTCCGAAGGAAGCATCAAGAGCATCGGCTATGTTCTGGAAGGAGCCGGCCTGGAAGTTACAAAGATCGTCGATGAACCAACTGCTGCAGCTGCTGTGTTAAAGATCACAGACGGCGCAGTTGTGGACGTGGGCGGCGGCACAACCGGCATCAGCATCCTGAAAGACGGAAAAGTGATCTACACAGATGACGAGGCCACAGGCGGAAGCCACATGACCATGACTGTAGCCGGCCATTATAAGATTCCTTACGAGGAAGCTGAAGTCCTTAAAACAACACCAGAAAAAGAAGAAGAGATTTTCCCGGTGATCAAAGCTACTGTAGAAAAAATGGCTGTTATCACTGAGAAGTTCCTGCAGGGCTATCAGGTTCCCGCCGTTTACGTTGTAGGCGGTTCCTGCATGTTTAAAGAATTCACAACTGTATTCGAGAAGAAGCTGAAACTTCCTGTATACAGGCCTGTGCATCCTCTTCTTGTCACACCGCTTGGCATCGCATATCACTGCGAACTTCCGAAAGCCTGAAAAAAGGCATATAAAAAACAGGCATCTGCCCCAGGACCGGTTATCAAATCCGATCCACAGCAGATACCTGTTTTTATTTTTCTTTAACTGTTTATCATTTTTTCCGCCAGCAGAGAAAACAGTTCTTCTAGCTCTGCAGGCATGATGCTGCAGTAACCGTCTGAAACAGCAAATACTGCCTCCTCTAAAAACTGACTGTTCAGCATATTCTTTTTCATCGCTCTGAAATACCCCCTCAAATATTTCATCTTATCTTCGTGGTCTGTTCCTCCGGTTGCCCAACAAGACGACTGTTTCTATCGAATCTGTGACCGGGAACATATCCACCGGCTGGATCTTCTTTACCTGATAATCTCTTTTTGTGAGATATGCAAGATCTCTGGCCAGGGTCTCCGGATTACAAGATACGTAAACAATCTTATCCGGTGAAAGGCTTAATAAAGAATGCAGGAACTTGCGGTCACTGCCAGCGCGGGGCGGGTCCATAAGAACAACATCCACTTTCTCACCTTCTGCTGCCATTCCTTCCATAAACCAGCCTGCATCTCCCGGAACAAAACGGACATTGCGGATCTTGTTCTCTCTTGCATTCATTCTGGCATCACGGATCGCATCACGGTTCAGCTCCACACCGATCACATCCCTGGCATTTCTGGATGCAATGATCCCGATCGTTCCTGTACCGCAGTAAGCATCGATCACACTCTCTTTTCCTGTCATGCCAGCAAACTCCATAGCTTTTCCATAGAGAACTTCTGTCTGCACAGGATTTACCTGATAGAAGGAAGACGGGGAAATACGGAAAGTCAGTCCCATAAGACGGTCTTTGATAAATCCCGGTCCATAAAGTACGATATTTCGTTCTCCAAGAACCATACTGGTCTGTCTGTCATTGACATTCAGAACAACGGTAGTGATCTCCGGATGTTCTTTTCTTAAAGCTTTCACAAAATTATTCTTGGATGGAAAGATCGGGGAAACGGTAACAAGCACTACCATGATCTCCCCTGTGGAAAAACCTCTTCTCACAAGCACATGGCGGAGAAGTCCGTATCCGGTATCCTCGTCATAAGTCTTGATCTTAAAAGATTTCAGCATGCCGCGGATCGTGCGGATGATCTCCTGGCTTTTTTTGTCCTCGATCATGCAGTCATCCACGGAAACGATCCGATGACTCTTCTCTTCATAAATTCCGGAAATAACATTTCCTTTTCTGTCTCGTCCAAAAGCTGCATGAACTTTATTTCTATAATAATATGGATCCTCCATGCCGATGATCGGCTCAACCTTGCCGAATTTCTTCAGAAGCCCCTCTGTATATCTCTGTTTTTTGCGAAGCTGTTCTTCGTACGGTACGCCCTGATAACGGCAGCCACCGCACTTTTTCGCAACTGAACAGACCTGTTCTTTCTGTTCCATTATCCTCTCTCCTCTTTCGCGGGCACAAAAAAGATGTTCCCAGTATTTTCACTGAGAACATCTTAGCAGACCTTGTCTTTTTTTACAAGGTTTCCGGAGAAATCCTTTATTTCCAGCTTGTTTCCTATTCCTGATACGGCTCATTAAACACAAGAATATGTCTCTTCACATTCTCATAAGTTCCCTGTACCATTGCCTCATTGAGGTCAAAGAAGTTATGTTTGTCTGTGGAAGCCATATATTTCTCCACATGGGCAGTCAGGCTGTTGAAACTTGCTGTGGCAATATTCACTTTGCGGATTCCAAGGGAGATCGCTCTCTGAAAATCTTTGTCTGTGATACCGCTTCCGCCATGAAGTACCAGCGGAATATCTACTTTTTCATGGATCTTCTCAAGAACATCAAAAGCAAGTGTAGGTGCTACCGGATAATTACCGTGTGCATTACCGATGGCAACTGCAAGTGCATCAATACCTGTCTCTCTTGCATAGACAACTGCATCGTCCGGATCTGTGCAGCGGATTCCATGGTCACAGCTTCCGTCCTCACTTCCGCCTACCAGACCAAGCTCTGCCTCTACAGTTGCACCATATTTCTGTGCCTTCTCCACAACCGTCTTCACTTTTGCAATATTCTCCTCAAAAGGAAGTGTGGAAGCATCCAGCATTACAGATGTAAATCCAAGCTCAAGAGCCTTGTCAACAGTCTCAAAAGTAAGACCGTGATCCAGATGGACAGCTACATCCACCTTGGCTTCTTTCGCAGCCTGTACCATCATCGGTCCCATCAGATGAAGAGGGGAATTCTTAAGACGAACCTCTGCGATCTGGAGGATGATCGGTGTATCAAGCTCCTCAGCAGCACGGATCGCACCTTTTACCATCTCCATATTACCAACGCTGAAAGCACCACATCCAATATTTTTCTCCTCGGCACGCTTCAGCAGATCTTTCATTTTTACAAGTGCCATGATGATCCTCCTGTCCTGTTTATCGTACACTGTTTACAGAAAAAGCGGTGTCCACGCATTTCTGGCTGATACCGCTTTTTCCGTCTGATTTTTATTTATTAATTATAATCCTGTTTTTTCTGCGATGAATTTTCTTGCACGGATCGCATATTCAAGCGGATTAGCCTTAGCCGGATCCTGCTCTGCCTCCACGACCATGTACCCTTCGTATCCTGCATCCTCAAGAACTTTGAAGATCGGATCGTAGCTGATGCAGCCATCTCCAGGAATTGTGAAAGCACCAGCTCTTACACCAGCAAGGAAGCTCATGTTCTCTTTCTTAACCTGCTCAACAACTTCCGGACGGATGTCTTTCAGATGTACATGTTTGATTCTGTGTACATATTTCTTTACAACTTCCAGAGGATCCTCTCCGCAGTATGTAAAGTGGCCTGTATCAAAAAGAAGGCTTACATATTCAGGATCTGTATTCTCCATCATGCGGTCAACCTCTTCAAGGCTCTGTACAACAGTTCCCATATGATGATGGAAGGTAAGTGCAATACCATACTCTTCCTTGGCGATCTTGCCAAGTTTGTTCATGCCTGTGCAGAATGTATCCCACTCTTCATCATTCATTACATATTTATGGCCGAAGATCGGAGTATCCAGCTGTCCCTGAACACTATGGCTCTGCTCGGAAGCACCGATTACTTTCGCTCCCATAGCTTTCAGGAATGTAAGCTGTGCACGGAACTCTTTCTCTACTTCCTCAAATGGTTTTGTGATAAGGAAGCTTGAGAACCACTGGTTGCAGATCTCAACACCGCGAAGCTCAAGAGCTTTCTTGAGAACTTCCGGATCTTTCGGATATTTGTTTCCAACTTCGGAACCTGTAAATCCTGCAAGTGCCATCTCGCTGACGCACTGCTCAAAAGTATTCTCCTTGCCAAGGTCTGGCATATCATCATTGGTCCATGCGATTGGTGCAATTCCAAGTTTTACTTTATTCTTATCAAACATCGGTCAATTCTCCTTTATTATCTCGATTATTCCATAATCTCGGAAATCTTAACAGGTCTGTGCTCCTCGCTTGATTTCTTGGCAGCAAGTCCCATTAATACCGGTTTCAGTCCATCGTATACATTAAGAGGTGTCTCTTTGTCATTTACGATAGCATCGATAAATGCTGCAACTTCTTTACCGTAAGCATCCATGTATCTCTCAAGGAAGAAGAACATTGGTTTCTCACCGGTAACGCCCTCTGCATTGCTGATCACTGTGGAAGACTGGCTGTCATTGGAGATTGCAGCCATTCCGTCAGAACCGAATACTTCTGCTCTCTGATCATATCCATAGGAAGCTCTTCTGCAGTTATCGATTACTGCGATCGCTCCATTCTCCATCTGAAGTGTGATAACAGCTGTATCAACATCGCCTGCCTCGCCGATAGCCGGGTCAACAAGGTTTGCACTCTGTACATAAACCTCTGTTGCATCGCAGCCTGCAAGGAAACGAGCCATATCGAAATCATGGATCGTCATATCCAGGAACATTCCTCCGGAAACTTTAACATAATCAATGCTTGGCGGCTCAGGATCGCGGGATGTGATCTTGATGATCTCTGGTTTACCAACTTTACCAGCTGCAACAGCTTTCTGAAGGGACTCAAAGTTGTGGTCAAATCTTCTGTTGAAGCCTACCTGATATTTCAGGTTTGTGCCTTCAAGAGCATTGATAACTTCTTTGATCTTAGCGATGTCATGATCGATCGGTTTCTCGCAGAATACATGTTTTCCAGCTTTGATCGCCTCAACAGAGATCGGTGAATGTGTATCTGTAGAAGAACAGATCAGCACTGCGGAAATCTCAGGATCATTGATGATCTCCTTGTAATCTTTTGTTGTGTGCTCAACGCCCATGCTCTTAGCCCATGCAGCTGTCTCGTCATTTAAGAACGGATCTGCTACTGTCTTGATCACTGCATCCGGTACTCTTGTTGTGATACTGGTGATGTGAACTCTTCCAATTCTTCCTGCTCCGATAATACCAACTTTAATCATCTTTTTGATCTCCTTTTGATTTATTTTCCCAATGTGTTCTCTTTGCGTGTCCGAACACGCTCTTTATGTTTAATATAATATCATCGTATACCACAAATCGCAACCCCTAATATTGTACAATATTACCATCTTTTTTCTATTAAAAATGACGAGAACTATTTTTAGCCAAAACATGTAATATTTTTAGGTTTATTTCACCATAACATATTCAACATATTTCCACTCTTTTTCTTTTTTACAGAAAGAATTGTATACAAAAAAAGAGACGCATTTATCAGCGTCTCCTCTCCGGGATCGTATATTCGTTCCTTATGTATATTTCTGTAAACAGCTTTTCCCGATCCGGTTCTTCTCCATTGAAAAGCAGCCGGAACAGGATCATCACGGGTTCATACCCCTGGATCCTGGCATCCTGTCCGATAAGGAAATGGATAAAACCCGCTCTCATCAGCTCATAGTTCCGTCCCATGAAATCATTGGCTATCATTTTTACCTTCCCTGTCTTTCCTGCCTCTGCAATGGCCTGGCAGACACCTTCTTCACCATGGGATGTAAGATAGATTCCTGCAAGATCTGGGATCTCTTTGAAGATCTTCTCTGCAACCTCTTTTGCCAGGGCATTTTCCTCGAAGCAGTATTCCGGCCCTATGATCTCGATCCCCGGATATTTTTTCTTTATCTCAGACTGAAAGCCTGACACACGGCTGCTGAGAGAAGTATTGGTCCTGTAACCGGAGATAATGGCAACTTTTCCCTTTCCTCCGGTAAGTTCCCCTATAAGACCTGCAGCAGCACGACCGCACTTCACGCCGTTCTGCCCTACAAAACACAGCCGCTTCGTATCCTCCACATCAGAAGTAAATGTTACCACAGGAATATGGTACTCTTCCACAAACCGGTTGATCTCTTTCTTCACTTCTTCGGCTTCAAGAGGAACCATTGCAATGCCGCTGACTTCTTCCTGCCGCATTTTTTCCATGGCAAGAATAACATCCTCTGCACTTTGATGCTCAATGGTATGGATCAGCACCGTGCCTCCCAGATTATCGACTTCCGCCCTGGCCTCCTCGATGCCCTTCATGACTTCTTTCATAAAAGGAGTCTCTGCGCCCTGAAGGATCACGCCAATCTTGATATTGTTTCTGCTCATAGACAGCGCACGTCCCAGCTGATTGGGTTTATACCCCATCTCCTCCGCAATCTGCCGGACCCGTTCTGCCACTTCCGGCCTGATCCTTCCTCTGTTATTCAGTGCTCTGTCAACTGTCCCTCTGGAAACACCAGCAGCCTCTGCAATCTGTCTTATGGTAACACCCATGATCTTGCTCCTCTTCTCTGCTACACCCTATGATACGCCTGAACCCTTCCGGTACTCCGCAGGGCTCATCCCTGTGATCTTCTTAAATGTTTTGGAAAAATAATGGTAATCTCCAAAACCGGAACGCAGGGCTACATCCTTGACCCTGCAGTTGGTACCGGAAAGAAGTTTCTTCGCACAGTCAATACGCAGTTCCTGTACATAATTGGAAAAACCGATCTTCATCTCCTGCTTAAAAAGATAACTCAAATATGCAGGATTCACCTCTGCCGCATCTGCTGCATCCTGAAGACTGATGGCTTCTTCATAATGCTCACGTATAAACTCAAGAGCTTTCTTTACAGCGGAAGAAATCCCCTCCGGCACTTCCTCTGCACCTCCGGCAAAAAGTTCTGCAATACAGGAACTTCCTTTTTCTTTAAATTCCTCCATATCTTCGATCTCATCATACCAGATGGAATCTCTTTCAATCCCTGCTGTCTGGTTCAGTTTTTTCAACCACTGGATCAGAAGTCTTCCATCTGTATAATGTTTCTGGCAGTCCGCAAGAATCTGATTCCACAGCTCTTCCGCTTTCTTTCGGTCATTGCCTGCTTTCATGGAAAGGATATCTCCCAAAAGTTTCTCTGCACTTTCCGGCAGGACATTGTCTGCTTTTTTCCGGCCTTCAAAATAGAGGATATCTTTTTTCTCATAGAAATGAAGCTTCATCATCTCTCTGGCCTGCTGGTAGGCCTGCCGGATGCCCTCTTCTCCCATACACACGCTGCTGACACTGATCCCGAAATCGCAGAGGTCTTCCTGACAGTGACGGTAACAGGCGGCTGCCGCTTCTGTCAGCCTCTGCTGCATCACGGATGTTCTGCAGTCTTCTGAAAGATCCAGAAAACAGCAGAAGATTCCTGCGCCAAGATAGATCACTTCCGAAGATTCGCTTTCTGTTCCCAGGAGTTCTTCTGTTTTTTCCAAAAGTCTGTGACGGAAATGATGGGAATACTGTTCGATCTCAAGAGGTGTCCACTGCCTCTCCTTCTCCGCCCATTTTTCCATAAACATACAGATCACGGCACTGTTGAAATATTTCCCCATGATGCCGGCTTCCACACGTTTCTCCTCACGGGCCTGTCCTTTCAGGGTCCCTGAGATCAGTCCGTTG
>CAVBVT010000064.1:0-16449 GCA_963598855.1 Eggerthellaceae bacterium
CAAGTACTTTTTTCAAGTTTTTTTCAAACATTTTTGAGTTAAGATTTTGTTGCCGCTTTGTTGACGACTTGGATACTTTATCATATCTTCTGTCTTTTGTCAACAAAGAATTTCATTTTTCTGAAATTCTTTTTAATTGTTTGTTTTTCGAAAACAATTATTTGCGACAGCTCAGTTATAATACCACTGGGAGTTATGCTTGTCAACCATAAATTTCAAATTTTTTGAAATATTTTGTTTGTTGGGCTAAATGTGATAATTTTCCCTGTTGCCACGACGGGGTGGCTACGCACGTCACATTTCCAATGTGGACAGTGCGAGGGAAGGCGATCTCAGAGTTCCGAAGCCCGAACGCCCTCCCTCGCGCTCCCACCCCGTTGGGCACGGAAGGAGTGTTACATCTTCGATGTGTAACACTGCTAACTTTGGTCTGTATGCTACGATATTCTATGTGGAACGTTGTGCCGATGGAGTCGCTATGTTCTACTATACTCATATGCTCACAATAAAAACAGAATTGACAGCACCTGCATTCGAGCCTCTGCCCATTACGCTCGACCACAGTCGCAATAAAATATAAAATACTATACTGATAAATTGTTCTCCCCACTCCAGCATATCTCCCTACTCAAAACACTCCAGCATATCAGCCAATATCACACATGCATCAACATTCTAAGCACAGTATTCTACCAATAAACTCCCTCAGCCACACTACCACTCCCAACCCAGGACAGGACGCGCAACCGCGTCCGCTTCCGTCCTTCACCGAATTGACTACCAGCCGTGGAGTTGGGATCTGTCCGGGCAACTCTGCAGGAGGGTCGAAACTACTTGGGCTGCGGGGATCGGCGTTATTTTCAAAAATCCTGCTGTCTGAGCGCAGCGAGTTCAGGATTTTTGGAAATGGTTTTAGCCGATTCACGGAGTCCTAGTAGTTTCCCCCGACGAAGCCCTGCCCGGACAGATCCCAGCTCCACGGCGTACGTTCGTTAATACAAAAAAAGACGCCACCTACAAAAGCAGCGTCCTTCCATCACACTATCTCCAAATCCCCCTCCTCTTCCGAATCGCATAAAACATCTCATTCTCCATGGCCATTACCTTCTGGATCGGCACGCTTTTAAACACCGGCATCTTCATTCTGGTTCTGATCCACCAGAAAGAATATACTGCCAGCACAAGAAACGTGATCAGAACAACCATCCATATCATATTCCTCTCCACCGGATCAGAAGAAATATTAAGGATCATATAGCAGGTTCCCGCGATTCCAATGATCGGGAATACCGAGCCGCAGGGCACTTTAAAACTCCTAGGCACCTTGGGCATTCTTTTTCGCAGGATTAAAACATCTATATGAGCCAGTATGTAGGAAATCATCCAGAACACCGAACCGACCAGGATCAGGAACGATATAATAGAAGAAGAATTGTTACTGATCAATGCAAAAATAAAAATCGTCACACTGACAAATACCACACCAAACCACGGCACACCCTTTTTATTGGTTTTTGCAAAGATCCTCGGCATCATATTCATCTTTGCCATACCCTGGCAGATACTCGCCAGGCCATTTACTGTAGAATTCTGTGTACTCACAACCGCAAGTGCAGCTACCAGCGTCATCCAGATCTTACCTGCATTGCCCAGAAGATTTTCCCCGTAAAGAAGATGGGGAGCCGGGGAATCCATCAGCTCCTGCCACGGAGTGTAATTATGAAAACCAAACACCATAATAGACTGCACACCGCAGATCAACGCAAGGCCAATGATCATTCCAAGAGGAACATTCCTCTTCGCATTCTTCACATTTTTTGACACAGGGATCACATATTCCGCGCCGATAAAAAGCCAGAACGCAGTCGCTGTAGCAGAAAAAAGCTGCGAAGGTTTCGTAGCCATAGCATACGGCTGAGAGACTACCTGACCTGTACCAAGACGGAACATGCCGATCAGTCCCATAATGATCATGGAACCAACCAGAAGAAACGCAACCAGATCCTGGATTTTCGCAAACATATCCACACCTCGCAGATTAGCGATCATAATAACAATGGTCATCACCAGTGTATACACAATGCTGGGAATGGGAAGTTTGATCGTCTCGGACATTGCATAGGAAAAAATAGATGCTTCAACACCAGATGACAGGATATTGCAAAGCAGATATCCTCCAACCATGGAAATCAAAGTCGGAAACGGCCCCAGGCAGGCCAGTGTATACTGTGCCAGCCCACCCGTAGTATTCGGCATAATGGCATTCAGTTCCGAAAGCGATGCCACTGTCGTCATATTCAAAAGACACGCGATCACCATCGATAAAATAAACACAACGCCAACCGTACCAGCTCCTTGTCCAAGGGAAACCAAGCAGCTTGTGGCAATGACCAGTCCTACTGATATCGACACAACGCTTCCCAATCCTAATTTCTTATCTTCACTCATAATACTGGCACCTCCTTAAAGCGTACATTCGCATTTTAACCAAAATTTGGTATAAAGCTGCATAGCGAAACACAAAAGCAGGCGGGATTCCGCTCCATCTGCGGACAACCTCGCCTGCTCCCTGCAAAGCGGACATTCACATTCCACTCTGTTACATACTTATCAATGCAGCCCCTTTATAATCTGCATTCATCATTTATAAGGCATCTGCCCCTTCATCACCAGTACGCACGCGGATCACATTATCAATATCATAGATAAAGATCTTACCATCACCAATGTGACCTGTATAAAGCTCGTGTTTAATCACTTCCACGATCTTGTCCACCTGCTCTTTTTTTACCACAACACTGATCTGCTGTTTGGGGAGAAGCTCCATCTCATAATTTTCATCCACTTCGTACTCACGGGTACCTTTTTCAACACCGCAGCCAAGCACCTGCATAACCGTCATGCCTCTGACGCCAGCTTTACTGAGCACAGATTTCAGGCTAGAAAATTTCGCAAGGCTTGTGATGACTTCAATTCTGCATAAACTCATCTTATAATATCATCCCTTTCGGAAAAATCTCCGAAAAGGCATCAGCCCAGTTAAACCGATGCCTTCCCACATAAAACCCATTATATTTTTATACGTTAAGTGCTTTCTTTGTATCAGCAAGAGCCTCGTCCATTCTGGAGATAACATCTTTGATATCCTGCTCAGAAATAACAGCTGTAGGCTCGAAACGAATTGTTTTTGCATTAACAAGAGTTCCGGCTGTCATGACACGTCTTGCAAACAGACCTTTTGCAGTCTCATAACCAAGCTCGCATGTGTGGAACTCAACTGCAAGCATAAGACCTGTACCACGAACCTCCTGGATAACTTCCGGATATTTTTCTGCAAGACTCTGAAGACCTGCTTTCAGGATATCACCTTTACGTTTGCAAACACCTGGGATATCATTTTCAAGCATATATTTGATGGTTGCGATAGCAGCTGCACAGCATACCGGGTTTCCGCCGAATGTAGGGGAACCAAGAAGCCATGGGTTGTCGATCAGATCCTGAACCCACATCTTCGGTTTGCAGATGATACCTGTGATCGGCATGATACCTCCGCCGAATGCCTTACCATATGTCATGATATCCGGTGTAACGCCCTCAGCTTCACATCTCCACATTGTACCAGTACGTCCCATACCTGTCTGGATCTCATCAAAGATCAGTGCTACGCCTGTCTCATCACAGATCTCACGAACTTCCTGAAGGTATCCTGCCGGAGGAACGATAACACCAGCCTCGCCCTGGATCGGCTCAAGGATCACACCGGCAACTTTTTCGCCAACTGCCTGAAGGTTGTAGATCGCTTTTCTTACATCATCAGCATTGCCGTACTGTACATGCTGTACCTGCTGTACCATTGGAGTATATGGTGTACGGTATGTGCTCTTACCACCCATGGAGATCGCACCCATGCTCTTTCCGTGGAATGCGCCGACCGTGGAAATAAACCATCTTCCGCCAGTTGCGATACGTGCAAGTTTCAGAGCCATCTCAACAGCTTCTGCACCGCCGTTTGTAAAGAAGCAGTACTGCAGGTCGCCAGGTGTGATATCTGCAAGTGCTTTTGCAAGGTATCCACGAAGCGGATCAAGAAGCTCCTGAGAATGAAGTGCCTGATGATCAAGCTGTGCTTTTACAGTTTTCAGGATCTCCGGATTTCTGTGGCCGCAGGTATAAATACCAAATCCGCCAAGACAGTCGATGAATTTTTCTCCGTTCAGTCCGTAGCAGTAAGCTCCTTCATCCTGCCACTCAAGAACTGCACCCTGCTCAGAGTCAGAAGAAACGGATTTACGGTATTTCAGCCAGCCCGGGCTTACATAGTTGTCAAAATGATCGATGGTATCTGCCACCATCTGTTTTTTCTCCTCTGCCGGAATATCTTTCATATCTGTGTTGATCAGTCCGATCACTCTGTCAAGATCCTTGATTACCTGTTCGCTCTTTGCCATAATACATTCCCTCTCTTTCTGAAAACCATCCCGCTGATCCGCTTTTGCGTCCTGCGTTCATTCTGGTAAAAAATAAGCGCATTCGTTGTATTTCTACAACAAATGCGCCTTTGCATTTCGTTTGATTGTTTTTTGAATTGCCTACATTGTACTCCGGTTGGCCGATACACACAATTCTTAATTTCTGGCTGTTTATGATTAGTTTCTGGTAGATATACTTGTTTTTAAGTATATTTACTTCTGGTTTTCCTCGAAATTTCCTGCAATATACTCTACGATCGGCGTGGGATCTTCCAGGCTGTGCGGATGATGATCGCAGTCCGGCTTTACGATCACTTTGATCTGGCCGCCGTTTTCCTCATAATACCTGGCCAGATTAGCTCCGTTCTCCTGATAAGGAACAACGCTGTCCACTGCGCCAGCTACCAGCATGATCCGGATCCCGACCCCAAGAAGCTGATCCATCTTGTCCAGCGGATTACCTTTAAATTCCAGCGCATTTTCGTCTGTAAGATGATAAACAGCCTTGCACTCTTCCCATTCTTTCGGATAACGCTCACTTGCTCCGTAACCGCCTGGCCAGCTTGTCACATTCATAACCGGCGCATCCAGATACAGCGTGGAGATCGTTTCAGGATTTTTCACTGTATAATTGACAGAGTAAAGACCGCCCCGGCTGAAGCCAAAAAGATCTGCTTTTTTATTAAGGCCTTCTTCCTCTGTGATATACTGATAAAACATTTCCATAAGGCTTATGGATTCCGGGCATCCGTACATGTCGCTGATCATCATATACGCAATATGCCAGCCTTTTTCAAGAAGTGCTCTATCTGCATAATCAAAAGCTCCGAAAAACTCTGCGCGCCATACCCATGGTTTTCCCGGATGTGCCTCTTTCGGCATGATCAAAATACACTCATGGCCATCCAGTTTAAAATCTTTTCTCTGATAACCTTCCCATTCGGAGATCCTAACTTCTTCTGCTTTCATCCCATTACCTCCATTGTATACACAAACCTGTACAAACTGCTACACAAGCTCTTCGCGATCCACATCCGCAGTTTGCAAATGCCGCCTCCCACAAAGGAGACGGCATCCAGACGTCCGCATCAGCAGATATGTTTATTCCCTTTTATTACCACTGGCACGGCTCGAAATCTGCTGTGTTCTCAGAAGTAACAACGTCTGTTCTCAGATAGTTTACACGGTTTACATCAATACCGCAGAACCACTCGGAGATTGTACGAACTGCAAGACCAGCATCACCCTGGCAGGTCTGATAGGACATACCATAGAGTTTTCCATCTTTTACAAGGTCAAGACCCTGTTTGGAGATACCAGCTGCAACGATTACGATATCGTCACGTCCTGCTGCCTCGCAAGCCTCAGCTGCACCGATAGCCTGGTCAGAGTCATCTGCAAGAACGATCGCATTTAATTTGTCGCCATATTTTGTAATCCAGTCAGATACTACCTGTTTAACCTTGGAAGCCTCGAATCCAGGAGACTGGATATCAAGTGTCTCAATGTCCGGATATTTCTCAGCAAGCTCTGTCATAGGTCCATAGCAGCGTGCATAGTAAGGAGATCCACCTACGTTATGTGTAATGTAAGCAACTCCGCCTTTTCCTTCCATCTTCTCGCCAAGCATATCGGCAAGTGTTCTCATCTGGTACCAGTCATTCGGGCCAGTGTAGGAAATGATGTAGTTCATAGCTTCAGCTTCTGGTGTTGTATTTACGCAGAATGCCGGGATTCCAGCGTCTGTGATCTTTTTGAACTGCTGTGTTGCATGGTCAGCGGAAAGCGGAATCAATGCGATTGCATCCGGATGCTCGTTGATCGCCTGGTCAATGTAGCTGTCCTGATTTCCCTGATCCCAGTTTGGATCATAAATAGTAACTTCCATTCCTACTGCATCACATGCTTTCTGGAAAGCCTCTGTGTAGCATGTTGTCCACGCATGTGCACCATGAACGATCAGGATAATTTTTTTGCCTTCCTGTCCATCTGCAGGAGATTCCGGGAATTTTGCATCATTTTCCTGATCCCAGTCAAGGTACTCTTTGTAATGCCAGCGGTTGGCATCTGTCTCTTCATAATTTTCTTCACAGTATGCAGCATCTCCGTCTACTTCCGGAACATCGAAGCTAAGCGGTGCTTCCATCATGAGATGATCATCTGTTGTTTTTAATGTTTTCTCTGCTTCCTGCAGTTTGTCATAAGAATCTTTTGCAGCTTCCGGCACTTCTACTGCTTCCTCTTCTGTGCTTTCATCACTTGCCTCTGCCTCAGTTGCCTGAGCGTCTGTGTTCTCTTCCGCAAATGCCACAGAACCCGTACCTAATAACATAGCACCACATAACAGAACCGCCAGTCTCTTTTTCATCATGTTTCGTTCCTCCTATACCTTATATAGTTTTTTATTATTAAAAGCTCCCTCCGCTTTTAATTTCCCATATTGTTTTCTTTACTTATTTTGCACTTTTCATCTCTTTAAGATGTTCCAGATGAAGATTCGGACGACGTCCAAGGATCTTATCTTTGTTGTATTTTGCAACAGTCTCATAGATCAGGCAAAGTACAAGTGCTGCGCCGATAACCAGTACCTGAAGCTCTGTGGATTTGCAGAGAGATTTCAGGAATGCGATCATCAGAAGAGAAATGTAAGTCCAGCCTACGCTTCCTTTGCCGCCGTAGATATCTGTTCCGCCGATAACCGTTGCTGTAAATGCCATATAGAAAGGTGAGATTCCTTTTTCACCCATGGTTACGTTCGCTGCACCGGAATAGATTCCGTTTAATGCTCCGCCAAGACCTGCTGCAAGTCCGGAAATGATAAATGCTGCGATCACGACACGGTCGCTGTGGATACCAGCCAGCCATGCTGTCTCTGCATTGCCGCCTACCATATGGATGTTTCTTCCAAGTCTTGTGTAGCGAAGAATTACGATTACCAGGATCACAAAAAGTGTTGTGATAATGAAGTACGTCGAGAATGGAAGGAATGGGAGCAGCTGATTGTTCAGCTTCTCATTCAGGTCATAATCTCTTCCGATACTCAGCTCACTTCCGTTACAGTACACATACATGATTCCTTTGAGAACCAGCTGCATACCAATACTTGCGATAAATGCGTGGATCTTCAGTTTCGTAACAAGCAGTCCCATGATCAGGCCGTTTACAACACCCATCAGAGCACCGATGAGAATGCAGATTGCCCACGGAAGCTTCTGGTTGCTGTGAAGTCCAAGTGTCAGAAGTGCTGCAAAAGTTGACATGTACATAACTGTCATATCCATATGTCCTGCAATGAGGACGATTGTAAATCCAAGTCCAAGCCAGATAACAAGACTTCCGTTACCTGTTACTGCACGGATATTGTAGGCTGTATAGAAATTGTCCACAAACAGTCCACAGAAAAGTACGATCGCAAGTAATAAAAATGCTCTGTTTTTGTTGATCATTGCTGCATTCAGCTTAAATTTCTTCTCCATCATGCTTTACCCAACTTTCTGTTTGAATGTGTGTTTAACCATACGATGAACAGGAATACAATACCCTGAACAAGATACTTGGTATAAGTTCCAAGACCGATCCAGGAAAGAATATTGTTGAGGATACCATAAGCAAGTACACCGCCGAAGGTTCCTACAATACTTCCTTTTCCTCCGCTCAGGGAAACACCGCCCAGAAGGATCGCGGTCAGCGCATCAAAGTCATAACCGGTTCCGTTTTCGTAGGAAGCACATTTTCTGAGAGCTGCATAAAAGATACCAGCTGTTGCACTGCAGAGACCATTGATCACATATGCGATAATGATCTGTTTTGTACAGTTGATTCCTGAAAATTTCGCTACTTCATAATTGGTACCGATGATCTTCAGTTTCTGTCCGAATGCTGTTTTTGTGTGGATCACCCATGAAAGCACAAACATAAGCAGCATAACAATGGCCATCAGGGAGATTGCTCCGCCGATATAGGTTCTGGAGATCGCATAAAATTTCTCAGCAGATGACTGCATGCTTTCTTTCGCGATATCCTCTGCGTAGAGCATTTTTCCCTGCCATACCACTCGTATGACACCGGATATCAAAAGGTTTACCGCCAGTGTCCAGATGATGGCGTTGGCTCTCATCTTACCGATCATGAAACCATTGATCAGGCCGATCAGGGCACCTGCAAGAAGTCCTGCAATAATAGATCCCACAAAGCCAAAGTTAATGCACTGTACTGCCATAACTCCGCCGAATGCCATCGTGATCGGCACGGACATATCGGTCATATTTCCTGAATATGTAACATAGAACAGTCCCGCACAGACCATACCGGTCAGGGCTACAGCCTCCAGAATAGACTGGATATTACTTTTTCCAAAGAACTGTCCTTTTGAAATGATCATTCCCAGAACGATAAGTCCTGCAACAATGATCCAGATGCCAAGCTGGTTAAAGATCAGGCTGGCTTTATTAATTTCTGTTTTTCTTGTATCTACCTTTGGAGCGGCAGTATTTCCATTTTTATTTACTTCTGACATGATACGAACTCTCCCTCCCCATTAGCTGCGATCAGTATTGAATTTTCCGTCATATCCTTTTTCTGGATCATTCCGATTGTGTGTCCTTCTCGTAAGATCACTGCCCTGTCTGCAAGTCCTACAACTTCCGGAAGGTCAGAAGAAAGAAGAATTACGGAGTTACCTTTTGATACATAATCCTTAACTACATTGTGGATAACCTGCTTGGCATTAACATCAACGCCTCGAGTAGGCTCATCCAGGATCAGGATATCAACACCTGCTGCCAGCCATTTGGCCATCAGCACCTTCTGCTGGTTTCCACCGGAGAAGCTGTTTACCAGACGATCTCTGTCTGCCGGATAAACACTCATCTCATTGATCTTCTCATCGATCAGTCCGTTCAGTTTTTTCTGGTTATAGAAAATACCGTTGGAGTTCTGGTCAATGATACAGGAAGTTACGTTATCGCCAACTGTCTGGTTCAGTGCCAGACCTACGACTTTTCGATCCTCTGTCAGATATCCAAGTCCTCCGGCGATAGCTTCACCAAAGTTCTTGAAATGTGTTTCTTTTCCATGTATATATACTTTTCCGCCGTCAGCTTTATCCACGCCGATCAGTGCTCTTGCGATCTCTGTTCTTCCGGCTCCGGCCAGTCCGCAGATGGCAAGTACTTCACCTTTATGAAGTTCGAAGTTTACATGATGGAAAAATCCCCAGTGTGTATAATCTTCAACCTTCAGTACAACTTCATTCTGTACCATGGACTTATGATTCTCATAGAAATTCTTTACCGGAGTTCCTACCATCATCTCTACCAGTTTATCCGGATCTGTGTCGGATACTGCACAGGAACCTACCAGCTTGCCATCTCGCATTACTGTAACGTTATCTGCGATCTCAAAGATCTCTGCCAGATGATGGGAAATATAAACAACTGCAAGTCCCTCAGACTTTAACTGCCGGATGATCTTGTAAAGACGCTCAACCTCATCACTGGAAAGAGCAGATGTCGGCTCATCCATAACGATGATAGATGGATTGAATCCAAGTGTTTTGGCGATCTCTACAAGCTGTGCCTCGCACTGACTGATCTCGGAAACATCGATAGTCGGATCAATGTAATCCAGTCCTACTCTCGCCAGAAGTTTTTTCGCCTCTTCAATCGCTTTTTTCTTATCTACAAAAATGCCTTTCTTCGGAAGTCTTCCTACCAGAAGATTCTCATAAATGGAAATTCTTCTTGCAAGAGAAAGCTCCTGATATACCATTCCGATTCCGGCTTCCTTGGCCAGTGTAGGAGAATGGAGAAGTTTCTTCTCTCCGTTAATGTAGATATCTCCCGTATAGTCATTAAACAAACCGTTCAGCATTTTCATCAGAGTTGATTTTCCCGCACCATTCTCTCCCATCAGAGCATGCACTTCACCTTTTTTCACACGGAAATCTACCTTATCAACAGCCAGTGTACCTGGAAAACGTTTTGAAACTTTCTGCATATCCAGAGCATATGCCTGTCCCGTGCTGTTTACTCCACTGCTCATATTTATCTCCTTTCCCATGAATGACACCTCCGCCGATGTCAACTTCATCTTCCTGATTAACTGTCCGATCATCATGAAGTATTTATTAGTATAATAAGAAAAACCGATGAAAATTGAAATTCAATTTTTTCATCGGTTTAGTCTTATTTTTCACATCAGTTATGATTAAATTTTTAATCTAACAAAGGACTGAAATAACTGTCTATATTCTCTTTTGTCAGGCTTACCACAAGGTTCTTGTACCAGAGGCGGAGTATTTCTCCTTCCGCTGCTCTCTTGGCACAGCTCCAGGAATATTCCGCTTCGTATTCCGGCGGCTGGGTGACGATCCCATAAAGTTTTCCCGTCTTTACAGCTTCAATATGTTCCTGTTCATTTCCGATCCCGATCACCTGGATATGATCCTGTATTCCTCTGGCCTTCAGCATATCGTAAACGCCAAGAGCCATATTGCTGTCATGGCAGTAGAATACATTGATATCCGGATTCTGGGAAAGAAGTTTGGACGCTGCCAGCCCGGCTTTTGCCCGAGACCAGTTGGCTTCTTCGATTCCAACAACTTCAATGTCTGGATAACTGGACAGATATTCCAGAAATGTCTGTGTTCTGTAGATCTGGGGATCTGTACCCTGGGAACCTTCGATGATTCCTACTTTTCCTTTTTTTCCATCAAGGCATTCCACAGTCAGCTGGCCTGCCAGATCTGCCTCCTCCGACATGCTTGCCCCTACATAAGTTGTGATATATTCCGCAGATACAGTGTCCACTTTCATATTCAGATTGATCACAGGGATCCCGGCGTTCTTTGCCTCACGAAGCACATTCAGATAAGATTTTGCATTAACCGGGCATAAAATAATGGCATCCACTTTTCTCTGGATAAAATCCCTCATCTGTTCTTCCTGCTTCTTTACGCTCCATTCTGCATACTGGATCTCCAGTTCATAATCCGGATCTTTCTCTGCTTCTTTAACAAGAAGATTTCCAAGAGCATACTGATAACTTGCCTGACTGGATGCAAACGTAGCTCCAATCACTTTTTTCCCAATCTGCTGCGTACTCGTACTGGCCGCCTCAGATCTGACTTCTGTTTTATAATGAACAGTTACTGCTGTTATTATCATCAGAACTGCTGCCGCAAAAATCAGAAGCTTTTTTTTCATATGTTTCTTATTCATATACTGCCTCCCTCATTATATGGAAGTACATAGGTTACTGTCGTTCCAACGCCTTCTTCTGATGAATAGCTCAGACCGTATTTTTTTCCAAAACGGAGCTGGATACGTTCGTTTACATTTTTGACTCCGATTCCGGAACCGCTGATGTTCTCAGGCTCGATCTCATCAGACAGGATCTTTCTGCATATTTCTTCCGGCATTCCACATCCGTCATCACTGACTTCTATGATCAGATCTTCCCCTCGTCGATACGCCCGGATAGTGATCTTTCCTGTTCCTCGCTTCTTTTTGATGCCGTGATAAATGCAGTTTTCCACAACAGGCTGCAGAATCAGCTTGATCATTCCACATTTTTCCACTCCAGGTTCCACAGAAATCTCATATGTAAACTTGTCCGCATAACGCATGCTCTGAATAATAAGATAATTTTTTACATGCTCCAGTTCTTTCTCAAGTGTGATCTCTTCATTTCCTTTGTTCAGAGATATCCGAAACAGTTTGGCAAGTGCTTCCGTCATTGCCACAATATTGGAATCGTTGGTCTCTGCCATCCAGATAATAGAATCCAGGGTATTATAAAGAAAATGGGGATTAATCTGGGCCTGCAAAGCCTGAAGTTCATATTTTCTCTTATCTTCCTGTTCCTCAATAACCTGTTCTTTCAGATTGGTGATACGGTCAAGCATCTGGTTGAACTTCATGGAAAGATGCCCGATCTCGTCATCTGAAGAAATTTCCATGTGCTGGTTTATATTATCAGGATTTACCTGCGCCATATGTTTCTCCAGCTGTTTCAGAGGTTTTACAACACCTGTCAGGATCCGGTTCAGCAGAACCAGAGTTACGATCAGTGTGATGATAACAGCTACGATCATCAGTCCACTGATCGTCATGGTCTCCTTTATCACAGATGTATAAGGAACCATGCTTACCAGCGTCCATCCTGTTGTCTCCATGGCCGTTTTTGTTACCAGATACTTTTCGTCCTGATAGGTCAGACGGAAACTGTTTTCTTTGGCAGTTTCAAGTGCGGTTTTCAGCTCTTCACGGTTCTCTTTTTCATCAAAAGCAAACGCGGCTTTTCCGTCCTGCTGCTGATAAACCATCTCTCCTTTTTCATTTACAATACAGAGAAAGCTGTCTCCATTTCCCTGAAAAGAACGGCAGATTTCCGTGATCTTATTCAGATTCAGATTAATCAGGATCACACCACGGAATGTACCATTTTCATAACTCTGCACTTCCCTGCTTAAAGAGATCGTCTCATCGTCCGTATCAAAAAAAGCGTGTCTGTTGGGGCCTGTGATAATGGCATCCTGAGGATTGGCAACTGCTTTTGCATACCAGTCCAGTTTGGAGTAATCCTGTGCCACTTTCTGGTAACTGTACATGGAACGGTTAAGGATCATTTTTTTCTTTCCAAAGATCATAATAGAAGAAATATCCGCCCTTGAAAGAAGCGTATCGCTGAATGCCTGGGAACTCATCTCATAGGAACGCATATTTCTTTTAATTCCACTTTCCACATAATTATCTTCCTCATCGATCACACTTTCCAGATAATCCTGAAGATAATAATTGTAGTTTACATTTTTTGCAATGGAATCTACTTCTTCCAGATAACTGTCCAGATAAGCCTCCATATTTACCAGATTTTCTTCTTCGTACTTTCCTCTTTCGTTCAGAGATCTCGAGTGGAATACCATGTAAAAAACCGTGACCATAATGCACATGGTAACAATGATGAGTACCGCTGTCTGTTTTAATGCCCGGTCTTTCAGGCTGTTTTTCTGACTGTTTTTCATGGACTACTCCTTTGCCCGGAATTCCGAAGGAGACATTCCTGTATACTTTTTAAATGAAACGCTGAAGTAATGCGGATTGGAAAATCCTGTCTCAAAAGCGATCTCATAGGTTTTCATATCTGTACTCCGAAGCAGCTGCATGGACTTTTCCATACGGACATCCGTAAGATATTTTACAAAATTGGTTCCTGCCTCTTTCTTGAAAAGTCCGCTTAAATATCCGGTACTTACAGATGCAAACTCTGCTGCCGTAGTAAGGGAAAGCTCCGGATTTTTGTAATTTTTCATAACATAATCTTTTACTTTATCAATGACCTGCATTCCGCTGTTTATCTGTGCAGAATTCATCTGATCACGGATGCTGCAGGCAAAACGGATCAGTCCGTCTTCCATTTCTTTCAGGGAACTGTATTTGTCAAATTCCTGATAAAGTACAAATCCCCGCGTCCACATTTCATCGGGAATTTCTTTTAATCCGGCCAGCTCGCGAAGGAGCGCATTCATTGCTTCCATATAAATGACCTTGACATTTTTCCCAGAAAGGGAACAGTCTTTTCCATTGGTATGGAATACAGATCTCACTGCCGCTTCGATCTCTTCTGTTTTTCCGATCATGATGCTTTTTGTCAGGCGGTGAAGTTCCTGCTGCGGATAATAAAAAGATCTCTCCAGATAATTCAGATCTCCGATATCGTAAACATTATTGCTCCCCAGAGAATACTTGCATTCCAGTGCTTTTTTCGCATTCCGGTATGCCTGGTTCAGCTCATCAAGGCTCTCAGCCGATGTTCCAATAGCGCATGTTGTCTTCAGCCGGATCGTATTATAGATGGATTTCTGGATAATACAGAGAACATCGTAGATCAGTTCATGAGGTTCCACATCAAGATCACCGCAGCGGAACAGGATCACGATCCTGTCTTTTCCGTCTTCAAAAACATAATGCTCTGTTCCCAGGCATTCTTTAACTATATTCCGTGCCGAAAAAAGATACAGATCATAATCAGCTCCTGCAATATTCTCCATATCCAGATCCATAACTCCGATCTCATACGAACCCTGTCCAAGGTCAAGCTGAAGGCTTTTTGCCCTCTCAAGATACAGTCTTAAATTCCGGTCAGCGGAACAGACGATCTTGTTTAACGTCTGCTCCTGAAGGACCGGCAGACTCTGGCGAAGCTGATTCTTCATGGACTGTACATACTGTCTGTGCCGGTTTTCTATATGAAGTTTCTCGCAGATTTCTTTCATTTTTTTATAAAGGCTTTCTGCTCCTATCGGCTTCAGGATATAGTTCTTTACCCCAAGTCCCACAGATTTCTGCGCATACTGAAAATCCTCATGACCAGTGAGGATCACAACATGGA
Source organism: Eggerthellaceae bacterium (assembly GCA_963598855.1). Classification (GTDB taxonomy): domain Bacteria; phylum Bacillota; class Clostridia; order Lachnospirales; family Lachnospiraceae; genus Blautia_A. The sequence continues at coordinate 14,862 of CAVBVT010000064.1, forward strand.
TCTGCGGATATTCCCTGGAAAGGATCTCTGTCAGCTCCAGTCCGTCCATAAACGGCATCACAATATCCGTCAGCACAAGATCCACATGATTTTTGCGGATGATATCCAGTGCCTCCTGTCCATCCTCTGCCAGGAATATTTTTGAAAACCCCAGCGATTCCCAGTCTATGATCTTCTTTACCCCATTCCGGATCAAAGGCTCGTCATCAGCAATCAGAAGTGTATACATTCTTCCCTCTCCCCTTCTTCTGTTGTATCATTTTATATAGTTTTTGTATGTTTTTCGCATATTTTTTGTGCATTTTCATTAATTATACTATATTTAAACAATACTTACAATTCAAAATGCCAAAAGGGATGCCGCATGTGCAGAGCTTCTACAGTTCTGCACTATGCGGTATCCCTGATGGCATAGGTTTATCATAAGCGGTTGGCACTAAACTAATATGTATATTGTTTTTATTACTTTTTTGGCTGTGAAGCCGGGCAATTATGCCCCGATCAGCTCATTTGCCAGTGTTGCAGCACTTGCAGCGTCCTCGGAATATCCGTCTGCGCCGATCTCGTCTGCGAATTCCTGGGTGATCGGTGCTCCGCCGACCATAACTTTGATATTGCTTCTGAAGTCAGATTTGTTCAGTGCATCTACAGCGTCACGAAGTGCCGGCATTGTTGTTGTAAGAAGAGCAGAAAGAGCAATGATCTTTGTATCCGGGTTCTCTTTGTAGCACTCGATGATCTTATCATTGGATACATCAACGCCAAGGTCGATAACCTCAAATCCTGCACTCTCGATCATCATGGCAACAAGGTTTTTGCCGATGTCATGAAGGTCGCCTGCTACTGTTGCGATGATAAGTTTACCTTTTACACCTGTAGCTCCGGATGCAAGATGCGGTTTCAGAACCTCAACACCTTTTTTCATAGCTCTTGCTGCTACCAGCATCTCAGGTACGAAGATCTCATTATTTTTGAACTTCTCACCTACAACAGCCATAGCGTCGATCATACCTTTATTTAAGATCTCCTGTGGATCACAACCCTCATCAAGAGCTTCCTGTACTGCTTTTCCTACCAGTTTCGCTTTACCGATTTCTACTAATTTTGCAACTTCTTCGATTTTAGACATTGTTCTACCTCCAAATATTATGTATGTTTATTATTTACCACGGACAGGCTGATATTTTTCGCACTCATCTCAGCTTTTGCCGTATTTTTTATGGGATATGCGTGCAGAGTTCTCCGCAGACTCTGCACCCCTAAAGGGATCTTGATTATTTTTTTACAGGTCCGATCAGACCATCTCTGTATGCTCCGATGTATTCCATGCAGTAGTCATCTTCTCCAAGAAGAGCTTCCGTTGCATAGATCAGACCAAGCATGTCTCTGTTTGTCGGGTCAAGGATTCCACTGTCCAGACCGGCATTCATTGCAAGTACCATAAATCCAAGATTAATCAGCTTACGAACCGGCAGGTTGAAAGAAATATTGCTGATCGCAGCTGTAATATGGATGGACGGATACTGCTCACGCACAGAAGTGATAACTTCGATATTTGTTTCAATTCCGTTCTCAGATGTACAAAGCA
>CAVBVT010000065.1:0-16062 GCA_963598855.1 Eggerthellaceae bacterium
CCGTGACTGGACTTGCACCAGCGAGATTAGTGCCATGCTCGGCACACAAAAACAGAGCAGACCTTTCCAAAATCCGCTCCGCCTTTTATATTACAGATTTTTAATTCTCTCAATGGCTTCCAGTGTATTCTCATAGCTTCCGAATGCAGTCAGACGGAAATATCCCTCGCCATGTGCACCAAAACCTGAACCTGGTGTTCCTACGATGTGTGCTTTCTCAAGAAGATAGTCAAAGAACTCCCAAGAAGTCATCTGATCCGGTGTTTTCAGCCAGATATATGGCGCATTTTTTCCACCGGATACGGAAAATCCTGCTGCGGAAAGTCCGTCGAGGATCGTCTTTGCATTACGCATGTAGTAAGCGATCTGCTCTTTCAGCTGTGCTTTTCCCTCTGGAGAATAAACAGCCTCGCCTGCCTTCTGCACGATATACGGAGCACCATTGAACTTAGTTCCGTGACGTCTTGCCCAGAGACTGTGAAGCTCTACGCCATCACGTACCAGTTCCTTCGGAACAACAGTAAATCCAAGACGAACACCTGTGAAACCTGCATTCTTGGAAAAGCTTCGAAGCTCGATAGCACAGGTTCTTGCACCCTCGCACTCATAAATGCTGTGCGGAACATCTTCCTCGGAAATATATGCCTCATATGCTGCATCATAAATGATCACGCAGCCGTTTTTGTTTGCATAGTCAACCCACTCCTGAAGAGCAGACTTTGTGATGGCACCACCGGTCGGGTTGTTCGGGAAACAGAGATAGATCAGATCCGGTACTTCATCTGCCGGGATCTCCGGGAGGAAGCCATTCTCCTCTTTACACGGCATGTAGATCACACCGTCAAAGTTCTCACGCTCTTTATTATAAAGACCAGTACGTCCGGCCATAACGTTGGTATCTACATATACAGGGTAAACCGGGTCACAAACTGCAACCTTGTTATCCAGTCCGAAGATCTCCTGGATGTTTCCGGAATCACTCTTAGCTCCATCGGAAACAAAGATCTCATCTGCGCTGATGTCGCATCCTCTGGACTGATAATCATTTTTTGCAATGGCACTTCTTAAGAACTCATATCCAAGATCTGGTGCATATCCGCGGAAAGTCTCCGCATGAGCCATCTCATCTACAGATTTATGAAGGGCATCAATGATCGCTGGTGCAAGTGGTTGTGTCACATCACCGATTCCAAGACTGATCACAGAATCCTTAAATTCCGGATTGGCCTCCTTGTATGCATTTACCTTCTTTGCGATATTGGAAAACAGATAGCTTCCCGGAAGTTTTAAATAGTTCTGATTTACTGTAACCATAGTTTTTTATCTCCTTCTCTCAATTTCCTCTGCCAGTGCTTTTCTGACGCTGTCAGGATTTGCCTTGCCTTTCAGCTCTCTCATCAGCTGTCCTACAAAAAATCCAATAACCTTGTCCTTGCCGCCAAGAAGTTCAGCCAGCGGTCCAGGGTTGGCATCTACGATCTTTTTCACAGTTTCGGTGAGAAGACCTGTGTCTTCTACAATCTTAAGGCCCTTTTCTTCTATATATACAACCGGATCAATATCCTCGTCAAATACTTTTTCAAATACTTTTTTCGCATTCTGTGCGCTGACTTCTTTTTTCTCCACCATGGAAAGAAGATCTGCCAGATGTTTCGGTGTAAAGTTTACTTTCTCCGGATCAAGACCTTTGTCTTTTGTCAGACGGAGAACTTCCACCATAAACCAGTTGGCTGCTTTTTTCGGATTTCCCAGAAGAACGGCTGTCTCCTCAAAAAGTCCTGCCAGATGTCTGGACTCGGTAAGGATTCCCGCATCATAAGCCGGAAGCTCATACTCTTTCTGATAACGTTCCATCTTGGCTTCACGAAGTTCCGGAATGGAAGCACGCAGCTCTTCGATCCAGGCATCGGAAATGTGGATCGGCGGAAGATCCGGGTCAGGGAAATAGCGGTAATCTTTGGCATCCTCTTTGGAACGCATGGCATGGGAAGATTCTTTGTTATCGTCCCATCTTCTGGTTTCCTGGACAACGGCTCTGCCTTCTTCCAGAAGCTCGATCTGACGCTCTCTCTCACCCTCGATTGCTCTTGCAATAGCCTTGAAGGAGTTCAGGTTCTTCATCTCAGTTCTTGTTCCAAATGTCTCGCTTCCAACCTCACGTACAGAAAGGTTGACATCGGCACGCATGGAACCTTCCTGAAGTTTGCAGTCAGAAACTCCCAGATACTGCATGGTGCAGCGGAGTTTTTCCAGGTATGCGATAACCTCCTCGGAGCTTCTCATATCCGGCTCGGATACGATCTCAATAAGCGGCACACCGCTTCGGTTGTAGTCAACCAGAGAGCAGTCTTCCCACTCATCATGGATCAGCTTACCAGCATCCTCCTCCATGTGCATCTCGTGAATACGTACGGTCTTTTTGCCTGCAGAAGTCTCGATCTCAACAGCTCCGTCATAGCAGATCGGCAGATACAGCTGGGAGATCTGGTAGTTCTGCGGGTTATCCGGGTAAAAATAGTTCTTACGGTCAAACTTGCAGTACTGATGGATATGACAGTTTGCCGCAAGACCTGCCTTGATGGCAAACTCTACCACTTTTTTATTGAGAACCGGAAGAGATCCCGGCATACCGGTGCAGACCGGGCAGGTATGTGTATTTGGTGCGCCTCCGAACTCTGTGGAGCATCCGCAGAAGATCTTTGTTTTTGTGGCAAGCTCCACATGCACCTCAAGTCCTATGACTGTCTCATACTGTTTCATGCCTTTTCTCCCCCTTCCATTGCTGTTCCGAAATCACCGCGTTTTTTCTCATATGCGTGTGCTGCGCGGAACAGATTGTTTTCTTTGAAGCAGTCACCGATCATCTGGATTCCGATCGGAAGTCCGGCTGCGTCTTTTCCGCATGGAACGGAAATTCCAGGAAGTCCGCACAGGTTTACTGCTACGGTATAAATATCGCCAAGGTACATGGCAAGTGGGTCTTTCAGGCTCTCTCCAAGCTTCGGCGCGGTAAACGGTGATGCCGGAGCAAGAAGAACGTCATATTTGGAAAAGGCCTCGTCGAATTCTTTTTTGATGAGAGCTTTTGTACGAAGTGCTTTCAAATAGTAAGCATCGTAGTAACCGGAGCTTAATACGAAAGATCCCAGCATGATACGGCGTTTTACTTCCTCGCCGAAGCCTTCGGTTCTTGTCTTTTTGTACATGTCATGAAGTCCCTCGTACTCTTTTGCACGGAAACCGTACTTCACGCCGTCAAAACGCTCCAGGTTAGAGCTGGCCTCTGCGCTGGCAATGATATAGTAGGCAGGGATCATATATTCTGTTGTCTTCATGGAGAAAAATTCTACAACTGCACCCATCTCGGTAAGTACTTTCAGTGCGTTCATGAATGCATCTTTTACCTCCGGGTTCAGTCCCTCGGAAAGATATTCCTTCGGCACACCAAATTTCATTCCCACGATCTTATCTGTCATAGAAGAGGAAAACTCAAGATCTTCTCTCTTCATGGAAGTGCTGTCTTTTGCATCGTGTCCGGCAATGATCTCAAGAAGTGCCGCACAGTCCGCAACGTCTTTTCCAACTGGTCCGATTTGATCCAGGGAGGACGCATAGGCAACCAGTCCGTAACGGGATACGGTTCCGTAGGTCGGTTTGATTCCCGTAACACCGCAGTAGGAACTTGGCTGACGGATGGAACCACCTGTATCGGAACCAAGTGCCAGGTAAGTCTCTCCTGCTGCCACTGCCGCACAGGAACCGCCGGAAGATCCTCCCGGAACGCGCTCCAGATCCCACGGGTTTCTGGTCACGCCGTAAGCGGAAGTCTCTGTGGTACTTCCCATGGCGAACTCATCCATATTTGTTTTTCCGATAATTACAAGTCCTGCTTCTTCCAAACGATCAATGACTTCTGCATTGTACTGTGGAACGAAGTTTTCAAGAATCTTTGATGCACAGGTGGTTGTTTTTCCCTTGATGCAGATGTTGTCCTTGATGGCGATGGGCACACCGGCAAGAGGTCCGGTATAGGTTCCGTCCTCAATACCTTTCTGCACTTCTTTTGCTCTTGCATAGGCTTCTTTTTTATAAGTATCAAGATAAGCGTGGACTTTGTCCTCTTTTTCCTCGATCTGATCAAATACGTATTTGACACCGTCCAGGACGCTTATCTGATGCTGTTTGATCTTTTCCGCAAGCTGTAATGCGGTTAATTTTCCCAAATCCATGTCCTGTCTCCTGTCTTATCCAATTGTTTTTGGAACCTGATACTGGTTTTCTTTCTGCTTTGGTGCGTTGGCAAGCATCGCCTCGTGATTGTCACCGTTTGTCACAACATCTTCACGGAACACATTCTCATCTTCGAAGATATGAGACATCGGCTCTACGGAAGAAGTGTCAAGCTCGTCTAACTTATCTACATAGTCCAGCATCTTCTGCATATCCTCTTTTGCTTTTTCCTTCTCATCCTCTGTCAGGGAAAGCTTCGCCAGGATGCAGACATTTTCCATTGTTTCATCATCAATTATCTTTGCCATCTTTTTTCTCCTTATTACGGCTCAAGTCTGTTCATATCACGCGGGAACAGGCAGGTCTCACGGACGTTTTCCTCTCCCAGGATCTGCATGGTAAGACGCTCCAGACCGATTCCAAGTCCACCGTGAGGCGGCATTCCATGTTTGAAAGTATCCAGGTACTGCTCCATGCCTTCCTCGTCCATGCCGCGGGCTGCGATCTTATCTTTTAACATTTGATAATCATGGATACGCTGTCCGCCTGTAGTTACCTCAAGTCCCTTGAACAGAAGGTCAAAGCTTAATGTAAATTTCTCATCTGTCGGATCATCCATTGCATAGAACGGACGCTTCTTAGACGGATAATGTGTGACAAAAACGAAATCCGCATCGTACTCTTCTTTGAAATATCTTCCGATCAGAGCCTCTTCTTCCGGCTCCAGATCATATGGGTTGCGGATCTTACGTTTATATTTCTCAGCCACCAGCTCTTTTGCTTTGTCAAAACGTACAGCCGGGATTTTGTCTACTTTCGGAAGTTCCACTTTCAGAATGGAAAGCTCATGGGCGTAGTCTTTTTTCAGAAGCTCTACTGCATACTGAAGGAATCCGGTCTCCATCTCCATGATATCCTCAAATCCGTTGATATAACCCATCTCAAAATCAAGGCTTGTATATTCATTCAGATGACGTTTTGTGTTGTGTTTCTCTGCACGGAATACAGGCCCGGTCTCAAATACACGGTCAAAAACACCTACCATCATCTGTTTGTAAAACTGTGGGCTCTGTGCCAGGACAGCCGGTTTGTGGAAGTAGCTCAGCTTAAACAGATTTGCGCCGCCCTCTGCACCTCTGGCTCCAACCTTCGGTGTGTGGATCTCAGTAAATCCCTTTTCGTAGAGATAATCACGGAATGCTCGCACCAGTGCTTCCTGGATTTTGAATTTCGCACGTTCCTTCACGTTACGCAGGGCGATGGAGCGATAATTCAGCTTTGCCTCCAGGGAAGTATTCAGCTTCCATTTGTCGATTGCCAGAGGAAGTGGTTCTGCCGGTGAGGAAAGGATCTCCACATGGCTGATGCGAAGCTCTCTTCCGTGAGGAGCTCTTTCCTCCTCATGAAGAGTTCCTGTGAGGCGGACACACATTGCCTCCTTCAGATCATGAATGGAAACATTTGTCTTATCGTTCTCATATACTGTCTGAAAAAGTCCCTCTTTTTTTCGAAGTATCACAAATGCCACATCACCCATATTACGGATGCTGTGTATTGCTCCTTCCACTGTTGCTTCCTGGTCTTTCATGCTCTCGGAAAGAAGCACGTCCCAGGCACATTCTCTAGTCTTACAGATTCCATCCATAAATTCCATTCCCTCATCCTCCAATTCAAAGTAGTTTAACCGAATCGGGAAAATCCTTTAAGGAATCTCACCTGATCCGGTATAAAATCAAGCAGTCAGCGCAGATAATTCCTGCCTGCTCTGTTGTTTTTTATTGTTTTTTATACAGAATCATACAACAGCATCAGAACCATTTGGGCTGTCTCGACCATATTGGTCCCGGAATCCATACTGCACTTCTGAATATAACGGTATGCATCTTCCTCACTCAAATGATTTCGTTCCATTAAAAGCATCTTTGCATTTGAAATATAATTCTGCTCTTTCCATGAACGCTGCTTCGGTTTTTTCTTATCTTTTTTCCAGCGTCTTTCTATCTGGGAAAGCATCATACTTACCGTATTTACAAGATCCCCGGCCTTCAGAGGCATCCCCACACACAAAATAGACGACGGAGCTTCATTGATCACTCCCTGCGATGCCATCAACAGCATCTCAAAATAATCCGGCATGTAGTCCAGAAGATCCTGGTAATACATATCCCGCAAATGATATCCGCAAAGCAGCACGCCTCCATCCAGTTCAGAAATACTGGCCAGAGCATTCGCGCCTGAATTGCATACTGCCGCTACCGAAAATCCATATCTGCTAAGGACTGTGCGGATCTTTTTTGCATCTTCTATTTTGGGTAATGCAATCACGATACTCGTGTTCATAAACCGCCACTCTCTTTCGTCCTTCTATACCTCAGTTTCAGATCCTGTACAGATATTCCTCGATCTCCCAGTCAGAAATCTCCTGGGAATAACGCAGCCACTCTTTTTTCTTGGCCTGTACATACTGTTTGCAAAAAACCTCTCCCAGAACCTCTTTCATCCAAGCACTTTCTTCAAACAGCGTGATCGCCTCCCGCAGATTTTCCGGCAGATTCTCAACACCGAGTTCTTTCTGGTCTGATTCGGAAAGCGAGCGGTCAGAGGCTTTTGTCGGATGGATTTTCTTCTGGATTCCATCCAGTCCTGCTGCCAGACATACTGCAAAAACAAGATATGGGTTAGAGGCAGCATCCGGACTTCGAAGCTCAATCCTGGTATCATCTCCATTAACCCTGGGTATCCTCACAAGTGAATTCTGATTATTTCTCGTCCAGGTCAGTTCTGTTGGTGCATCAAAACCAGGCACGATCCTCTTGTAGGAATTTACAAGCGGATTGGTAACAAGAGCCATCTCCCGGCTATGTGCCAGAATACCGCCTATAAAATAGATGGCCTCTTCACTCAGCTTGGACGGATCGTCTGGATCCACAAAAATATTCCTTCCATTTTTAAACAGCGAAAAATGGATATGCATAGCGGAACCGTTTACTTCCCGTCTTGGCTTCGGCATAAATGTAGCATGAAGTCCATGACGTTTGGCTACAGTTCTTACTGCCATCTTAAAGGTCATAACTGCATCTGCCATCTCACGCACTTCCCCATAATGAAGGGCAATTTCATGCTGTGCAGGTGCTGTCTCATGATGAGAGGATTCCACCTCAAATCCCATTTCCTCAAGAGTCAGTACCATATCACGTCTTGCATTTTCGCCCAGATCCACCGGACTTACATCCAGGTATCCGGCCTTTTCATGGGAGACTGTCGTCGGCATTCCATTATCATCAATATGAAACAGGAAAAATTCGCATTCCGGGTCAACATAGCAGGTGTATCCTGCATCCTCCGCTGTCTGCGCCGTTTTTTTCAGAATGTATCTGGAACTCATCTCATGCTCCGATCCATCTGAACGACGCATATCACAGATCAACCTTGCAACCTTTCCCTGCTGAGGACGCCATGGGAGAATTGAAAAAGTATCGTAGTCCGGATACAGGATCAGATCCGGTTCCTTTTCTCCCACAATGCCCGCAATATGAGAGCCATATACAACACACTGGTTGTCCAGGGCTCTTGGAAGCTCTCTTGCTGTGATCGCAATATTTTTCAGAGTCCCAAACATATCTGTAAACTGGAGACGGATAAACTCTACGTCTTCCTCCTCTGCCATTGCAAGAATCTCTTCTCTGGTATAATTCCCCATAGTATTCTCTCCTTTATTTCCTCATCACACAAAATAATTACCCTTAAAAAACAGAAAAAGGGTGCACTTCAGAGAGCTTCCGCTCCTGAAGAACCCCCTTGTTCATGGACGTAATTATAGCAATCGGTCAATTCTTTGTCAACTGCTTTTTAATCGAATCAGGCAAGTCCCCTCTTCAACTGCCGGAAATAAGCACTGAACAGGGGACCTACTTGTATCAGGAGATGTATGATCTCCTTCTAAATTGTGAAGCAGTTATTCAATATAGGTACTGCGAAGCGGATTGCGAATAATCCTCACTGTAAATACGAATAACTCATCAAAGATTCATCAACTGCCTTTGCAGCCTCACGTCCCTCATGGATCGCCCACACGACGAGTGACTGTCCACGGTGCATATCGCCTGCTGTGAATACACGGTCTACGCTTGTTGCGTACTGCTCCGGTTTTGTCTCCACGTTGGTTCTTGGTGTCAGTGCTACATGGAACGCATCGGTTACATATTTCTCGCTTCCGAGGAAACCTGCCGCAATAAGTACCACATCTGCAGGGATCACTTCTTCACTGCCCTCAACCGGAACCATGTTAAACCTTCCTGTCTTTTCATCTTTTACGCTTTTCAGCTTAACGATCTTGGCCTTGCAAACATTTCCTTTTTTATCTTTGATAAATTCGGTAACCGTTGTCTGATAGATTCGCGGGTCATGACCAAATACTGCAATGGCTTCTTCCTGGCCGTAATCAGTCTTCAGAACCTTCGGCCACTCTGGCCACGGGTTGGACGGTGTTCTTGTTACCGGAGGCTTTGGCATCATCTCAAGCTGTGTTACGGATTTTGCGCCAAGACGAATGGAAGTTCCCACACAGTCGTTTCCGGTATCACCACCACCGATGACCAGAACATGTTTACCCTTTGCTAGCTCATATGGGAATTTGGCAAAATCTGTATCCAGAAGGCTTTTTGTTACCTGCTTCAGGAAATCTACCGCAAAATAAATTCCCTTTGCATCTCTTCCTGGAACCTTGATATCTCTCGGGTGGGAAGCTCCGCAGCAGAGAAGAACACGGTCATAATCCTTCAGAAGCTGCTCTGCGGTAATGTCCACACCGACATTGATATTGGTAACAAATTTCACGCCTTCCTCTTCCATCAGCTTCAGTCTGCGGTCGATGACTTTTTTCTCCAACTTCATGTTCGGGATTCCGTAGCGAAGGAGCCCTCCGATGCGGTCATTTCTCTCAAACACGGTTACACTGTGGCCACGACGGTTCAGCTGCTGTGCTGCTGCCAGTCCGGAAGGGCCGCTGCCGATAACCGCGATTGTCTTTCCTGTGCGGACAGGTGGAATCTGCGGTTTTACCCAGCCTTCTGCATAGGCAGTCTCGATAATGGCTTTCTCATTTTCTTTTGTGCTGACCGGATCTCCGTTCAGGTTACAGGTACAGGCAGCTTCACAGAGAGCCGGGCATACTCTTGAAGTAAACTCCGGAAAACTGTGAGTTTTATTCAGACGAAGGAATGCCTGTTTCCAGTTTCCTGTGTATACAAGATCGTTGGTCTCAGGAACCAGGTTGTGAAGCGGACAGCCCGAAGCCATTCCGCCAATCATCATACCCGCCTGACAGAAGGGAACGCCGCATGCCATGCAGCGTGCTCCCTGAAGTTTCTGTTTTTCTTTATTTAACGGAACACGAAATTCGTTAAAGTTCTGAATACGTTCCTTTGGCGGCAGAACCTTTGCCGTTTCTCTCTCATAATCTAAAAATCCAGTTGGCTTTCCCATTTCCTCATCCTCCTTAATGTTTCACGCCGATGCTCTCATAGAATGCTTCCATCTGTGCCTGCTGGCTGGTCAGACCTTTTTCCTCCAACTTCGCACTTAAGGTGATCATTCTCTTGTACTCATCCGGAATGAGTTTTTTGAAGTGAGGCAGATAGGAATCAAAATCAGCCAGCACCTTCTTACCGATCTCGGAGCCTGTTGCTTCCACATGAGCCTCGATGAGATCACGAAGCTCTTTTTTATCATATTTATTATCCACTTTTTCAATGGAGATCATGGCTTTGTTAAGGTTCTTATAAAGAACATTGTCTACATCAAGAACATAAGCGATACCACCGCTCATACCTGCCGCAAAGTTCTTTCCGGTTTTTCCCAGAACTACCACACGACCACCAGTCATGTACTCGCATCCGTGCTCACCGACACCCTCAACAACTGCCACTGCACCGGAGTTACGGACTGCAAAACGTTCTCCTGCAACACCATTGATAAACGCAGTTCCGCTTGTTGCACCATAAAGTGCCACGTTTCCGACAATGATGTTCTCTTCAGCTTTGTATCCGGCTTTTTCCGGAACTTTAACGATCAGTTTACCACCGGAAAGACCTTTTCCGAAGTAGTCGTTGCTGTCACCGGTAAGCTTCAGTGTCAGTCCTTTCGGGATAAATGCACCGAAGCTCTGTCCGCCTGCACCTGTACAGTTTACAGTTACTGTATCTTCCGGAAGTCCCTCTTTGTGGTTTCTTGTGATCTCAGAACCAAGAATCGTACCAAAGGCGCGGTCTGTATTGGTAACATTTACATCAACCGAAACCTTATCGCCCTTCTGGATCGCAGATATGCATTTTTTGACCAATACTTTTTCGTCCAGAGTTTTCTCAAGGCTGAAGTCATACACAGCCTTTGGATCAAAGATCACGTTGCCTTTTCCTGCATATGGGTTGTTCAGGATCGCACTTAAGTCAACTTTGCCCTTATGTGGCTCCTGTACGTCGCCAGAAACTGTAAGAAGATCCGTACGGCCAACCATCTCATCAATCGTTGCAACGCCAAGACGTGCCATATACTCTCTCAGCTCCTGAGCGATAAAGCGCATGAAGTTCTCTACATATTCCGGTTTTCCGCGGAATCTCTTACGAAGCTCCGGATTCTGGGTAGCCACACCAACCGGGCAGGTATCCAGGTTGCAAACTCTCATCATCACGCAGCCCATGGTTACAAGGGGAGCGGTTGCAAAACCGAATTCCTCTGCACCGAGAAGTGCTGCGATCGCAACGTCACGACCGCTCATCAGCTTACCATCTGTCTCAATACGTACACGGTTACGAAGTCCGTTCATGATCAGCGTCTGATGCGTCTCTGCAAGTCCCAGTTCCCATGGAAGTCCAGCATTGTGGATAGAGCTTCTCGGTGCTGCACCGGTACCTCCATCGTATCCTGAGATCAGAACCGTCTGTGCTCCGGCCTTTGCAACACCGGCGGCAATCGTACCAACTCCAGCCTCAGAAACAAGCTTCACAGAAATATCTGCATATTTGTTTGCATTTTTCAGGTCATAGATCAGCTCTGCCAAATCTTCAATGGAATAGATATCATGATGTGGCGGCGGAGAGATCAGGCTGACTCCCGGTGTGGAATGACGGGTTTTCGCGATCCACGGATATACCTTCTTTGCAGGAAGATGTCCGCCTTCACCAGGCTTTGCCCCCTGTGCCATCTTGATCTGGATCTCTCTTGCAGATACCAGGTAACGGCTGGTAACGCCAAAACGTCCGCTGGCTACCTGTTTAATTGCAGAGCAACGATCATTGTCTGTTCCTGCGGAATCCAGACGCTCATCACTTTCGCCACCCTCACCAGTATTGGATTTTCCATGGAGATGATTCATGGCAATGGCCAGTGTCTCATGTGCTTCCTGGGAAATAGAACCATAGGACATGGCACCTGTCTTAAAGCGTTTTACAATGTCGTCAACGCTTTCAACCTGATCCATCGGAAGAGCCTCTTTTGCAAACTTGAAGTCCAGAAGTCCTCTTAAGTTTCCATGTCCCTCTTCATCTACCAGTTTTGTATATTCCTTGAACATCTCATAGCTGCCCTGTTTTGTAGACTGCTGGAGGAGATGGATGGTACGCGGATTGTATCTGTGTTCCTCGCCCTGGCTTCTCATCTTGTGAGCTCCTACACTGTCCAGTGTAAGGTCTGTGGCAAGTCCCAGCGGATCAAACGCTTCGGAGTGAAGCCTCTCTACATTATCCTCGATATCTTCCAATGTGATTCCGCCCACACGACTTACCGTTCCTGTAAAGTAACGGTCGATCACATCCTTTGAGATTCCGATTGCCTCAAAGATCTGAGATCCCTGATAGGACTGAATTGTGGAAATACCCATCTTGGAAGCAATCTTCACGATACCGCTGATAACTGCATGGTTGTAATCATCAACCGCTGCATAATAATCCTTATCCAGCATATGGGTATCAATCAGCTCATGGATGGTATCAAGTGCCAGATACGGATTGACTGCACTTGCACCATAACCAAGAAGTGTTGCGAAATGATGTACCTCTCGTGGCTCACCCGACTCCAGGATCAGAGCAAGAGATGTACTCTTCTTTGTTTTTACAAGGTGCTGATGTACTGCGGAAACAGCCAGCAGGGACGGGATTGGCATATGATTCTCATCCACGCCACGGTCGGAAAGAACCAGGATGTTTGCACCCTCACGGAAAGCCTTGTCAACTTCTACAAATAAACGGTCAATGGCACGCTCAAGCTTTGTACTCTTATAATATAAAGTAGAAATAGTAACGACCTTAAAGCCATCTTTCTTCATGTTCTTGATCTTCATCATGTCGGTGTTTGTCAAGATCGGATTATTGATCTTGAGAACCTGGCAGTTCTCCGGAGTCTGAACAAGAAGATTTCCGTCTTTTCCTACATATACGCTCGTGGAAGTGACGATTTCCTCACGGATCGCATCGATCGGCGGGTTTGTTACCTGTGCAAAAAGCTGTTTGAAGTAATCGAACAACGGATAATGTTCTTTGGAAAATACCGCAAGTGGAGTATCACGACCCATGGCTCCGATGCTCTCTGCTCCGTTTAATGCCATATTGCGGATAGACGTACGATACTGCTCATAGGTATATCCAAATGCCTTCTGAAGACGCGCCCGCTCCTCCGGTGTGTACTCAACCACACGCTCATTCGGGATCCTGATGTCACGCAGCTGTACCAGATTGCTGTCCAGCCACTCACCATACGGCTGTTTTTTCGCATATTTCTCCTTCAGCTCATTATCATCAATGACTCGTCCCTGAACAGTATCAACCAGGAGCATTTTTCCGGGATGAAGCCGCTCCTTTAACACGATTTTCTCCTCATCTACAGGGAGAACACCAACCTCAGAGGAAAGAATCATATAACCATCAGAGGTGATATAATATCTGGATGGACGAAGACCATTTCGGTCAAGAACAGCACCCATCACATCACCATCGGAAAACAGAATTGACGCCGGTCCATCCCATGGTTCCATCATGGTTGCGTAATACTGATAGAAATCTCTCTTCTCCTGGGAAATTGTATAATTGTTAGCCCATGGCTCCGGGATGGTGATCATCACCGCAAGTGGAAGATCCATTCCACTCATCACCAGGAATTCCAGGGTATTATCAAGCATTGCCGAATCCGAACCCTTACGGTTGACTACAGGAAGCACCTTGTGAAGCTCTTCTTTCAGATATGGAGATTCCATGTTTTCCTCACGGGCCTGCATCTTATCTGCATTACCACGGATCGTATTGATCTCACCGTTATGTACGATAAAACGATTCGGATGCGCCCTCTCCCAGCTCGGATTTGTGTTGGTACTGAAACGGGAATGTACCACTGCAATGGCAGATTCGTAATCCTGGCTCTGAAGATCTCCAAAAAACGTGCGAAGCTGTCCAACCAGGAACATACCTTTGTATACGATAGTACGGCTATTCATTGAAACAACATAAGTGTTATCGTTACTCTGTTCAAACTCACGGCGTGCAATATAGAGCTTGCGGTCAAAGGCAAGCCCCTTTTCCACATCCTCCGGTTTCTTGATGAATGCCTGCATGATACTTGGCATGCACTCTCTTGCCTTATGTCCGAGAACCTCTGGAAATACTGGCACTGTACGCCATCCAAGAAGTTCCAGGCCTTCTTTTTCTACGATGATCTCGAACATCTTCTTTGCCTGGGCACGTTTGATCTCATGCTGTGGAAAAAAGAGCTGGGCTACACCATATTCTCTCTCTCCACCAATATCAAAGCCCTCTTTTTTACAGACTTTTTTGAAGAATTTATGTGAAATCTGGAGAAGGATACCGACACCATCGCCGGTTTTTCCTTCTGCATCTTTACCTGCACGATGCTCCAGATTCTCTACGATTTTAAGAGCATTTGCAACGGTATCATGTGTTTTCTTTCCTTTTATATTAACAACGGCTCCGATACCGCAGTTGTCATGTTCGAATTCAGGGCGGTAGAGACCCTGCTGCTGATTTTCTACTTCTCTCATTTTTCTCATCCTTTCATTGCAGCTTCTTCTGCCGTCTTTTTCTCAACTGCCGCCTGCACGAATCCACGGAACAGCGGATGTGCATGGTTCGGTCTGGACTTGAATTCCGGATGTCCCTGTGTTCCTACAAAGAACGGATGTCCGGCAATTTCAATCATCTCTACAATATGTGCATCTGGGGAAGTACCTACAATGGACATTCCTTTTTCACTTAATTCTTTACGGAACGCATTATTTACCTCATAGCGGTGTCTGTGGCGCTCCTGGATTTCTTTCTTTCCAAAAAGCTCATAGGACCTGGAGCCTTCGGCAAGCACACACGGATAGCTTCCAAGACGAAGGGTTCCGCCAAGGTCTTCCACATCTTCCTGGTCCGGCATCAGGGCAATGACCGGATGTGTTGTCTCCGGTGCCAGCTCAATACTGTTTGCATCCTCGTATCCCAGTACATGGCGGGCGAATTCCACGATAGCCATCTGCATTCCAAGGCAGATTCCAAGGTATGGGATCTTATGTGTTCTTGCATATTTCGCCGCAAGGATCATTCCTTCTGTACCACGGTTTCCGAATCCTCCTGGAACCAGGACTCCGTCCACAGTATGAAGTGTCTGATCCAGATTTTTTTCATTGAGTTCCTCAGAGTCCACCCAGACGATCTCAACCTTCGCCCGGCAGGAAATCCCACCATGCTTTAAGGCTTCCACAACACTTAAGTATGCATCGTGGAGCTGTGTATATTTTCCAACCATGGCGATCTTAACTGTTTTATCAGAATGGCGGAGATTTTCTACCATGTTCTCCCAGTCTGTAAGATCAGGTTTACGGTTCTCAAGTCTTAAGCTCTGCAGTACTACGTCTGCAAGCTTTTCTCTCTCCATTGCAAGAGGAGCTTCATATAAATATTCTACATCCAGATTCTGGAGCACATGGCTTACCGGCACATTACAGAACTGTGCGATCTTTCCACGGATATCATCCGTAAGCGCATACTCGCTTCTGCAGACCAAGACATCCGGCTGGATCCCCATTCCCTGGAGTTCTTTTACACTGGCCTGAGTAGGCTTGGTCTTCATCTCCCCAGAGGCTCTGAGGTAAGGGATCAGGGTTACATGGATGAGAATGGCATTGTCATGTCCCACATCATGCTGGAACTGACGGATGGATTCCAGGAACGGCTGGCTCTCGATATCACCAACTGTGCCACCAACCTCGATAATGGCGATCCGGTCCTCATCAGCTGATTTTGCTCTGTAAAAGCGGCTCTTGATCTCGTTTGTGATATGCGGAATCACCTGCACTGTACCTCCACCGAAATCACCGTGACGTTCCTTCTGGAGAACAGACCAGTAAATCTTACCGGTTGTCACATTGGAATTCTTATCAAGGCTTTCATCAATGAACCTCTCATAATGTCCCAGATCGAGGTCTGTCTCTGTACCGTCATCCGTTACAAAAACCTCTCCATGCTGAATGGGGTTCATAGTTCCCGGATCAATATTGATGTAAGGGTCAAACTTCTGCATGGTCACCTGATATCCTCTGGCTTTCAGAAGACGTCCTAGGGACGCTGCGGTAATTCCTTTTCCCAGACCGGAAACAACTCCGCCTGTCACAAAAACATATTTTACTGCCATCTTTGATTTCCTCCTCCATGTTGTGCTGCAAAAGAAAAGGCACCGGGAACAGTGTGCAGAGGCGAGAATGCCCCTCTGGTATCCGTTCCTGACGCCTTTGCCAGTTATCTTTCTTAATAAAATATGGTTTACTATAAACTATTTTTTTTTATTTGT
>CAVBVT010000066.1:0-15764 GCA_963598855.1 Eggerthellaceae bacterium
CTGTTACGTCAGTTGTTCTGAAGTAGAACTGTGGACGATAGTTGTTGAAGAATGGTGTATGACGGCCACCCTCGTCCTTTGTAAGAACGTAAACCTGAGCTGTAAACTTTGTGTGGCATGTTACAGTACCTGGCTTAGCAAGTACCTGTCCACGCTGGATCTGGTCACGGTTTACACCACGAAGAAGTGCACCGATGTTATCACCAGCCTGAGCCTCATCAAGAAGCTTACGGAACATCTCGATACCAGTTACAACAACTTTACGAGTCTCCTCTTTGATACCAACGATCTCAACCTCATCAGATACGTGAAGAACACCAGCCTCAACTCTACCAGTTGCAACTGTACCACGTCCTGTGATGGAGAATACGTCCTCTACAGGCATTACGAACGGTTTATCTGTGTCACGCTGTGGGTCTGGAATGTAGCTGTCAACAGCATCCATGAGTTCCATGATCTTGTCGCCCCACTCGCTGCTCGGATCCTCAAGTGCTTTAAGAGCAGAACCCTGGATAACCGGGATGTCATCTCCTGGGAAGTCATACTCGGAAAGAAGCTCACGGATCTCCATCTCTACGAGCTCAAGAAGCTCCTCATCGTCTACCATATCACATTTGTTCATGAATACAACGATGTAAGGAACACCTACCTGACGGGAAAGAAGGATATGCTCTTTAGTCTGAGCCATAACACCATCTGTAGCAGCAACAACGAGGATAGCACCATCCATCTGAGCTGCACCTGTGATCATGTTCTTAACGTAGTCAGCATGTCCTGGGCAGTCAACGTGTGCATAATGTCTATTCTCTGTCTCATACTCAACGTGTGCTGTAGAAATTGTGATACCACGCTCTCTTTCCTCTGGAGCTTTATCGATGTTAGCGAAATCTGTAGCTGTGTTTCCTGCTACTCTCTCAGACAGAACTTTTGTGATAGCTGCTGTTAAAGTTGTTTTACCATGGTCAACGTGTCCGATGGTACCAATGTTACAATGCGGTTTTGTTCTCTCAAACTTAGCCTTTGCCATTTTAAAATGTCCTCCTTAAAAAACTTGACTCTGTAATTAGAGCATTTTTTCAGATTTAAACTTGCTAACCTTGATTATATTGCAAACCAAGGTTATTTGCAAGCATTTTATTTATTTATAATAGATCAGTCCTTCTTAGAAAGGATCTTCTCCTGTACAGACTTCGGAACCTGCTCATATTTCTCGAAGAACATAGAGTAGTTACCACGTCCCTGTGTTCTGGAACGAAGGTCTGTAGCATATCCGAACATCTCGGAAAGCGGAACATATCCACGGATCATCTTACCGCCACCGATATCTTCCATACCCTCGATACGTCCACGACGGGAGTTGATATCACCGATAACGTCACCCATGTAATCCTCTGGTGTAGTAACTTCGACCTTCATGATTGGCTCAAGAAGAACCGGAGCTGCTTTCTGCATAGCATCCTTGAATGCAAGGGAACCTGCAATGTGGAATGCCATCTCAGAAGAATCGACTTCATGGTAAGAACCATCGTATACATTAGCATGTACACCAACTACCGGGAATCCTCCGAGGATACCAGCTTTCATAGCTTCCTCGATACCTTCACCAACTGCCGGGATGTATTCCTTCGGAATAGCACCACCAACAACTGTGGACTCGAACTTATACAGCTCTTCTCCGTTGGCATCCATAGGCTCGAATTTAACTTTACAATGACCATACTGTCCACGACCACCAGACTGTTTCGCATACTTGCTGTCTACATCAACAGGTTTGGTGATTGTCTCTTTGTAAGCAACCTGAGGTGCACCAACGTTAGCCTCAACCTTGAACTCACGAAGAAGACGGTCAACAATGATATCAAGGTGAAGCTCACCCATACCAGCGATGATAGTCTGTCCCGTTTCCTGATCTGTATGAGCACGGAATGTCGGGTCCTCCTCAGCAAGCTTAGCAAGTGCCTCACCAAGTTTGCCCTGTCCAGCTTTTGTCTTAGGCTCGATAGCGAGCTCGATAACTGGTTCCGGGAACTCCATGGACTCAAGGATTACCGGATGCTGCTCGTCACAAATTGTATCACCTGTTGTAGTGAATTTAAATCCGATTGCTGCAGCAATATCACCAGAGTAAACCTTATCCAGCTCCATACGTTTGTTGGCGTGCATCTGAAGGATACGTCCAACACGCTCTTTTTTATCTTTTGTGGCATTCAGTACATAAGAACCAGAGTTCATTGTTCCTGAATAAACACGGAAATAAGCAAGTTTTCCTACGAATGGGTCAGTCATAATCTTGAATGCAAGAGCGGAGAACGGCTCCTCATCAGAGGAATGTCTCTCAACTTCGTTGCCGTCAAGGTCAACACCCTTGATAGCCGGGATATCTGTAGGTGCCGGCATGTACTCAAGGATTGCATCCAGAAGTTTCTGAACACCTTTATTTCTGTAAGCGGAACCACAGCAAACAGGTACTGCTGTACACTCACAGGTAGCTTTTCTGAGGACAGCTTTCAGTCTGTCTACAGAAGGCTCTTCTCCCTCAAGATACTCCATCATAAGGTCATCATCCAGCTCACAGATCTTCTCGATCAGCTCTGTATGATAAAGCTCTGCATCTTCCTGCATATCCTCTGGAATATCAGTAATGGAGATGTCATCACCCTTCTCATCGTTGTAGATGTATGCTTTCATTTCGAAAAGATCGATAATTCCCTTGAAATCATCCTCTTTTCCGATTGGAAGCTGAAGACAGATAGCATTTTTACCAAGACGGGTCTTAATCTGTTCTACTGCATTGTAGAAGTTTGCACCAAGGATATCCATCTTGTTGATAAATGCCATACGAGGTACGTTGTAGGTATCAGCCTGACGCCATACGTTCTCTGACTGCGGCTCAACACCACCCTTAGCACAGAAAACACCAACAGCACCATCAAGTACACGAAGGGAACGCTCAACCTCAACCGTGAAGTCTACGTGTCCTGGTGTATCAATGATGTTGATACGATGCTCAAGAGCACCAGCCTTTGGTTTGCAGTTCTCTTCAAGAGTCCAGTGACATGTTGTAGCAGCGGATGTGATTGTGATACCACGCTCCTGCTCCTGCTCCATCCAGTCCATTGTTGCTGTACCTTCATGAGTATCACCGATCTTGTAGTTAACACCTGTATAATAAAGAATACGCTCTGTAAGAGTTGTTTTACCAGCATCGATATGCGCCATGATACCGATATTTCTGGTTCTCTCTAATGGATATTCTCTTCCTTCTTTTCCAGCCAATGAATTTTCCTCCTCGAATTAGAAGCGATAGTGAGCAAATGCTTTATTTGCCTCAGCCATCTTGTGCATGTCTTCTTTTCTCTTAACGGATGCACCTGTGTTGTTCATTGCGTCCAGAAGCTCATTAGCCAGTCTTTCTTCCATTGTCTTCTCGCCTCTCTTACGTGAGAACATTGTAAGCCAACGAAGAGCAAGTGCCTGACGTCTGTCTGCTCTTACCTCGATCGGAACCTGGTAAGTAGCACCACCGATACGTCTTGCTTTTACCTCGAGAACTGGCATGATGTTGTTCATAGCCTCTTCAAATACTTCAATTGCTGGTTTACCAGCCTTTTCCTCTACTCTGGCAAATGCGCCGTATACAATTTTCTGAGCAACACCCTTCTTACCGTCTAACATAATGTTATTGATAAGCTTGGTAACCACTTTATTATTGTACATCGGGTCAGCCAGAACGTCTCTTTTCTGAGTATGTCCTTTACGTGGCACGTTACTTCCCTCCTTAATCATATTGATTATATCATCGGTACTCACGCAGTAAAACTATTGCATGTTCGCACTGGTAAGGTCCTATATTTAACCCGCAACCGACAGGGTATATGGAATACCGTACAAATCCTTATAGTCTTCCGCTGTAATACATTAGATGAATAATATCTTTGTAATCCTCCTGATTATCTGCAATCAGGAAGCGGCGTAGATTTCTGATCTACTTGAATTATTTTTTAGCTTTAGGTCTCTTAGCTCCGTATTTGGAACGAGCCTGTTTTCTGTTAGCGACACCTGCGGTATCAAGAGTACCTCTGATGATGTGGTATCTTGTACCAGGTAAGTCCTTTACTCTTCCTCCACGGATAAGAACAACGCTATGCTCCTGAAGGTTGTGACCCTCTCCTGGAATATAGCTTGTTACCTCGATACCGTTGGAAAGACGAACTCTGGCGATCTTTCTAAGAGCTGAGTTAGGCTTTTTAGGAGTAGCTGTTTTAACAGCAGTACAAACACCACGTTTCTGTGGAGCAGCCTGATCAACTGCTTTCTTTCTTAAAGAGTTGTATGTTTTCTGCAGAGCCGGTGCTGTAGATTTCTTAACAGCTGTCTGACGGCCCTTTCTTACTAACTGGTTGAATGTTGGCATTCCATTTCACCTCCCGATTTATTTCTCCATGGGCTTTCCCATGGGGCCTTGCGGTTGCTATTTACAAATTATGGCATGCGAAAATATAACGTTTCATTCGCACGCTTGCTCATTATAGACCGTAAATACAGAGCTTGTCAAGGTGTTTTATAAAGAATTTTTGCTGATTTTACAAGGGTTTG
Source organism: Eggerthellaceae bacterium (assembly GCA_963598855.1). Taxonomy (GTDB): domain Bacteria; phylum Bacillota; class Clostridia; order Lachnospirales; family Lachnospiraceae; genus Blautia_A. The sequence goes on from CAVBVT010000066.1 coordinate 4,597, forward strand.
ACATGGATTTTTTCATAGATGTCACAACATGTCAAAAATGCAGGTTTTACTTCCACGGTCTGGCCTTTTCTGTCCAGCCATGTGCCTTCCAGTAAGCCACATCCACTTCATTCCATCCGCTTTTCTTAATTTTCCTTCATTGTGCAAACCCTGAAATATTCTGCAAAACAGCTGCTGCGCCAAAAACTTCTGCATTTTCCTCTGTATAACTGCCGTCTTTATCCTTCCAGAAATCCACAACTTTCTGCGCATCCTCAAACCGTCCGTCTGCGATCCAGGCATAGATCAGTGCTGCAGCCGCAGCCGGATCATTCTCGTCCTCTCCATACCATCTCTCGCAAAAATCCCCTGCCTCTTTTTTCTTATTTAAAGACAGCATAGATGAAGCCAGACGGAACCGTATCTCAGACGGCGAAGCCTTTTCCCATGCAAAAAGTTCCAGAAGCTTCCTGCATACTTTTTCCAGCTGTTCCTGCTCTTCCTCCTGTTCCAGAAACTCCATGTAATCATCCAGCCAAACCTTCAGATCAAACATAAAATCCGTGCTTCCATCCAGGATAAAAAGCTCCGGTGCAAAATCCCCGTATTTTTTCCGGCCATGCCCAACGATCTCGGCCAGCGTCTCAAACGCCCGGTTCCACACCGTCATATCGGAGTCTTCCTTTACCATACCTTCGTAAGACTGTACCATCTGTGTCTCCAGTCTTTTCCACAGTTTTTCCATGATATTTCCCTTTCTTCCAGACAGATCACTCTCTATCTGTCTGCTGACTGTTCCCAGCCATCCAGTACCGCACAGTCTGAATCAGCTGATTTTTCCGCTATGGCCTCCGCTCCTTCCTGGAAGTATAACACTTCTTTTTCTGTTCAGCTACTGTATCCAGGTAAAATCTCTCCTTTTCCCGTAATTTTTCCTGGAAACACAGAATCATACACCTATTTGCAGCTCACGTTCTCTATTCCGGCATCTGCTTGTTTCCGCTTTCTGCTTCCTGCATACTCGATAACTCCCAGCATAAATACCATTAATATAGAAAGAACTGCTCCAACCCGAAGCCCAGGTGTATGATATTTCATAACAATCTCATGTGTCCCTGCCGAAATCTCCACCCCGGTAAGTCCCTGCAAACTCAGCGTTTCCACCTTTTTTCCATCCACATAGATCTGTATATCCGGATCATAAAAACTGCTGATCATAAGCATTCCGTCCCTTTGCACAGTTATATTCCCTTTTCCTCCTGCAAGATCTATCTGCTGTGAAGAAAGTTTTTCATAGATCTCATCCAGATCCGTCTCCTGATAAGTTCCAAGAACAGCTTCGTATATACTGGAATTTGCAGTGATATGAACGATTGTTTCTGTATCATAATTACCAAGATCCAGAAAATTATTATTCCAGTAATCCGACTTCTGCGCCTGCCCGTTGATCGTAACTGTCTCTGGCTCTGTTCCCGGAATGTAAAGATATCCATGCTCTCCTTTTTTCAGGCGGATATTAAAGGCCGCCATTCCAGTAAGTGTTGTCTCAGGACTGACCATCTTCAGATTATAGAGTCTTTTCCCTGCAATGCCGCTGAGCAGCCGGTTCTGTACTTCCATCGGATTGGTGCCTGACATTGCATAATCCATGATAGAATCACTGATCATATATCCGGCTTTCAGCACGCGGGAATTTTCATACAGGTCAAAAGACTGGCTTTCCCCGATCTTCTGATAAGAAGTGTTCAGCGTCCTTGTATTCCGGCAGATCAGATACCGGATTCCCAGAAGCATATCCATCGCCTCTGTCGCACCCGCATATTGATAACGGTTCTCCAGATTTTCAAACCCCATATTTTTCACAAAATTCCACATTTCTTCCGTATTGGTGGATGAATACATGGAAATTCCATTAAGCTGATACAAAAGCTCCTCATTTCTCACCAGCGGATTCACAATAGCCGCTCTGTAATTTACCTGATCTGCATTTACAGAATCCATAAGTTCACTGACTTCCCGCCCGCTTTCCACATAAATATCACGGCTGGCAGTTCCGTTATCTGTAATGCTTACGATCCCGTGGATTCCAGTTTCTGCAAGGATCAGAATCGTAAGAATACAACTGCATACTCTCCTGATTTCCACACGCCCCAAACGGTTTACCGGAAGTTTTCCACAAATAAAACATTCCGTCCACACCGGCAAAAACATCAGTGCAACAGCACCAGCTGAGAATAAAATTTCTCTGTTCTTTCCACCCAGAATCCCTACAACTGCGCAAAATATTTCCGCTGCTGCCAGCCCTGCAAAGATCCATTTTCTGCTCTGTGCAGATATTTTTCCCCAGGCGTCACCAGTCACTCTGAGAAGCAGGAACACCAGAACAAAAGCAAACCGGTTTGGGATTCCCACCGGCTTATGCAACCCGTGAAAAAGAAGATTCAGCGCAGTTACATGAACCCCTGCAAAATATAAAACGATCAGTGAACTCATCACGATTTTTTCCACAACGCGGATCTCTTTGTTAAAGAAATACACTCCTGCAAAAAGCAGCACCGCGCAGCCGCAGTAAAGGTTCACATCCCCCTGCTCTCCTGATTTCACAAAAGACAGGGAATCTTCCATCAGTGCGCCAAGCTGCTTCCAGAGATCTCCATAAACACCACTCAGTCCGCTTCCTGCTTCTGTTGCCGCAGCTGTCCTGGAAACTGCAGTAATTCCAGGGATCAGCGTGATTCCCGCCAGACCTGCTGCTGCAATGGAAGCCCCCGCGAACTTTCCCAGTGAATAAAAAATCTTTGCTCCGCGCTGGTCCGGTTCCGCTGCTGCCGTAATAATAAGATTAGCCAGATAATAAAGTGCTGCAAATACACACAGCATAAATCCCATATAATAACTGGTCAGAATGCAGTACCCCAGCACCAGGCAATATTTTTTCCATCTCCCGGTATGTACAAACTGTTCTATAAAATATGCCAGCACCGGAAGCATCATAATGCAGTCAAACCACATAACATTGCTGTAATAGCCCAGCATAAAATTAGACAGGCCGTACATACAGCCAAGAGAAACTGCCATGCCGCTTCTGCCAGGATATTTTTTCCCGGAATACCATGCCATGGACACGCTGCAAAGTCCTATCTTGACCAGGATCACAGCTGTCACGGCTTCATTTACGTACATGAATTTCATCAGCAGAAGAACCAGCAAACTGAATGGACTGCAGAGATAATAACAGAATAAACCATAGAAATTATATCCCATGGCGTGTAAAGAATAAGTCCAACCCAACCCTTTTCCAAGCTGGCTGGCGAGTTCTTTATAAAAAGCTGTATACTGGTGAACGCCGTCTACTACAAGTGCCGATTCCTCCCCAAAAGGATACACACCTTTCAGGGCAAAACCAGCTGCAAATATGATTACCGGGAACAGAAATGCCAGGATATACACCCAGGCCGGGTTTCCGCTTCTGTGATTTCGTTTCTTCTGTAATTTCATCGTATTTCCTCTTCCGTCAATTTTTATCAGTCGTTAAACGGACATTCACATTCCGCTTATCTGCATTCGAAATGTATTATAACATTTCCTATAATGTATCACGTGTTTGTGAAAATACTGCGAAATTGGGGGCTGAATATCACAGAAAGAAAAAAGCTGCCACATCATTGGAGACACAGAAAACTCCGCCGATATAACAGCTTTCCTCTGAAGTATCCTGTGTACGCTGATCCACAGAATCCTTCATGGGTGTAATTATTAACTTTATGTGATGAGTTTTTAGTTCCGTCCTGTATTTATGTCGGATATTCACATATCCGTAGGTGGCTGATACAGGTTAAGAACTATTATGTTTATATGATAGCATGACCATATTTATTTGTAAAATTAATATTTAGTTTTTATAATATAGAATCCTTTAATAATTGAACATTGCCATTCTGCTCTTATAAAACTGTGTATCCTCTGGATTTCAGACATTCTCTTACTTCCATGGTGTCCTCTGTATGGAATACCATGATCGGCTTACCAGAATCACGGTTAAAAGAGAGATACAGATAATCCACGCTTACGTTGCTGTCCTTTAATGTAAGAAGAAGATCATTCAAATTTCCTGTTTTATCTTCCACTTCTACTCCGATCACATCAATAACATGACAGAGATAACCAGCAACGATCAGAGCCTCTTTCGCTTTTTCCGGATCAGAAACTACCATTCTTACGATTCCGTACTCAGCACTGTCGTTGGTGACAGATCCCAGAATATTAATATCCTCATCCTTCAGGATTCCTGTGATATTCTGCATAACGCCTTTCTTATTCTCCGCGTATATGGATAACTGTTTCAGCATGTTAAAGTCCTCTCTTTCCTTTGTGGTGTAATTCAATACAGGCAAAGCAGCCATTCGCACTTATATACAAATATTCGCACAACTCACTAAGTATGTCAACTGTTCATTCTGTGTCCTGCGCAGCAAAAGTGTTACTGTTCACTCCGTGACCAGCAACCAGTAAAACACCTCACGAAATGCCATCCATAAACGCTTCTTTCACCAGACACTGTCCGCCCTTCACCAGTATATCACCTCACTTGCGCATGCAGATACTTCTCCCGGGTCGCAAGCCCTCCCCGGATATGTCTCTCCTGCTTGTTCACGTCCAGCACTTTACGAACCTCCACAGCCATTCCCGGATTAATCACCTTCAAACGTTCCACACAGTCTTTATGTACCGTACTCTTACTGATCCCGAATTTCTTCGCTGCCTGCCTCACCGTAGCCTTTGTTTCAATAATATATGCTGCGATCTCAACTGCACGTTCCTCAATATAATCCTTCACTGCCAAGCCCCCGAAGACGCTTTTTTACAGTGTATGCAGGGGATTTCCGGGGTATGTCTTTATTGACTGAAAATCAAAATCAGATCTGGACTTTTTTCAGCTGCTTCACCTGTACACCAGCTTTCACGCTGATTCCGATCATGATCACAAACATAATGATCGTAGAAAGTGCATTTACCTCTGGTGTTACACCAGTTTTTACCATGGAAAGGATCTTCAGCGGAAGCGTTGTACTTCCAGGTCCTGTGACAAAGAAGCTGATAATAACATCATCCAGCGAAAGAGAAAATGACAGCATCGCGCCGGACATAACTCCTGGCATGATCAGTGGAAGCGTTATACGGAAAAAAGTAATAATTCCATTTGCTCCCAAATCCTGCGCCGCCTCTTCCAGTGACTTATCAAATCCTGCAACTCTGGCACGTACATTCATAACCACAAAAGGAATACAAAATGTAATATGTGATAAAGTGATCGTTGCAACTCCAAGTTCCATATTTAATGCAGAAAAAATACACAGAAGCGCAACGCCAAGAACAACTTCAGGAATAACCACCGGAATATAAAGCAGCTGATCCACCAGATTTTTTCCACGAAATTCAAATCTGTTAAGGCCAATCGCTCCCAGCGTACCAATCACTGTGGAAACTGCCGTACTGACTAACGCAATAAAAATGCTCAGTCCCAATGCTTCCATCAGCGGACGGTTCTGAAAGAATGTTCCATACCACTGAAGTGTAAATCCCTCCCATACAATATTCATTTTCGAAGTATTAAAGGAAAAGATCACTACCATAAATATCGGTACATACAAAAACAGAAATACAAGTACAATAAATAAGTTCTGAAAAATCCTGCTCTTTCGTGACATTTTATACACCTCCCAGCTCATCCATACTTCCGCCATTTTTCTGATACAGCTTAACCAGAATCAATGTGATAATGATCAGAAACAGGGAAAGTGCTGCACCCAGCGGCCAGTCTTTTGCAGTGATAAATTCATTTCGGATCAGACTTCCCATAACCAGGATCTTGCTTCCGCCCATAAGATCGATTACGAAAAACAGACCCAGCGTTGGAATAAATGTCATGATCGTTCCTGCAAAAATTCCCGGCATAGTCAGCGGAAGCGTTACTCTTAAGAATGCTTCCACAGGTTTTGCCCCAAGATCTGAACACGCCTCCAGAAGTGACTTGTCCAGTTTTTCAATAGAGCTGTACAGCGGCAGGATCATAAAAGGCAAAAGCGTATAGGTAAGTCCTATCACCGCACCTACATTATTATAAACCATCTGCAATGGTTCATGGATCAGACCAACTGCCATAAGAAAACGGTTGATCGCTCCGTCCCGCCTCAAAAGATTGATCCAGGCAAACAGACGAATCAGGGAACTTATCATAAACGGAACCATTACCAGTGCCATGATCACTGTTTTCTGTATCTCAGATTTTTTTGCCACAAAATAAGCAAATGGATAACCGATCAGAATACAGAGCAACGTTGTTATCAATGCATATATCACAGAAACTCCAAATACCTTCAGATATGCCGGATCAAAAACCTGGAGAATATTCTGGATGGTAAATTCCATTTCCACGCCACCATATGTACTTCGTTTCATAAAACTGATCACCACAATATAAATAAATGGTATCAGCACGAACAGAAGCATCCATCCGGACACTGGACCAACCATGACCAGGAAAGCCGGATCAAACTTCTTTTTTTCTTTCCTTTTTGTTCTCTCCATGTTCTTCCCTCCGTTATATCATACGTACACTACGTTATCCACAGCCTGAAATACCTGGTTATCCAGAGATGAGATCACCACTGCATCTTCTTTTTCCCAGTACAGATTAACCTTCGTTCCAACTGGCAATTCCTGTATCTTAGGTGACTGATTGATCTTTACTTCTTTACCGCTTGGCATTGCAAGAATTACTTTATGTACATTTCCGATAAATACATATTCTTTTATAACTGCCGGACAGTCAAATCCGGGAACCGGTGTCTCTGACATCAGAAGATTTTCCGGCCGGACAGAAATATCAACGATCTCTCCAGCTTTCGCATCCGGACATTTCGCCATCACGGTTCCTGTTTCCAATGTAACGGAAACCGTATCTCCCGCGACAGAATTTACAGTTCCGTAGAACAGGTTGGACTCTCCGATAAAATCTGCAACAAACTTCGATGCCGGATGATTGTAGATCATTCTCGGGTTATCGATCTGCTCCAGAACACCTCTGGAAAGAACTGCGATCCTGTCACTCATTGTCAGTGCCTCTTCCTGGTCATGGGTAACATAGACAAAAGTGATGCCCAGTTTTTTCTGCAGACGTTTCAGTTCAAACTGCATCTGTTTTCGAAGCTTCAGGTCCAGTGCTCCTAAAGGCTCATCCAGAAGCAGAACTTTCGGTCTGTTGACCAGTGCCCTTGCAATGGCAACACGCTGTTTCTGTCCGCCGGACAGCTGATCCGGTTTTCGGTTTCCATATCCCTCAAGCTGAACCAGCTCCAGCATTTCCTGTACACGTTTCTGTATCTCATCTTTTTTCAGACGTTTGATCGTCAGTCCGAAAGCAATATTGTCACTGATCGTCATATGGGGAAAAAGTGCGTAATTCTGAAAAACTGTATTTACTTCTCTCTCATAAGGTTTTGTTCCCTTGATATCTTTTCCCTCGATGGTAATATTTCCTGAGCTTGGCTGCTCAAATCCTGCGATCATTCTTAAAGTCGTTGTTTTTCCGCATCCGGACGGGCCTAACAGAGTAAGGAATTCCCCTTTTCTGATATTCATATTCAAATGCTTCACGACTTTGTTATCTCCATAGTCCTTGCAGACATCTTCAATTTTGATTATATCTTCCATCCTCTGGTCTCCTTATCTCCGTTTTATTTTCCGCCCGTTCTGCGGCTGCAAACTTCTGTATTACATTTTAAGTTTGTTCATGATATCCACGATCTTGGAAGCATCATCTCCTACATCTGTAAGATATTCAATTCTGGAAACAACATCATCAGAAAGAACCTTCAGCGGATCATTCTTGTAATCATCTCCCAGGATATCTACAGCTTCTTTGTTCGGGTTAAAGTACGGATAGCACTTGGAAATGTATGCACTGTTTTCACCGTCAAGAATGAAGTCCAGGAATTTGTAAGCGTTCTCTTTGTTCTTTCCTTCTTTTGTAATGGAAAGCTCATCAAAACCAAAGTAAACACCTTCCTCCGGCCAGATTCCTTTGATCGCCGGATTTTCTTCCTGAGCCAGCGCACATTCAGCTGCATAAATATAACCGATCGAGCATTCGCCGTTAAGAAGAAGTGTCTTAGGAGAATCACCGTTAAATGCGTGAATATTTGGTTTCAGTTTTTCCAGAAAATCACTGGATGCTGCCAGTGCTTCATCACTGGTATCATTGATCTCATATCCTTCCGCCATATTTCCCATTCCCACAACAGCTCTTGCATCCTCTACACATACAATGGAATCTTTATAATCAGAATTCAGAAGATCCTGATAGCTTGTGATATCATCTTTAACTACATCTGTATTTACTGCGATTACAGTACCTGCGCCCATATACGGAATACCATATTTTCCTTCCGGATCATATGTCTCATTGTAACGGTAAGCTTCATCAATATTTCCTATATTTTTAAGTTTGCTTGTGTCGATCTCATCTATGATCCCTTTTTCACGAAAAGCGTCATAATACTGAGTACCATCACAGATGATATCGTAAGTATCCGGAGAAGACGCTGTTACTTTTGCCACCATTTCATCAGAAGATGAATAATAAGTAACATTTACTTTGATACCTGTCTCTTCTTCAAACTTTGCGATCAGATCCTCCGGAAGATATTCTGTCCAGATGATCAGGTTGACTTCTCCGCCATCAGATTTTGCAGATGCTGTGCTTTTGCTTTCTCCACTGTCTGATGACTTGCTGCTTCCACAACCCATCATGGAAATTCCAACCATTCCTGCAATTCCTACTGCCATCATTCTCTTCATCATTTTTCTCATAAACTTCTCCTCCTTTTCCGGTATATAAAAAGGCGCCCCAGGCAATCCTGCCTGTGCGCCTTTGCACCTGTATAATTTCTTTTTAATCTTCCTCTGAAAGAGCTTTGCTTCCTCTCTCTCCTGTTCGTATTCGGATGGCTTCCTCAATATTCCGGACAAAGATCTTACCATCTCCGGCAACTCCTGTGGAAACCAGTTCACAGATCTTCAAAACAAGATTCTCTGCTTTTTGATCTTCCACCACAACACTTACCTGAATCTTCGGGAGAAGATTGATGTTTGCTTTAAAGCCTTTGATCACATTGGTGGTTCCCTCTATCATTCCTCGTTGGGCCCCACATCCCATAACGCTGGAGATGGTCATTCCACCGCAATGATATTCATCCAGTATTTCTTTTACGGTTTCCAGTTTTTCCGGTTTGATAATGATCACTAATTCTTTCATAACCAATCTTACCTCCTTCGGCTTATCTGCTCCTTGGTAAAGCGGACATTCGCAATCCGCTTCGCGACCTGCGTTCAAAAACTTACCGCAAGTATAATTCCTATTTTTCTTCTTGTCCATTCCACAAACGGGTTATTTTTATTACCCGAAAGTAGTATTTTTTACTGATCTGTGTCCGTTTTTCTGTACACAGTCTTTCCATCCATAATCGTACAGAGCACTTCCGTGCCAAGGATCTCATCCTCTTCTGCTGTCAGAAGATTCCTGTTCAAAACAATCAGGTCTGCATATTTTCCAGGTTCCAGCGTACCCAGTTTATCCTCTGCACCAACTGCATAAGCAGAACCATATGTGTACGCTCTGAGTGCTTGCGCCATGGTAAGACGCTGATTCATGGTATACGGACCGTACTGAACGCCATTCACGCCTTTTCTTGTTACTGCTGCATAGATATTTGGGATCGGATCATAATCTGCAATAGGATAGTCTGTTCCAAGAGCCAGCACAGCACCCGTATCCAGAATAGATCTGTGAACCCACTCGTAATGGCTTCTCTCAATGCCGCAGTGATTGATCTTGTCAAATTCGTCCAGCGGAAGATGCAGCGGCTGCATCGACGGAACCACGCCCAGCTTCTGAAAACGTCCGATATCCTGAGGCCGTATCATCTCTATATGCTCCACAGTATTTCGGATTCTGCTGTTGTCATTTACCTGGTTTGACAATTCATAGCAGTCCAGAAGAGTTTTTACCGCATCATCCCCAATGCAATGCACACGCGCGGAATACCCCTGCCTGTTGGCCTCTTTCACCCAGTCCTCATACTGTTTTTTCGGATAGTTCAAATAACCTTTGTCCGTTCTTCCTTCGTAAGGTTCTGTCATAGCCGCTGTATAAGTGGAAGTCACTCCATCAGCAAATCCTTTTACACCTGCTATCTTCAGTTTTTCCGAAGAATATTTTTCCCGGAAAGGTGCCAGATCTTCTATTCTGGACGGATTGATCTCTGTTCCGGGATATAAAAACAGACGCACAGTCATCTCATCTGCATCATCCATTTTTTTCACATATCGGTATTCCTGGTCAATATCCTCCGGTTCCGTAGCGCTCATTTCTGTAAACATGGTGAGTCCCTTGCTGTTCAGTTTCCGGATCAGTTCTCTCTGCAGCATCTCCTCTTCCTCCTCTGGAAGCCGCACATCGTACTTTCTGCAAAGATGATCACCGCCTTCCCGCACTAGTCCGGTCAGCTCTCCATCCGGAAATTTATCCACAGAACCATAGACCGGCTCCCATCCGCTTAAATATCCGCTTTCTGCCAGCGCAGCCTGGTTCATCCATTCCGAATGTCCGTCTACTGCCCGCAAATACACTGGCTTATCCGGAAAATACGGATCGAGGCTTCTTTTTGTCGGAAAAGGCGCATCGTCCCAGTATGCGGTCAACCAACCATATCCGAAATATCTGTCCAGATCCGGATATTTTTCTGCAAACCGAACCATCATCTGCACACATTCTTTCTCGGATTTCGCCTTGGAAAGATCTGCACAGAAATGCTCACTGGAAAGCTGCGCCCCCTCCATAAAATGCGCATGTGCATCTCCGAATCCAGCCATGATCAGTCCTTCGGAGTATTCCTCTGTCTCTGTGTTTTCACCTGTGTATTCCTGCAGTTCCTCCCTGGTTCCCACAGCCAGGATCTCGTTTCCTTTCAACGCCACACCACCCTGGAACCAGGAGTCATCTTTTCCTGTAAAAACATTTCCAAACAAAATTCTTTCTGCAATTTTCTTCATATGTACTACCTCCTTTAAACACCTAGTACAGCGAAAATTAAGTATCTGCTATATTGACGCAGGATGATTTTCTCATA
>CAVBVT010000067.1:0-15758 GCA_963598855.1 Eggerthellaceae bacterium
GCAGGTCGCGAAGCGACTGCGTTCATGAGCAAGTAGCGAAGCGGATTGCGAATGTCCGCTTTACAAAAAGGATAAAAAATGATCCGATCAGGAAATAAAGAGAGCAGAAAACAAAGAGAGAATGTATCTGCCGGAAAGGTGTGAAAATATGACAGTTGTAGAAGAAATCCAGAAGTTAAAAGAAGAGAAAGACGCGATCATTCTGGCGCATTATTATGTGCGTCCGGAAGTACAGGATGTAGCAGATTATATAGGAGATTCTTTTTATCTGAGCAAGATCGCAGCCAGCGCGAAAGAGAAGACCATTGTGTTCTGCGGTGTAGGATTTATGGGAGAGAGCGCAAAGATCTTAAGCCCTGACAAAACCGTTCTGATGCCTGCCATGGATGCAGACTGTCCGATGGCTCATATGGCAACAGAGGAAGGCATCCGCAAAGTGCGTGAGGAGTGCGACGATGTAGCAGTTGTCTGTTACATCAATTCCACAGCAGCGCTGAAGGAACTTTCCGATGTATGTGTTACTTCCGCAAATGCGGTAAAAATCGTAAAAGCACTTCCGAATAAAAATATCTTTTTTATCCCGGACAGAAATCTTGCACACTTTATTGCAGAACAGGTTCCTGAGAAGAATTTTATTTATAATGAGGGATTCTGTATTGTCCATGAATTTATGGATCCGGAAGAAGTAAAAGAGGCGAAGGAAGCGCATCCGGATGCACTGGTTCTGGCACATCCGGAATGTCCGCAGACAGTTTTAAAACAGGCTGATTACATCGGAAGCACGTCCGGAATCATCAAATATGCACAGGAAAGTGACAACAAAGAATTTATCATCTGCACAGAATGTGGCGTCCAGTACAAGCTGGAAACCACCTGCCCGGATAAAAAATTCTACTTTACGGAAACTGTTCCAGTCTGCAAAAACATGAAGAAAGTATTTCTGGAAAAAGTTCTCCACGTCTTAAAAACCGGGGAGAATGAAGTGCATGTAACAGATGAGACCCGTGAAAAAGCAAAGAAACCACTGGAGCGTATGCTGGAACTGGCAAAATAAAAAAAGATGGCAGAACGGAATAAAGCGTCCGTTTTTGTATAAAAGATTTGTCTGAATTGGCTGAAAAGAGAAATCAGAGACAGAGAGGCGAAAAGCAATGAAAATTAAAACAGATGTAGTGATCGTAGGAACAGGCGTTGCAGGAATGTTCAGCGCACTGAAACTTCCCCGGGACAAAAAGATCGTGATCATCACAAAAGAGGATATGAGAAGCAGTGATTCTTTCCTGGCGCAGGGCGGAATCTGCGTGCTCCGTGATGAAAACGATTACGACAGCTATTTTGAAGATACCATGAAAGCAGGACATTACGAGAACAGAAAAGAATCCGTAGACATTATGATCCGAAGCTCCAGAGATATTATCAATGACCTTGTTGGATATGGTGTGGATTTCAAGAAGGATGGAGATGATTTTGCCTATACAAGAGAAGGTGCACATTCTAGGCCGAGGATCCTTTATCATGAAGATATCACAGGAAAAGAGATCTCCGAAAAACTGCTCCAGCAGGTGCTGAAACGTGATAATGTAACAATTCTGGAATATACTACCATGCAGGATATTCTTGTGAAAAACGGCAAATGTGCAGGCTTAAAAGCTGTTTCGGCAGAGGCGAACAAGGATCGTCTGGAAGCAATGGAAGCCGGAAAAACAGTGAAGATCCAGGAAGAGATCCAGCCAGGCGGAGAGATCCCAGTAGAGATCTATGCACAGGATACGATTCTGGCAAGCGGCGGGATCGGCGGAAGATATGAGCATTCCACCAACTATCCGCATCTTACAGGTGATGCCCTTGATATTGCAAAAAAACATAATGTGCGTCTGGAACATCTGGATTATGTTCAGATCCATCCGACAACGCTGTATTCCAAGAAACCAGGACGCAGATTCCTGATTTCAGAATCAGTCCGCGGAGAAGGCGCAGTGCTTTATAACAGCAAAAAAGAGCGTTTTGTCAACGAGCTTCTTCCGCGAGATGTAGTGACAAATGCAATCCGGGAAGAAATGAAAAAAGAAGGAACCGATCATGTATGGCTTTCTATGGAAAACATTGACAAAGATACGATCCTGCATCATTTTCCGAATATTTATCAGAGATGCCTGGAGGAAGGCTATGATGTGACAAAAGAATGTATCCCTGTTGTTCCAGCCCAGCATTATTTCATGGGAGGTATCTGGGTGGATTCTGACAGTAAGACCAGTATGGACCAGCTTTATGCAGTGGGAGAGACTAGCTGCAACGGTGTGCATGGGGCAAACAGACTGGCAAGCAACTCTCTGCTGGAAAGCCTTGTGTTTGCAAAACGCGCGGCAAAAGCAATTTCCGCGGAGAAGAAAAGTGCTGCAGGGGCGGCGTAAACGCAGATCGAAATGCAAATGTCCACATTATAAAAGATTGGAACAGCTTTGATTCAAAAAACAGGGCTGTTATGAGAATTGAGAAAGAGAAGGTATGATAAAATGAATAAAATTACAATGACACTTCAGGTAGATCATCTGATCCTGGAGGCTTTAAAAGAAGATATCTCAAGCGAGGACGTTACCACCAATTCTGTTATGAAAGAAGCAGTTCCGGGAGAAGTTGACCTGATCTGCAAAGAGGACGGAATCATTGCGGGACTGGAAATCTTCAGCCGTGTATTTACACTTCTGGACGCTGACACAAAAGTAGAGCTGTTCTGCAAAGACGGTGATGAAGTAAAAAAAGGACAGAAAATGGGAAAAGTTACCGGAGATATCCGCGTGCTTCTTTCCGGTGAGCGTGTGGCGCTGAACTATCTGCAGAGAATGAGCGGAATTGCAACTTACACACATTCTGTTGCGGCCCTTCTTGAGGGAACAGGAATCACTCTGCTGGATACCAGAAAAACAACGCCGAATATGCGTATTTTCGAGAAATATGCAGTTCGTGTAGGCGGCGGACAGAACCACAGATATAATCTTTCTGATGGAGTTCTTCTGAAAGACAATCACATCGGAGCAGCAGGAAGCGTTGCAAATGCTGTAAAAATGGCACAGGAGTATGCTCCTTTTGTCCGCAAGATTGAAGTTGAGGTGGAAACTCTTGATCAGGTAAAAGAAGCTGTTGAGGCTGGAGCAGATATCATCATGCTTGACAACATGACTCCGGAAATGATGAAAGAAGCAGTAAAATTTATTGACGGAAGAGCAAAAACAGAATGTTCCGGAAATGTTACAAAAGAAAATATTGCAAAGATTAGGGATGTTGGTGTAGACTATGTATCAAGTGGTGCATTAACACATTCCGCACCGATCCTTGATATTTCACTTAAGAATCTTCATCCGCTTTCCTGAAAATTGCAGAATTTTACAGAATACCGAGTGCTGTGACAGAAAATGCCGGAATATCAGAAAAGAAGAAGCGTGAATTGCCGGAAGCAGAGGCATAACAGGTAATATCTGAACCGGGTGGGAGATATCGCGAGAATGAAGGAAACAGATATCGGAATAAAAAGTACAGGCACAGCCAGGAAAGGGGAACTTAAATGACTGGTTCAGAACGCAGGACAGCGATCATGGATCAAATTAAAAACAGTGACCGGCCGGTCTCGGGAAGTGCTCTGGCCAGAACATTTCAGGTCAGCAGACAGGTGATCGTGCAGGATATTGCGCTGATACGCGCAGAGGGGAACGACGTGATCTCTACCAACAGGGGATATATTTTCAATGCTCCTCATACTGTGAGCCGGATATTCAAGGTGCATCATACAGATGCAGATCTGGAGAATGAGCTCTGCGGGATCGTGGATCTTGGCGGAAAAGTGATCAACGTAATGGTGAATCACAGAGTTTACGGACATATCGAGGCAGAACTGAATATCGGCTCCAGACGACAGGTTGAGAACTTTATGGAGGACATCCGAAGCGGCAAGTCCAGTCCTCTGAAGAATATTACATCTGATTATCATTATCATAAAGTAGAAGCCGAGTCCGAAGAGATTCTGGACATGATCCAGGATATGCTGAAACGGCGCGGATTTCTCATTGAAGCAGAATAAATAAGAATACAGAGCTAAGAGCTTTCGCATACAATCGGGCAGGATCGCACTGCGGCGGAAGGGTAGATGTCGCTTAAAGCGACTCGCCGCAGGCGAAAAATCCTGCAAACAGGATTCTTTCTTGCGTCATAAGAAATTACTGCACTGAAATAAAAAAACACAGCCTGGTATATTGGATCCAGGCTGTGTCTGAAAAAAATATTTTATTATCAATGAAGTTTATCCCATATAAGCAGTTACAAAATACTCTTTTTTATTGGCGTCATAAGGGATTACATTTCCGGAAATCTCAGTTCCGTCTACATTCAGGTGGGTAACACCTTTCTGTACGTTGGATGGATTTTTAATTTCAATGTGGTATACAGCATCGCGGAACGTTCTGGTAATTGTGAAATCACCGAAGTTCTCCGGGACGCATGGATCGATGCGTAAGCCTTCGTAATCTGGGCAGATACCGAGGATTGCCTGGGAAAGGTTTACGAAAGTCCAGGCAGCAGTACCGGTAAGCCAGCTGTTCTTGGCTTCACCGTGGCGGGCTGCGTCAGCACCGGCTACCATCTGGGAGTAAACGTAAGGCTCTGTGCGGTGGATCTCGCTGATATCTTCAATGCAGGACGGGCAGGTCTTGCTGTAAATCTCATAGGCACGGTTTCCGCGTCCGATCACAGTTTCTGCAATGGAAACCCATGGATTGTTATGACAGAAGATACCTGCGTTTTCTTTATATCCTGGCGGGTAGGAGCTGATCTCTCCAAGATTCAGGTAATACTGGCTGTAAGCTGGCTGGAGGATCATAACACCATATTTGGTATCAAGACGCTCTTTTACAGAGTCGAGAGCTTTTTTGGCAAGGCCTTCTTTTACACCGACACCTGCCATAACGCAGAAGCCCTGCGGCTCAATAAAGATCTGGCCTTCTTTACATTCAGAAGATCCCACTTTCTCGGAGTTGGCATCATATGCACGGAGGAACCATTCTCCATCCCAGCCTGCATCCAGGATCGCCTGGTACATATTCTGGACTTCTTTTTCTGCTGTTTCGGAAAGATCGTCATTGCCGTAGATCCTGCTGATTTTCGCAAATTCTTTGCCATATTTAACAAACATACCTGCAATAAATACAGACTCTGCAACCGGTCCCTCGGATGGTCCTGTTGTCTGGAAAGATTCTCCTGGCTCAGAGGAGAAGCAGTTTAGGTTCAGGCAGTCATTCCAGTCGGCACGTCCGATCAGCGGAAGTCTATGCGGACCAAGATGGTCTGCTGTATACTGGAAGGAACGGCGGAGATGTTCAAACAGCGGCTCTTCAGTACCTGGCTTGCAGTCAAATGGAACTTTTGCATCCAGGATGGAAGTATCGCCGGTTTCTTTCAGGTAAGCAGCAACTGCAGCAATCAGCCACAGAGGATCATCGTTGAAACCGCTTCCGATATCCAGATTACCTTTCTTGGTGAGGGGCTGGTACTGGTGATAAGCACTTCCGTCTGCAAACTGTGTGGAAGCGATATCCAGGATACGTTCCCTTGCTCTTGCAGGGATCAGATGAACGAAACCAAGAAGATCCTGGCAGGAATCACGGAATCCCATGCCGCGGCCAGTTCCGGATTCATAGTAAGAAGCAGAACGGGACATATTAAATGTTACCATACACTGATACTGGTTCCAGATATTGGCCATACGGTTGATATGCGGATTGCTGCTCTGTACAGTATAACGGGAGAGAAGTTCCGTCCAGTACTGGTTCAGCCGGGCAAAAGCCTCCAGCGCCTGTTCTTCTGTATGGAATTTCTGGATCAGGTCATGTGCGCCGTCTTTGCGGATCACGCCAGGTTTTTCCCATTTGTCGTCTGACGGATTCTCACAGTATCCAAGAAGGAATACGAAAGATTTCTTTTCGCCAGGTTTCAGGGAGATGTTGATCTGGTGAACAGCAGCTGGGTACCATCCGCTTGCAACAGAGTTGCGGCATTTACGGTCGCGGACTGCATTCGGAATGGCATTGCTGTTTCCAAGTCCCAGGAAGTCATCACGGCTGGTATCGTAACCGTCAACTGTGGTATTTACAGTAAAGAAGCTGTAATGATTACGGCGCTCGCGGTATTCGGTCTTATGATAAATGGTGCTTCCTTCGATCTCAACTTCACCGATGCTTAAGTTTCGTTGGAAATTGGTCATGTCATCCATGGCATTCCAGAGGCAGAATTCCACATAAGAGAAAAGAGAGAAATTTTTTTCTTCAGAGGAAGTGTTCTCCAGTGTGAGAAGGTTGACCTCGCAGGCGGAATCTACAGGAACGAAAGCCAGAAGCTCTGCACTAAGTCCGTTCTTACTGCTCTTGAAACGGGTATATCCCATTCCGTGTCTACATTCATAGGAATCAAGCTCTGTGCGGGATGGCATAAATCCCGGGTTCCAGATGGTTCCGTTATCGTTAATATAGTAATACTTTCCGTTGGAATCGTTTGGAATGTCATTGTAGCGGTAGCGGGTGATGCGGAGCAGCTTGGCATCTTTGTAGAAGCTGTAGCCACCGCCTGTGTTGGAAATCAGGCTGAAAAAGTCTTGGGATCCAAGATAATTGATCCATGGTAGCGGGGTACGGGGAGTTGTGATGACGTACTCGCGGGCTTCGTCGTCGAAATGTCCGAATTTCATATAAATCCTCCTTTGAAACTGAATTGCCAGTTGTTGCTGATTTGGGAAAATAAAAAGTAAGAAAACTAAATTACGAAAACGTATAAGTTCAGAATATTAATCAATTAAAATTGATAATTTCCCTTGACGTATTCAGTATAGCGAATAAATATAAGAAAATCAACCGGTTTTTCGTATACGAAACTAATTTTTCGTACTTTAATGCGGAGAAAATTATAAGTGTTATTGTGAAAAACTAAAATCTACGAAAAATTTCGCTATCCGAAACGGTTCGGGAAGGAAAAGTATAAAAACGCACAAGAGAGTTTTTGTACATTACTGATAAAAAATGAAAAGATATCTAAAAAAACGAAAAAACAGCTTGATTCTTTGTACAAACGGACGTACAATAAAGTTACGAAAACGATTTAGGAAAGAAAAAGCAAAAAAAGAAAGAGAGACATGCCTATGGTTTCTATGAAAGAAATTTCCAAACGGTGTAATGTCTCGGTAGCAACAGTCAGTAAAGCTTTAAACGGGTACACAGACATTGGCGAAGAGACAAGGAAGTTCATATTAAAGACAGCCGCAGAGATGGGCTATTTTCCGAACTCCTCAGCCAGAACCCTGAAGACAAAGAGAAGCTACAATCTCGGAGTTCTGTTTGTGGATGAAGCGTTGAGCGGATTGACACACGATTATTTCAACCATGTGTTGGAGAGCTTCAAACGGGAAGCAGAGGAAAGGGGGTACGACATTACCTTTACCAACGGAAGAGTTTCGGGGCGGAAGATGAGTTACTATGAACATTGCCGTTACCGTGGAGTAGACGGAGTGATCATAGCCTGTGTGAACTTTTATTCCGATGAGGTTCAGGAACTTGTACGTTCAGACATACCAGTCGTTACCATTGACCATGTTTTTGATGGAAGGATCGCAGTTGTTTCCAATAATATAAGCGGAATCGAGAAACTTGTGACCTATGTATATAAGCAGGGGCACAGACGGATCGCTTATATCCACGGTGAGGATTCTTCCGTTACAAGAAACCGTGTGACATCTTTTTACAGGACTCTCCAGAGTTTCGGGGTAGAGCCTCCAGAAGAATATATCAGGGAGATCCCGTACAGAGATGCTGACCGGGCGGCCGAGGAAACGGCGAAATTACTGAATCTCAAAACACCGCCTACTTGTATTCTTTATCCGGATGATTATTCGGCACTTGGTGGAATCAACGAAATCCGAGACAGGGGGATGCGGATACCGGCAGATATTTCCATCGCCGGTTACGATGGGATCATGGTTGCCAGGATTCTGGAACCGAAGCTGACAACGCTTTGCCAGGATACGGATGCAATCGGAAAAACAGCAGCAGATAAGCTGATCGATCTGGTGGAACATCCAAAAACAACGCTGATTGACCGATACGTGATCGAGGGAACGCTTTTTCGAGGGGCGTCCGTGAAAAATATCAATCAGTGCGATTAAAAGATTAAAAAGAGAAGATGAATAATAGGGAGGTAGCAGCATGAAGAAAAAATGATGAGCCTTGTACTGGCAGCGGCAATGATGGCAGGTATGACAGTAAGTGCAGTTCCGGCATTTGCAGAGGAAGCAGAGACTCACGGATAATGTGATCACCGGTGATTCCAGTGCAGATGATACGTTTGTTATCTGGGGATGGAACGATGATATCAAGAAGATCCTGGACGGTCCGATGCTTGACGATACCAGCATGGAGGGGAAATGGATTATCAGAGTTTGTTTACATTTATTCTGGAGATGGCAGGAACGATTGCATTTGCTGCCTCCGGAGCGATGGTGGGAGCGCAGAGAGGAATGGATGTTTTTGGGGTCTGCGTTCTCGGTGTGGTGACTGCAGTGGGAGGAGGAGCTACCAGGGATATTGTCCTGGGTATTGTTCCGCCGGGGATGTTTCAGGATCCGTTGTATACCATTATGGCAACTGTGACATCCTGTATTGTTTTTGCAGTGATGTACTGGAAGCAGGAGCTTCTGGAAGGCGGGAACCGTCTGGTCTATGATAAGGTGATGCTGGTGATGGATACAGTTGGACTTGGGGTGTTTACTGTCATGGGCGTTGATAAGGGGATTTCCCAGGGATATATGGGAAGGACTTTTTTTCTGGTGTTTCTTGGGACTGTCACAGGAGTTGGCGGCGGACTGATCCGTGATATGATGGCTGGCGTACCGCCGTATATTTTTGTGCGCCATATTTATGCCTGTGCATCTATTGTAGGGGCAGTGGCATGCGTGTGGGCATATCGGCTGTGGGGCGGAGTGCCTGCCATAGTGATCGGAACTGTGGTGGTGATACTGATCCGGTATCTGGCTGCACATTACCGATGGAATCTGCCGAGGCTGCGGAGAGAGTAAAAAAAGGAACCGACTCATTTCGGTTCCTTTTTTGGTTGGCTAGATTTTGGTTTATATTGCGTAGAAAATATTTATTATTCTTAAGAGGATTTAAGCATCTGTATCCTGTAGTGCCAGGAAGCCTTCCTCGCCGGTACGGATCTTAACTACATTCTCAAGGTCATATACGAATACTTTGCCATCACCGATCTGACCGGTATGGAGAACTGCTTTTGCAGTGTCAATAACCTTCTGCACAGGTACAAGGCTTACTACAATCTCGATCTTAACCTTCGGGCGGAGATTCATGTCAACCTCAACACCACGATAGTAGTTCGGAGCACCCTTCTGAATGCCGCAACCCATAACATTTGTAATTGTGATACCGGTCACACCGATTTCGTTCATAGCCTGCATGAACTCATCCAATTTGTTCTGACGGGTGATGATAACAACCTTTGTCAGCTTGTGTACGCCGTCTGCCGGAATTTCCGGAACAGATTCAGCAGGAGCAGATGGAGCATGTTTTACAACCGGATCTTTTACGGAAGTTCCCATTGGAGCAGGAGCTTTTGTCATGGTATCCTGTACGAAAAATCCGTCGTATGCACTTGCAAGACCGTGCTCTTTCATATCCAGACCTGCGATCTCTTCCTCAGCGGAAACACGAAGGCCGATGGTGTGTTTGATCACCTGGAAAATAATTGTCATGGTAATAGCTACCCATGCGATGGTGATGGCCATACCAATGAACTGGATACCGAAGCCATGGAAACCGCCACCTGTAAAAAGACCTTTCCACTCTGTGCCGGTACCGTCTGAGAAAAGTCCTACAGCCAGTGTTCCGAAAGCACCGTTGAGGCCATGTACACCGACAGCACCAACCGGGTCATCAATTTTGAGAACTTTGTCGATAAACTCAATACCAAATACTACGATAAATCCGGAAAGGATTCCGATGATAGCTGCAGATGTAGGAGATACCGTATCGCAACCAGCTGTGATCGCTACCAGTCCTGCAAGAGAACCGTTGAGGGACATGGAAACATCGGGCTTTTTGTAGCGGATCCATGTGATCAGCATAACAGTGCAGGTTGCAACAGCAGCGGCAAGGTTTGTAGTTACGAAGATTTTTCCTGCGCTTACGATGGCATCGCCTTCCATACTGACGGTAGATGCACCGTTGAAACCGAACCAGCAGAACCAGAGGATAAATACACCAAGTGCACCAACAGTAAGGTTGTGGCCAGGAATAGCTCTGGATTTACCGGATTTGGAATATTTTCCGATACGAGGCCCAAGGATGATGGCACCGATCAGTGCGGCAACACCGCCGACCATATGAACTGCACAGGAACCAGCGAAATCATGAAATCCCATCTGGCTGATAAATCCGCCGCCCCAGATCCAGTGACCGGATACCGGATAAACAACAAGACTGATCAGAAGACTGTAGATACAGTAGGAGATGAACTTGGTACGCTCTGCCATGGCTCCTGATACGATGGTAGCAGATGTTGCACAGAATACAGTCTGGAAGATGAGGAATGCCCAGAAAGGAACTCCGTCCGGAAGCATTGCGTTTCCGTAGTTTGCCTCTGTTGCGATTCCGCCGATCTTACCGAAGAAACCGTTTCCTGCGCCGAACATGATACCGAAACCAACCAGCCAGAAGACCGGAGTACCGATACAGAAGTCCATCAGGTTTTTCATAATGATGTTACCTGCGTTTTTGGCTCTTGTGAATCCTGTTTCGACCATTGCGAAGCCGGCCTGCATGAAGAATACCAGTGCCGCGCCGAAAAGAACCCAGATTGTGTTTACTGAAGAATACATAGTAACACTTCCTTTCCCAATTTTTTCTTCCTATTAAGATATATACAGGAAGGATTTTTTCCAATACCGGATAATAAAAATAGACAGAAATTATCCAGTATCAGTATAACGAAAAAGCGCGAGAGAGAAAAATCTCTTCCGCGCCTTTACGAAACAAAATTAATATATGTAAAACAGGGGATATCTGTATCGTGTGATTAATGGATGAGGAAATCGATAATGAATTATGAAGTAGAGTTCATAAGGGATATCCCCTGTATTTACCGTAAGAAATTGTTTGTCTGATCAAATATCAGATGGAGAATAACAGCTCGTCATATGTCGGATATGGAAGTAACTCATCCGGGATCAGAGCTTCTGCCTCATCTGCAGATTTTCTTAAAGTCTCCATGTCTTCAAGAACAGTTTCCTGATAAGCCTTCGCGCATGCGAGCATATCATCAGAAGCAGAGAGTGCCTTTTCTGTGTCGGCCTTCAGTGTTTCGAGATCCTTTGCCATAGTATCTGCCAGTATGCTGAGCTTGGAGATCAAAGCAGCTTCGCTTGCTACTGAAACATCAGCTACTACCGATTTCTTTGCGGCTGCTGTATCAGCAAGCTTCTCGACATATGTAAATACAGAAGGAATTACCTGTTTCTGAATCATCTCTGCCAGAGTATTGGACTCGATGTTAATGGTCTTATAATAGTTCTCAAGCCAGATATCATAACGGGAGAACATTTCTTCCTTTGTAAAGATGCCGTGTTTTGTGAACAGCTCGATGTTTTTCTCGTCAACGAAATGAGGGAGAGCATCCGGAGTTGTTTTCAGGTTGTAGAGACCACGTTTCTGAGCTTCTTCAACCCACTCGTCTGTATAACCGTTTCCGTTGAAGATGATACGTTTGTGCTCTACAATAGTTTTCTTAAGGAGTGCATGTACTGCGCTCTCCAGTTCCTCTTCCGGAACATTCTCAAGAGCTGCGCTGAACTCGGCAAGAACCTCTGCGACAGCAGTGTTCAGTACGATGTTCGGGTTAGCAACGGAAGCAGCGGAGCCGAGCATACGGAATTCAAATTTGTTTCCTGTAAATGCGAATGGCGAAGTACGGTTTCTGTCGGTAGTATCCTTGGTGAAATGCGGAAGTACCTTTGCGCCGATATCCATCTGTACTGCACGTTTATTATCAAAGAAAGTATCGTTCTCAATGGATTCGAGGATTGCTGTCAGTTCATCTCCAAGGAAGATGGATACGATGGCTGGCGGTGCCTCGTTTGCTCCAAGACGATGATCGTTTCCGGCACTGGCAACAGATATACGAAGAAGATCTGCATAGTCATCAACAGCCTTGATTACGGCTACCAGAAATACTAGGAACTGTGTGTTTTCAGCAGGTGTTTTTCCTGGATCAAGAAGGTTTACGCCTGTATCAGTACTCATGGACCAGTTATTATGCTTACCACTTCCGTTGATTCCCTCAAATGGTTTCTCGTGAAGGAGGCATACCATATCATGCTTGTCAGCAACCTTTTTCATGATCTCCATGGTCAGCTGGTTGTGGTCAACTGCAACATTTGTGGTATCGAATACAGGAGCAAGCTCGTGCTGAGCAGGAGCAACCTCGTTGTGCTTTGTTTTTGCCGGAATTCCAAGCTTCCAGAGTTCCTCATCAAGGTCATGCATATAAGCTGCAACGCGAGGCTTGAGTGCTCCGAAGTAGTGATCTTCCATTTCCTGTCCTTTTGGTGCGGAAGCTCCAAGAAGAGTACGTCCACAGAAAATCAGATCTTTTCTCTTTTTATAGAGATCTTTATCAACCAAGAAGTATTCTTGCTCAGGTCCTACGGTTGTATTGATGTGACGGACATCTTTGCTTCCAAGGATATGAAGAACACGAACAGCTTCTTTGTTCAGAACATCCATGGAACGGAGAAGAGGGGTTTTCTTATCCAGTGCCTCTCCGCTGTAGGAGCAGAATGCTGTAGGAATGTAAAGCGTTTTATCTTTGATGAAAGCCGGTGAAGTAGGATCCCATGCTGTATATCCTCTTGCTTCGAAAGTAGCACGAAGACCGCCGGACGGGAAGCTTGAAGCATCAGGCTCACCTTTTACCAGTTCTTTCCCGGAGAAGTCCATAATCACCTGTCCATCGCCTGTCGGGGAGATAAAGCTGTCATGTTTCTCGGCTGTTACGTTTGTCATCGGCTGGAACCAGTGTGTGTAATGTGTTGCACCGTTTTCAGTAGCCCATTCTTTCATTGCAACAGCTACGGAATTTGCAACATCCAGTTCCAGATGTGTTCCGTTCTCGATTGTTTTCTTTAATGCTTTGTACATGTCCTTTGGCAGCTTGCTACGCATCACTTTGTCGTTGAATACAAGGCTACCATACATTTCTGGGATACTCTGTGCCATATAGGTACACTCCTTTCGATTTCACTCATTCATTATAATTTTTAATTATCTTATAAGGGCCGTCCTGCTTCTCTTATAAGAAAAACAGTCCGGAAAAAACAAAAAAGGCACTTCAGATACTTGTCGTATCCAAAGCGCCTTTGCTTTATGTGATGCAGTATACACCAAAATAAAATATTGTCAAGAGCTTTTTTGAAAAAATCTAAAAAATCGATCTGGGAGAGAGGACTGTCGGAAAATGGGCAGGGTTGACAAATTATGTCCTTTTATTATAATCTGATATCATAGTTATACAGTCGAAAAGCCGATCATTTCTATGGAAAAAAGCTTTTTGATCAGTAACCAAGATGCACAATATGGAAAAAACAGATGGAGGGAAATATGTCAGGAGTAAAGGAAGAATGTGGCGTATTCGGGATTTATGATCTGGATGGAGGAAATATTGCACCATCTATTTATTATGGTCTTACCTCGCTGCAGCACAGAGGACAGGAGTCCTGCGGAATGGCCGTTTCAAGGACGGACGGAGAGAGAGGAAACGTACAGTTTCATAAAGATCTCGGACTGGTAAGCGAAGTTTTGCGAAAAGATGTTGTACATAATATGAATGGTGATATCGGAATCGGACATGTTCGTTATTCCACTACAGGAGAGTCTGTTGCGGAGAATGCACAGCCGCTGGTACTTTCTTATATCAAGGGAAGTCTGGCACTTGCACATAACGGAAACCTGGTCAATACAGAAGACCTGAAATGGGAACTGATCCAGACCGGAGCGATCTTCCATACAACTACCGACTCTGAGGTTATCGCGTTCCATATCGCAAGGGAGCGCGTGCATTCAGCCACAGTAGAGGAAGCTGTATATAAAACCGTAGAGAAGATTCGCGGAGGATATGCCCTTGTGATCATGAGTCCCCGGAAACTGATCGGTGCCCGTGACCCTTATGGACTGAAACCCCTATGTCTTGGAAAAAGAGACAATGCTTATGTTCTGGCATCCGAGAGCTGTGCGCTCACATCTGTAGGTGCAGAGTTTATCCGCGATATTGAGCCTGGTGAGATTGTCACCATCACCAAGGATGGCCTGAAATCCAGCAAACTGGACGTTCAGAAAAAACATGCCCATTGTGTTTTTGAATATATCTATTTCGCCAGACTGGACAGCACCATGGATGGAGTAAAGATCTATGACGCAAGGATCCGTGGGGGGAAATCTCTCGCAAAATCCTATCCGGTGGAAGCAGACCTGGTAACCGGTGTACCGGAATCTGGACTTCCGGCAGCCAAAGGTTATTCTGAGGAATCCGGAATCCCGTTTGGTTTTGCGTTTTATAAGAACAGTTACATTGGAAGAACCTTTATTAAACCTACACAGCAGGAGAGAGAATCCAGCGTCCATCTGAAGCTGAGCGTTCTGGAATCTGTAGTAAAGGGTAAGAGGATCGTACTGGTGGATGATTCCATTGTCCGTGGAACTACCATTGCAAACCTGATTCACATGCTGAAAGAGGCCGGGGCAAAAGAAGTTCATGTACGCATCAGCTCCCCGCCGTTTTTACATCCCTGTTATTTTGGTACCGATGTGCCATCCAATGACCAGCTCATTGCTGCTCAGTACAGCACAGAGGAAATCCGTAAGATGATCGGTGCAGATTCCTTAGGCTACATGCAGATCGACTATCTGGAAGGTATGGCAGGTGGACTTCCGCTTTGCAAAGCATGTTTTGATGGTAATTATCCGATGGAGATACCGAAAGAAATCAAACAAGATTAAGGTTTGTATGGAATTAATCTCACAGTGAACGTCGAAAGCTCGAAGTTTAAAATGTGAAAAATATACAATAAATAAGTATAAAAACCGAATTTAGTTATATAAAATTCGGGTTTTTATAGCATAACCTTCCAAAATGATAAAAAACATCAACTTGACAAATTCGACAACATGAGACATAATGTGGGACAACCAGAAGAGAGAAGGCCGCTGACCTGGGAAATACAGGGAAACAGCAAGGCTAGAAGAACGCCGGTTTTTTAAAACCGAGATAAAAGAGAGGATGACATTTATGTCTCAGAAAATCAGATTAAACGCGACAGAAGATGTTAAAGAATTCGTTAAAGCTGCAAGTAAATGCGACTTTGATGTAGATATTTCATATAACAGAGTACTGATTGACGCAAAATCTATTCTTGGAATTCTCAGTATGGATCTGACCAAGGTTCTTACTGTAACCTGTCATGGAGAGGATCACGAGTTCAACCGTTTCCTTCAGAAGTTTGCGGTAGCGTGACAGGTAGGAAGTACAGAGGGAGATAAAGTGTAAAAAACATAAAAAGAAAAGCTATAAAAAAGACAGACGTGACTGCAGAGAGAGGACATCGTACAGGATCCTCGGTGGGCGTCTGTTTTTTTGCATCTGTATTACTATTTGCATCCGTATCGCTA
>CAVBVT010000068.1:0-12654 GCA_963598855.1 Eggerthellaceae bacterium
AATTGTGTTTATGAAGAGATATCAGAGCAGAATGTGAATGATTTATTGAAAATGAGTTTTATAAAGGAGGATTTTATTATGAGCAACAAGAGACTTTACAAATCATCAGTAAACCGTATGTTATGTGGTGTCTGCGGCGGAATCGCAGAGTATTTTGATATCGATCCGACACTGGTGCGTCTGGTGTGGGTGATCATTACTTTTATGGGCGGAGCAGGAATCCTGGCATATATTATTGCTGCGATCATTATTCCGGATGGCAGAGAATAAGGAGGATTTTTTCCGGTGACTGCATAATTTTTCCGAAATCTGTCCATACTCCATAAAAAAGATGAGGAGTGTGGACATGAACAAGGAGAAAGAAGTGAAAGCTTTTCTGGAAGGAACGCTTTCACAGGCAGAAAAAATGAAATATGAGATCGCCGATGAGATGGGCGTATTGGATAAGGTGCTGAAGGATGGATGGAAAAGTCTTTCAGCAAAAGAAACAGGCCGCATTGGTGGTCTTATGACAAAAAAGAAAAAACATAAATAATAACCGGCCCGGAGAAATACTGTTTTTAGGCAGAAATCTCCGGGCGGATTTTTTGGTGGGGATATTTTTGCAAAAAGATTGTCTGGCAGGTGCTGGAAAATTCTTTTGGAAAAATGATATTTTCAGACTT
The DNA here is from genome assembly GCA_963598855.1 of Eggerthellaceae bacterium. Taxonomy (GTDB): domain Bacteria; phylum Bacillota; class Clostridia; order Lachnospirales; family Lachnospiraceae; genus Blautia_A. The sequence continues at coordinate 666 of CAVBVT010000068.1, forward strand.
TTAGGGTGGACTGACTGATGGAAAAGAGCTATACTGTTTCAATAACGGACGAGGAGGTTTAAAAATGGGAGAAAAAATCAACAATATTCTGAAAGGCGAGATCATCTCCTCAGTATTCTATGTGCTGCTGGGACTTTGCCTGATATTGATTCCAACGCAGACTGTAGATGTGATCTGTAAGGTTGTATTTGGACTGATCCTTATTGGGGTTGGTATTTATCATATCTATATTTACATACGGGGAAAGGCTTCTGCTACGATCATGGATCTGTTAAGCGGCGTGGTTGTTTTTGTACTCGGCGTATTTCTTTTTATGACACCGTCGATCGTGATCAAACTGCTTCCGTGGATGCTGGGAGCTTTTGTACTTGTGGACAGCCTCTGGAAGTTCAAGGGAGCATTTCTTCTGAAAAAAGGCGGACATAAATCCTGGAGTGTGCTGCTGATCGGAAGCCTGATCTTTATTGCACTTGGAATCGTGATCCTGTTTGGAAGATTTCCGAAGATCATGATCTTGCTGATCTTTTCCGGATGGGTACTGGTTTGTGACGGAGTTGTAGATATTATATTGTTTATCATTATGAAACTGGGACTTCGGAAAATTGCGAAGAAGGCAGCAGTAGAAAATGGTGATTCTGAGGGGGAGAGTGGTGACAGCATAGCACCGGAAGAAAATTTTTCCCAGAGGGAGAATTCGCAGCAGGATGCAGCGGAGGTTCATGAAGAGGCTATGGCTGAATGGCCGGAAGCACCGGATGGATCGAAGAAGGAAAAGAAATCCGGCCGTAAATTCTTTGGCAGAAAGAAGAAAGATGCTGTAGAAATGAATGTGGATGAAAATGCGCAGGATTCGACTGCTGATATGACCGGGAATGCAGAAGCTGCAGAGGAAAGTGCAGATGCAGACATTCAGATGGCAGAGAATGAGGCGGAGCACGGAGCGCACAGCAGAGATGCCGCAGATGATGTGAACGGAAAGGCAGCAGAAAATGCGGCAATCGTGTCAGATGAGAAAGCAGATATCCAGGCGCAAGGAGAAGAGAAATCTGAAACAGAGCCGTGGAATTATCGGAGAGAGGAATCTGTGGATGGAGATACAGTTGCAGGGGGCGTATCAGATGGCCTCGGTTCTTCAGAAACATCAGGTAAACTCCAGAATACCCGATGGGAAAATGAACCGCAGAGTGCAGAGATGAAACTCTGGGATGTTGGCAAGGATCAGGTGGAAACAGGCAGTCTGAAAGATTTTCTGAACAACTCAGATGAGGAAGAGCTGGAGGAATGGAAGGACTGATCCTTCTCTTGCATGATCTTACATTCCGTGGTAAGATGTGCACATGAAAAAAACAGATAAATATTTAAAGACATTGATTATGGATTTTTCCGGAATATATGAGAATCAGCAGTTCTGGAAGGGAAAAGAAGTTTCCTGGGTGGAGACCCGCGACATTCCCGGAACCAACTGCTACTGTGATGAGGATGCGAAGAATGAGATACGCAGCCGTATTGCACCTTATTCTTCCGGAGAGATCCATTTTATTGATTCCGGCAATTATCATTATATGACAAGGATCTGGCTGGAAAAGATCTCGGAGCCATTTGATCTGCTTGTGTTTGACAACCACACAGATATGCAGCCGCCTGCTTTTGGAGGCCTGCTTTCCTGCGGAGGATGGATCTATGATTCTGTTATGGAACTTCCGCTGCTTCAGAAAGTAATTCTGATAGGACCGGATGAGGAGGCTTTTTCCAGAGTGGAACCGGAGCTTCAGGAGACGGTTAAGTTCTTAAGCAGAGAGAAGCTTCAGGAGATGGAACTTTCGGAAATCCTGGATTTTGTAAAGGAGCAGGTGGGAAAAAATCCGCTTTATATTTCCATTGATAAGGATGTGCTCTGTCCGGAAGATGCGGATACGAACTGGAGTCAGGGGGATATGCGGCTGGAGACTATAATCCGGTGTCTGGAGTGCGCTGCTGCCAGATGTGATATATTGAGTAAGGAATCAGAAAATACAGATATTGAGCAGATGGATGCTGAGAGTGAAGATGTACAGAAAGGTGGAGCTGCATGCAGTGATTTGACCGTGACAGATTTACATTTACTTCCGGGGATTCTGGGTGTGGACATCTGCGGAGAGTGCGATGCCGCTGAACCAGGAAACAGCGCATTAAATGATCATGCAAATGCAAAGCTGTGGGAATTTTTTCAGCATGCAGGTGAGATATCAGGAGGGGACAGATGAAAAATGAACTTCTTACCATCGGGCCGTTTACCGTGTATGGATATGGCCTGATGATCGCCATTGGAATTGTGGCAGGCTGTCTGACTGCGGAGTACAGATCGAAGAAACAGGGACTTGACAGTGATCAGATTTTTCCTATGATCCTGTGGTGCCTGCTTGGAGGATTTTTTGCGGCAAAAATTCTGTTCTGGATCACAGAGTGGAAATCGATTGCAGCAGATCCGGGATTTATGATGGAAACATTAAGTTCAGGTTTTGTGGTATTTGGCGGTATTATTGGAGGAATTTTTACCGGATGGCTGTACTGCCGGATCAAAAAACTGACCTTTTTTAAGTATGCAGATGTGATCCTGCCGTCTGTAGCACTGGCTCAGGGATTTGGCCGTATCGGATGTTTTCTGGCTGGATGCTGCTATGGAAAGGAGACGGAAGGGATTCTATCCGTAACTTTTCAGGAGTCAGCTTATGCGCCGGATCATGTAGCTTTGATCCCTACGCAGATTTATTCCAGCGGGCTTGATTTTTTGCATTTTCTTCTGCTTGTGATAATCGCCCGGAACAAAAAATCAGACGGACAGGTGACGGCCTGTTATCTGATCTTTTACAGTGTGGGACGTTTTATCATTGAATTTTTCAGAGGGGATATTATCAGAGGAAGTGTTGGAATTTTATCAACTTCCCAGTTTATCAGTATTTTTACGGGAATTGCAGGTGTTGTGATGTTAGTACTGGTGAGCAGGGGGAAAGATGAGGAATAAGGACAGCCTGTTTTTGCATACATCTATGAAAAAGGCGAAAGCAGGACTGCCATGCTTAGAAAAGAAGATTTTGAATTTGATATGGAAACTGAGGAGGATGAGATCCCCGGAGTGCAGCCGGAAAACCCGGCACAGAGTGAGCACTTCGGGGATTTTATCGTAAAATATATGCAGAATGTGGAGAATACTATGGAGCTTTTTCCGGGAATAACTTTTCAGGCGATTAATGAGATTTTCGGGATTCTTTATGTGCCGCTGGAAAATATCGGGGAGCTGGAGATTACCGGAACATCCTACAATTCGATCCCGAAATGTTATACATATATGGACATGGATGCTGCAGGTGCATCGGGAATTACCAGGCTGCATGACCATCCTTATCTTAAATTGAGAGGGAAAGGGACAGCTGTGGCTGTGATCGATTCGGGAATCGATTATCAGAATGAGGTGTTTCGAAATGCAAGCGGGTCCAGGATCGCGTATTTATGGGATCAGTCACTGGAAGATGAAGGGAAAATGAGGGAAGCCGGGGAAAAGAATCAGGACGAACAGGAGCTGGAATCAGAAAATGGAGGAGGTAATGGTCTTCTGGAGAAAGAGACCGCTCTGGTAGATACAGAAGTTCCGTATGGCAGATTGTTCCGAAAAAAAGATATCGACCTGGCACTGGATTCCGAGGATCCGTTTTCCATCGTGCCGTCCCGGGATACCAACGGCCACGGTACGGCACTGGCAGGCATTGCCGCCGGAAATATGGTTCCGGGAGAGAATTTCACAGGTGCAGCATCTGAGGCAACACTTATCATTATAAAAGTAAAATCGGCCAAACAGTATCTGAGGAATTTTTATCTCTATCCTCCGGATGCAGAGGTTTTTCAGGAAGATGATGTGATGATGGCCATTGCGTTTGCCATCCGGTGGGCAAAAGAACTGGGGATGCCTCTTTCTATCTGTCTGGGGATCGGCAGCAGTCAGGGCGCGCATCTTGGGGCAAATGCACTGAGCCAGTATGTGGATTATGTGGTAAATTTTTCCCAGGTATCAGTATCTGTGGCAGCTGGTAATGAGGGGAATACGAGGAATCACAGCACCGGGATTTTTTCCCAGGGGAGAGATAATGTTGTGACGGAGCTCCGGGTGGCAGAGCGTGAGCAAGGTTTTACCCTGGAGTTCTGGGGTGAGTCACCGGAGATATACAGTATTTCCATTCAGTCGCCGACAGGAGAGATTCTGGAAGTGAGCAGTTCCATAGGAGCAAGAACCCAGGAACTTTCCTTTGTTTTTGTGGAGACAAAGGTGTATGTGAATTATATTATGATTGAGAGGCAGACTGGATATTCCCTTATCTATGTGCGTTTTTTTCATCCGGCAGCAGGAATCTGGAAGATTTTTACCCAGGCCAGAAACAGACAGAACGTACAGTTCCATATGTGGCTTCCGGTGGAAGGCCTGATCTCACAGGATACGTATTTTCTGGAACCGTCCCCTTATACAACAGTAACGGCACCGGGAGATGCCAGAAACAGCATTACAGCCACAGCATACCAGCACAGGGACGGAAGCATCTATATAGCTGCCGGGCGGGGATATACACCGGATGGAATGGTAACGCCGCACCTGGCTGCTCCGGGTGTAAACGTGAAAGTTCCGCTGGTGAGAGGCGGCTACGGAACACGTTCCGGCACCAGCATCGCAGCCGCCCAGACAGCCGGAATCGCAGCACTTTTGTTTGAATGGGCCATTATACGGAATAATCAGCAGTTTTTTACAGGAAGCAGTGTAAAATATTATCTCCAGCGAGGCGCAAGAAGAGAAGAAAACATGCAGTATCCCAATCCAGAGTGGGGGTATGGGAAGGTGGATCTGTATCATACGTTTGAGCTGCTGACGTGAGAAATTGTGATTCTTCTTTGCATTGTAAAAGTATCCCAATATGTTGACAATCTATGCTATACTATAATCAAGTGGAGCTGCCGCTTCACGATTTTTTAATCGTTAAAGCGACAGCTCCTTTAATATTTATTTCCGGTACACAAATGCCGGCAGTCCATCTTCACCAACCGGAACTTCCACAGTTCCCTGGATCAGCGGGCGGGCGTAGCGGATGAAGTCTTCTGTGACATTGGAGCCGTCGGCTGTGATCCATTCCACAGGGACTGTTTTCTCCTCGTTGCAGATGGCATTTACATCTTCAAGGGTGCATTTCATGGAGTATGGTGCGTCGCTCTGGCGCTTGAAAGTAATCATCTTTCCGGTTTCACCGTTCAGGGCTGCCTGCACGCCGAATTCACCGGCGAGGATCGCTTCCTGCTGGTCAGTTTCGGAGAGCATGGATGCGGAGCAGCGCTGGCTTACATTAAGCTCTACAGAGCGGGCTTTAACGCCGAGGCGGCTGCGGACAAGGTTCTCCAGGTATTTACCGCAGCCTGCAAGCATCTTGTGGCCGAAAGCATCAGTACCGGCGGCACTGTCGTATTCGCAGATGAAAGTGCCGTCTTTATCGTGGATTCCCTCGGATACACAGACAACGACGTTGCAGTTTTTCTCAAATGAAGCACTGACCTTCTGGAGAAATTCTTCTACATCAAAATCAGTTTCCGGAAGGTAAATAAGGAGAGGGTTGTCGCCTGTATATTTCCGGGCCAGAGCTGCTGCGCCGGTGAGCCATCCTGCGTGACGTCCCATGATCTCGATGATGGTGACAGATTTTTTCTCATAGACGCAGGCATCCAGGGTGATCTCTCTTACTGTGGAGGCAACATAGCGTGCTGCACTTCCAAAACCTGGAGTGTGGTCTGTATTTACAAGGTCATTGTCAATGGTCTTAGGCTCGCCAAGGATACGGATGTCGCTGCCGGTCTTTGCGGCATAGCGGGAAAGCTTGCTGACAGTATCCATGGAATCGTTGCCTCCGATATAAAAGAACCAGCCAATGTTCATCTCCTCGAATTTACGGAAGAGTTCAGGATAAACCGGATCCTCCAGAGATTCCGGGAGCTTGTAGCGGCAGGAACCAAGATATGCACCTGGCGTCCAGGTAAGTGCCTGAAGCTTTTCTCCTGGAAGTGATTCCTGGAAATCAAGGACAGTACCGTTTAAAAATCCTTCGATGCCGTTGACCATGCCGTAAACGTGGTCAATTTCTTCTGTATGTTTCAGTGCCTCGGATACCACACCGTAAAGACTGCTGTTGATCGCTGCAGTTGGTCCGCCGGATTGTCCTGCGATAAGGTTCTTTTTTGACATTTTGATACCTCCTGGGTGTTGTTTTTTTATATTGTAACAGAAAAAGAAAAAGATAACATCTAAAAATTCCACCTTTTTTATAAAAAATTTACTCTATACACACAAATATTTCATAGTAAAATGGTAGTATAGATAAAGAAAAGAGGTGAAGTACAGATGACAGTAAGAAAAGTACAGTTTGAGACCATGGAAGAAGTAAACCGTTTTCTTGATGTGACAGAGCATTTTCCATTTGCAGTTGATTTGAAAAGAGGACACAGAACTGTAAATGGTAAATCGATTCTCGGAGTTGCGGCTATTGGCCTTGGAAGAGAAATGGACTTCTGTGCACATGTGCCGGAGCTTGCACCGGAGATCACATCCAGTCTTGATTTTTGCATGAGGTAGTTTTGCAGAGGGGAAAACAGAATATGGTTGCTCAATCTTGAATGAGGATATCGTAAAGTCGCAGGGGCGATGGTCGGTATCCTCGTTTTTTTTCGGCGGGAGAAAATTAAGGTTATGACAAATGTAACTATTTAGAAAAAAATCTAAATAGATATTGATGATAAAATATAAGGATGCTATATTCTATTTAGAAATATTTCTAAATACTAATAAAGAAGGAGGAAAGCGTATGGCGTTTGCTGAGACCTTCAAAGCACTTTCTGATCCTGTACGGAGAGAGATCCTGCAGCTTCTGAAAAAAGGGAAAATGTCGGCTGGGGAGATCAGCGGGCATTTTGATATGACGGGAGCGACGATATCTTATCATCTGAAGATATTGAAGAAGGCTGATCTGGTGTGGGAGACGAAGGTGAAGAATTTTGTGTATTATGAACTGAATACTACAGTGGTGGAGGAACTGCTTCTGTGGCTCAGTGATCTGAAAGGAGGAAATAATGATGAAGATTAAGGAAAGAAAAGAATTTATGAAAGAGTATAAAATGTCTCTTATCGCAGGCAGTATCCTTACAATTTCGCCGTCTCTGGCCGGAATCGTTCTGTGGAATCAGCTGCCTGAGAAGATTGCAACACATTTTGACCAGCACAACCTGGCAAATGGCTGGAGCAGCAAGCCGGAGGCAGTTTTTGGAATTCCGTTTCTGCTTTTGCTGGTGCATCTGTTTTGTGTGATCGTCACAGCCAATGATCCGAAGAGAAAAAATATCAACAGGCGTATTTTTAACATGATCCTGTGGCTGGTTCCGGTGGTTTCCGTGATCACCTGCATGTCGATCTATGGTCTTGCACTGGGAATGGACATTGATATGGGGATGATCATAAATATCATGGTTGGTATTATGTTTATCATTCTTGGAAATTACATCCATAAGGTGAAGCAGAATTACACAGTGGGAATGAAGCTTCCCTGGACTTTAAACAGCGAGGAGAACTGGAACCGTACCAACCGCATGGCGGGATGGGTACTGATCGTGTCAGGCGTACTTTTTCTTATCAATTCACTGCTCCTGAAAACAGAAGTTGTCCTGGTGGTGATCCTGATGGCAGTTTTTGTGCCGATGATCTATTCGTTTATTCTTTATAAGAAAGGAATCTGAGCGGTTGAGAGATTTTTGATGTTGTGTTACAATAATTTTAAGAAAAGATGTATTTGCCTGTTATGTGCTATGTTTTACATGATTGAGGAGGCTTGCTTATGTGTGATGTGAAAAAATTTGAAAAAATATATCAGGAAATAGAAAAACTAAATCCGGAAGATACATTACAGCTTATTCTGGAAGCAGATACAGAAGAACAGAGGCAGTTTTATCAATTGGTTGGAGATTTTTTGCTCCAGAAGAAACAGAAGCAGGTGATAGCGGGGAATTTATTTTAAATGAAAAAGTATATTGTGATTGGCGGGGTAAATGGAGCTGGAAAATCTACACTTTATCAGACATTGCCAAATATGCAGAATATGCCGCGAGTGAATACTGATGAAATTTTGAGAGAATTTGGTGACTGGAGAAATTTATCAGATGTTTTAAAAGCAGGAAAAAGGGCTGTAAAGTTAATTGACAGATATTTTTCAGAGGGAATTTCTTTTAACCAGGAGAGCACACTGTGCGGAAAATCTATCATAAAAAACATTCAGAGAGCAAAACAACAGGGATATATGATTGAACTGCATTATGTAGGTGTGGATTCTGTTGATATTGCAAAGCAGAGAGTTGCAGACAGAGTACGCAGAGGTGGTCATGGAATTCCAGAGAAAGATATTGAAAAGAGGTATGAAGAGTCTTTTCGAAATCTGAAATTGATTTTGGAAGAGTGTGATCTGACAGTTTTCTATGATAATACAGAAAAGTTTAAACGGTTTGCGATTTATAAGGATGGAAAGCTGGTAAGATTATCCCAGACTATACCTAAGTGGTTTCAGAAATTATAGTACATTTGAGTGGCCGCTACTACCTTAAAAACAGGCAGTAGCGGCCACTTTTTTGTGAAAAACAATTTTCAAATAAGTCTGCCCGTGATATGATAATGTCATACAAAAGTATTCTTCGAAATGGTATAAACAGACATCGGACAGGAGGGATCACTATGACAGAACTTAGCCGTTTTCAGAAAGATGTGGAAGTCGCTGCGAATGCTCTTGAGATGCGGGCAGAGAATGAGGATGCCGTGACAGAGGCATTTCATCTTTACCGGAAGTTTGGAAGCACCAAACAGGAGCCGCTGCGGCTGGCAGTTGCTTTACGGGGATATTTTTTTACAGAAGAAGTGACAGATGAGGAACGTGAAGAATATGGTGCCTATCTGAAGAAGCGGATACGTCCGGCAGTGGAACGCTTGATCCTGGAAGATGACTGGGAAAAGATCGAGAAGCTTTATGAGAATGAATGGTTCGGAGAACGGGAATTGGAAGTGTTTCTGAAGCTTGCAGAGGAATGGCGGAGACCAGCAGCGTTGATGGGTCTGCTGCATTTAAAGAAAGAAAAATACGGATTTAAAGAGAAGAAATTTGAACTGTAAGAGAAAACAGTAAACTGTGAAGCTGTTATCCGGCGTAGATTTGCTGTGCAGCGAAAGCGGATCGGAATGAAAGGAGGGGGCGGCTTTGGATCGGAAACAGGAAGAATTGGGAATACATATCCTGGAAAATGCCAGGAACGAACTGTACTACTATTTTCCGTATCTGGACGGTGCTTTTGCCTGTATTTCGGGGAAAGCTTCTGACCAGACGAGAACCATCGGCACAGATGGAGAAGCCTTTCTTTTTTCTCCGGAATATCTTCTGGAACTTTATGTGAAAAAGCCGGAAGCAGTGAGAAGAGGATACCTGCATATGCTGCTCCACTGTCTGTATCTTCATATTTTCAGGGAAAATCAGGAGGATAAACGGATGTGGAATCTGGCCTGTGATATCGCAGCAGAGCAGATCATCACCAGAGAGAAGATCCATTCATTAAGAATTCCGGAGAATGAAGTACGGAGAAAAGTTCTTCAGATGCTGGGCGGACAGGCAGATTCCGCAGAGAAGATCTGCAGGAAACTGAAAGAAGAAACTTTTCCATTCCGGCTGGAAGAAATGGAAGAAGCCTTTCATTTTGACGATCATACTCTATGGGATCACTGTACAGGAGAACAGGGAAAAAAGACCAAAGAGAAATGGAACAGACTGCTTTCTTACACGGCTGCAAACCGGCAGGATCACAGAAAACGGAGAGGAACCCAGAAAGGGGATCAGCAGGAAGAGGCAGGACCTGTAAAATCAGGAAAATATGATTATAAGAAATTTCTCCGGCAGTTTTCCGTACTGCGGGAGGAAGTGGAACTGGACACAGAAAGCTTTGATTATATTTTTTACAATTACGGAATGGAATATTACGGGAACCTTCCCCTGATCGAACCGCTGGAATATAAGGAAGTGAACCGGCTTGAGGAGCTGGTGATCGCCATTGATACATCTGGTTCCTGCGACGGGGAAACTGTGCGGAGATTCCTTGGAGAAACCTATTCCATACTCAGTGAAAAAGAGAATTTTTTCCATAAGATGAAAGTGTATCTCATTCAGTGCGACTGCTGCATCCAGGATGTAAAAGTCATCCACTCTGAGGATGAATGGAAGGAATACAGCAGGAATATCACCATCCAGGGGCGGGGAGGAACCGATTTCCGGCCTGTATTCAAATATGTGAAGGAGCAGCAGGGGAAGAAGGAAATAAAGCGTCTCAAGGCCCTGATCTATTTTACGGACGGGGATGGAATTTATCCTGGCAGCAAGCCGGATTATGAGACAGCATTTGTATTTTTGCATAAAACAGAAAAAATGGAACTTGTTCCGCCATGGGCGATCCGCCTTGTGGCAGAGCAGGAAGGAGTGCGCCACAGACCATGAATATAAAAGAAGCAAAAGAAGAGATCAAACACACATTACTTGCATACAACAAAAAAGATGCCCGCGGACATTACACATTTCCCAAACTGAGACAGCGTCCCATTCTTTTCATGGGGCCTCCTGGAATCGGAAAAACAGCTATTATGGAACAGGTGGCAGAGGAATGTAATGTGGGGCTTGTGGCCTACACCATCACCCACCACACAAGACAGAGCGCGGTAGGCCTTCCAAGAATCGTGATCCGCTGCTATAACGGAAAAGAAATCAGCATTACGGAATATACTTTGAGTGAGATCATTGCTTCTGTATACGACTGCATGGAGCGCACAGGAAAAAAAGAAGGAATTCTGTTTATTGATGAGATCAACTGTGTATCCGAGACTCTTGCACCTACGATGCTGCAGTTTCTTCAGAATAAGACATTTGGAAGCCACAGCGTACCGGAAGGATGGCTGATCGCAGCAGCCGGAAACCCGCCGGAATATAATAAATCTGTCCGGGAATTTGATATTGTGACACTGGACCGTGTGCGCAGGATGGATATAGAGGCAGATCTTGATGTGTGGATGGAATATGCCTGGAAAAAAGGGATCCATGGCGCGATCCTTTCTTATCTCAGCATGAAGAAAGATCATTTTTATTCAGTTGAGAATACAGTAGACGGGAAGTTTTTTGTAACAGCACGAGGCTGGGAAGATCTTTCGGAGATCTTGAAAGCTTATGAGGAACTGGATGTCAAGATCACGGAGAATCTGATCAGTGAGTATCTTTGCAGGGATGAGATCGCGAGGAGCTTTTTTGCCAGTTATCAGCTGTATCGGAAGTACGGAATGGACTATGGACTGGATCGGATACTTTCCGGGGCAATGCCGGAAGATGAGAGGATACAGCGGGAAAAAATGGCTCAGGATGCTTCCTTTGAGGAGCGTTTTCTTGTGACAGGCCTTCTTCTTGACGGGCTGAACGGAAGCTTTCTTTCCTATGAAAAACTGGATGGGGAGACAGAAAGGATATATCAGGAGCTTCTTCATTTCAAAACATTTCTCAGCGAGAGGAAAGATATGACTGCGCTGGATGAGTTTATTGATATCAAGAAAAAGAGCCTTGGCGTGCGTCTGGATGCAGAGCTTCTTTCAGAGACGCAGGAAACGCAGGAGGCGTCTGTGATACAGGCACTGGAAGCCTTCAGCCTTACAGTGAGAAAAGAACATATTACAGATGCGGAAACCGGTTTTGAACGGATCAAAGAATTGTTTGGAGAGATGGTAGAGAGGCGGAAGGACTGTGCACAGCGGATCAGCCAGGAACTGGAACGTGCTTTTTCTTTTATGAAAGAAGCATTCGGTGATGGCCAGGAGATGGTGCTTTTTGTCACCGGACTGACCAGGAACAGTCATGCAGATGCCTTTATCAGGGAG
>CAVBVT010000068.1:12664-15717 GCA_963598855.1 Eggerthellaceae bacterium
GTATGGCTGTGAGCCGTATTTTATATACAGCGAGAAGCTTCTTTACAGGAAACAGGAGAAGAAACTTCAGGAAGAATGTGAAGCACTATTAAAAAAATGAATGATCCCTTAACGAATACTTATGACTGAAAAGGGCCTGGCGTCTTGACAGAAGGGCTTCCAAGGTGATACGGTAATTGCGTTGAAAGCAATAAACCAAAAAACCGAATGATGAGGTGTGAAAAAATGCAGGAATTAAAACCAATCAAAGAAGGTAAAGTACGTGAGATCTATGATAACGGCGACAGCCTGATCATGGTTGCAACAGACCGTATCAGCTGCTTTGACGTGATCTTAAATAACGAAGTCACAAAGAAAGGTGCAGTACTGACCCAGATGTCCAAATTCTGGTTTGACATGACAGAGGACATCCTTCCTAACCACATGATTTCTGTAGATACAAAGGATATGCCGGAATTTTTCCAGCAGGAGAAATTCGAAGGAAAATCCATGATGTGCCGTAAGCTGAACATGCTGCCAATCGAGTGTATCGTTCGTGGATACATCACAGGAAGCGGCTGGGCAAGCTATAAAGAGAACGGTACTGTATGCGGTATCAAGCTTCCGGAAGGCCTTAAGGAATCTGACAAGCTGCCTGAGCCGATCTACACACCATCTACCAAAGCTGAGATCGGTGATCATGATGAGAACATCTCTTTTGAGCAGAGCATTGATCATCTTGAGAAATACTTCCCTGGAAAAGGCCGCGAGTATGCAGAGAAACTTCGCGACAATACCATCGCTCTTTATAAGAAATGTGCAGAGTATGCACTCAGCAAGGGTATCATCATTGCAGATACGAAATTTGAGTTTGGCCTTGATGAGGACGGCAACATGGTGATCGGTGATGAGATGCTGACACCGGACAGCTCCCGTTTCTGGCCGGCAGAAGGCTATGAACCAGGACATGGCCAGCCATCTTTTGACAAACAGTTTGCCCGTGACTGGCTGAAAGCCAATCCGGATAATGACTGGACACTGCCTCAGGAGATCGTGGACAAGACCATCGAGAAATATCTCCAGGCGTATAAGATGCTCACAGGTAAAGAACTGGCCTGAGAAAAGCATAGCTCCGAAAAATAAACATACCTGACAGACAGCTCCGGACGCCCATTCCGGAGCTGTTTCTTGTGCATAAAGAGAGCAAAAAACAAAAACAGTTGCAAGAAAACAGAGGGATATTTATAATGAATACAGAAACCAGAAAATCCTGACAGGTCAAAGGAGCGTGATTATGAGCAGGAAAGACAACACAAAAAAGAAAAAAACAGCAGGAGATTACATTCTGACCCTGGTACTGATCGCGGCGATCTGTGTATTCTGTTATGCAGCGTTTAATCTATACCATATTTATACGGAATATAAAAAGGGAACGGACGAGTATAACAGTATCTCAGAAATGGCAGTGACAGAACGTGATCCCGATGAAGTGGAGGAGCTGGGACAGCCGGATGAGCAGCCGACAGCACCGATAAGCATTGATTTTTCTTCACTGAAGAGTATTAATGACGATGTGATCGGCTGGATCTATATGGAAGCTTTGCCGCAGATCAGCTATCCGGTAGTACAGGGAAAGGATAACAGCACTTATCTCCACCAGACATATGAGAAGAACTACAATTTTGCGGGAACGATCTTTATTGATTATGAGAACAAAAGAGATTTCAGCGACTGTAATACACTGGTGTACGGACACAATATGAAGAATGGTTCCATGTTTGGAATGCTGAAGAAATACAGAGAAGATGAAACTCTTTATAATACCAGCAAGTACTTCTGGATCCTTACACCAGAGAAAGATTACCGTTATGAGATCATTTCAGCATACACAACCTCAGTGAACAGCGATACCTACACGCTGTTTAAAGGTCCTGGAAAGGAATTCCTGGAATATGAGAAAAAAATGCTCAAGAATTCCGAGATCAAGACAGATGCAGCAGAGGAAGATGCTGACAAGAAAGATAAGATCGTTACATTGTCTACATGTACAGGAAATCAGGCAACCCGTTTTGTAGTACAGGGAAAACAGGTGAATGCAGTAGATCCGCAGTAAGGCTGATGCTGTGCTGGGAGATCTGGTGCAGATGGCGAAGCAGGCAGGGTCTGGCGGAACAGATGGGAGGAAGAAAGATATGGGAAATGAGATCGAAAAATTACAGAAGATCATAGATGAGAGTGACAATATCGTATTTTTCGGAGGCGCGGGAGTTTCCACAGAGAGCGGAATCCCGGATTTCCGGAGCCAGGACGGACTTTATAATCAGAAGTATGATTATCCGCCGGAGACGATTTTAAGCCATACATTTTTTATGCGCAGGCCTGAGGAGTTTTTTAAATTCTATCAGGACAAAATGCTCTGCGATACAGCGAAGCCCAATGCAGCCCATCTGAAGCTTGCAGAGATGGAAGCAGCCGGAAAGCTTAAGGCAGTGATCACCCAGAATATTGATAATCTGCACCAGATGGCAGGGAGCAAAAATGTTCTGGAGCTTCATGGAAGCGTTTACCGGAATCGCTGTATGAAATGCGGCAAACCATATGATTTTAAGTATATGAAAGCTGCGAAAGGTGTTCCGAAATGTGACTGCGGCGGTATTATCAAGCCGGAAGTGGTTCTCTATGAAGAAGGACTTGACGATCATACGATCCAGGAATCTGTGAGAGCCATCTCAGAGGCACAGGTGCTGATCATCGGCGGGACATCCCTGGCTGTGTATCCGGCAGCAGGGCTGATCGACTATTTCAGAGGAGACCATCTCGCCTTGATCAACAAGGCACCGACACCAAGAGATAAGTATGCGGATCTTCTTATTAAAGAACCGATCGGTAAGGTATTCAGCCAGATCCATGTGTAAAGCTTACACAGTGAATATGGATCGCTAATATCCGCCGGGTCTGTGGGCAGGAAAGCTGTTTGAGGACTGGGGGATTGTATAAATCTATTATCGAGGAGCAATATTCAATGGCATTTAGTTAAGTCAGATTACGAAATAAAGTGTATCACATCTTCCGAA
>CAVBVT010000069.1:0-6327 GCA_963598855.1 Eggerthellaceae bacterium
GTCCACTGCCTCTCCTTCTCCGCCCATTTTTCCATAAACATGCAGATCACGGCACTGTTGAAATATTTTCCCATGATGCCGGCTTCCACACGTTTCTCCTCACGGGTCTGTCCTTTCAGGGTTCCTGAGATCAGTCCATTGAAAAAATAATATTTCAGGGCATGGCTTCCCAAACGGATCAGCTTTCTGGTCTGTGCCTGCTCCTGACTTTTTCTCCTGCGGTTCTCAATAAGACGGGCAGATTTTTCCAGAGTTTCGTAAAGGCTGTCTTCGTCCAGACTGTTCTTAAGTACATACTCATCTGCACCAAGACGCATGGCTTCTTTTACATATTCGAAATCATCGTGGCAGCTGAGTACGATAATGTAGATCTCCCGGTTTTCTTCCCGGATCTTTCGGATCAGCTCAATGCCATCCATCACCGGCATGGAAAGATCTGTTACAAGCACGTCGATCTTTTCTTTCTGAAGAAAGGTATATGCTTCCTCTCCGTCCTCCGCATCATCCACGATCTCATATCCTGCTTTTTCCCAGGAATCCAGTGTCTTGAGATAACTTCTTACAAGAAAATCATCATCTGCCACCAGTGTTCTGTACATCAGTTTTTCCTCCCTTCTTCCGGTATATCATAAATCGCAGGCAGAAAAACAGTAACTGTGGTACCATCACTGCTGCTGTCGTATTTCATTCCGCCTTTTTCTCCGTAATAAAGTTCCAGGCGTTCTTTTACATTGGGGACTCCCACTGCGGAAAGTCCGTTTGTTTTTTTCGCATGGCTGTTAAAAAGATTTCGGATCTCTTCCTCTGTCATTCCCCGTCCGTTATCTGCAACAACAAGAATCAGCCTTTCCTCTTCCACTTTTCCGCTGATCCAGATCTTGCCCTTCTGTCTCTTGATATCGATCCCGTGGAGAAGCGCATTCTCCACAAGGGGCTGAAGGATCAGACGCGGAATATAACAGCTGTACGCTTCCTCTGAAATATTATACTCCACCTGGAAGCTTCCTTGGTAGCGGAAATCCTGAAGATGGATATAATTCTTGAGAATATGGATCTCATCTGCCACAGAGAGAAAACTTCCCTTTTTATTGATGCTGGCCTGAAGAAGCTCCACAAAATCCCCGATCAGCCCTGCCAGCTCCTTCTCTCCTTTCAGGAAGGCAGCAAATTTGATGGAATTCAGTGTATTGTACATAAAATGCGGCGTAATCTGGTACTGCAGTGCCTCCAGCTCCGCATCCTTTTTCTGCTGTTCCTCCTCGATCACTTTCGCGATCAGATCTTCAATATAGTCTAACATATGATTGAACTCTTTTCCAAGAGTTCCGATCTCATCTGCTGTGACAACTTCTGTACGGAGGCTTAAGTCTCCTTCCCCGACTTTTTCCACTGTGCTGGTCATGGATTTCAGCGGCCCGCATACCACTCTGGAAAGCCACAGGGCCAGCAGCACAGCGACTACAAAAAATGTGCCAAAAATTCCGATCAGAAAAAGCCTGATCTGGGAAAGTCCGCTGAGCACTTCTTTTTTCGGTACTTCCAGATACAGTCCGCAGTCAGAAAAACTTCCCCTGCTGAAAAAAGAAAGGACTCCGTCTTTTTCTGAATATCCGTTATGGTCAGGAACATTATGGTCTGTGATCTCTGCAAATGTTTTTCCAAGATCACTGTATTCCGCAGAGGTAACAACTTCATTATTTCCATCTACAAGAAGAACTCTTGTGATCTTCTCATCATTAACAGCCTCCAGATATTCATAATAAATAGTTCTCTCTTTGATATCTGCTGCCACATATCCCAGAATATCTCCATTGTCATCTTCCACTTTCTGGATCACAGAAAGAAAACTTTCCCCTTCATGGATCACAGATTCCATAAGAACTGGAAAAGAATCCTTCTCCTGCTCTTCTTTCAGTTTCTGCACCAGAGTACTGTCAAGCTCCTGCTTGCTTACCGGAAATTCCTCAGATGTCACTGCCATCTTCGCATCCGGAAAAACAAAGTACAGGGAATTGATATTCTTATATTCCCGGCTGTGGCTTCTAAGGACTTCTGCCACATTTTCCAGAAACCGCTCATTCCCGGTACGGATATAGGATTGTGCATTCTTCCGAAGAGTTTCATCCCAGGCTGCTCTCGTATCTACATAATAGATTTCTTTCAGGGATTCGTCCATATCTTTCACTGTCTGCTGCATCCGGCCGTAAAGAAGCCCGGAATAGTTCTCTTCGATCATCCCTGCTGCCCTTAAATAAAACACCACCGTGATGGAACAGGCGGTAAACATGGTAACTGCCAGGATCGCCAGCAGGATCTTTCCCCGGATGCTTTTTAACATAAGACTCCTCCCTTCTCGTAAACGCAGGAAACAGCAGGAGTGTTTTTACCCCTGCCGGATTTCCTGTTTCTGGTTGAATATATGTTTTACAAATTGATCATAACTGTCCGTGTGCCTCGCGCTCTGTAAGTTCTTTCATGATGGATGGATACATCTTGTCAAGCTTGTATCCAAAGAGTGTTACGATGATCACTGCTGCAATGAGGATCGGTCCGAATTTGTAAAGAGAAACGATCATCTCAAGTGCTGTCTCCGGCTGTGCGGAAATTCCCACGGAAGAACTTACATATCCGGAACTGCTTAAAAGACCTGTGATCACTGCTGATGCAAGACCTGCACCAACTTTTGTTCCAATGGAACCGCCTGCAAAGATCAGGCTCTCCTGACGGATGTGGTTTTTCCACTGTCCAAACTCTACTACATCGCCAACCATGCTGAATACAACTGCGTTCAGCGGTGCAAGTCCGATGGCACGTGTTACACAGCTCATAACCATAAATCCGAAGCTGTATGGATTCAGGAAGAACAGAAGCTGTCCTCCAAGTGCGATAAATCCACCGACAAATGCGATATTTCTTTTTCCGAATTTTTTAATTAACGGTGAGCAGACAAAGATTCCTGCTACCAGAACCAGTGTCTCTGTAAGAAACAGTGCACTGTACATCCATGTATCATTGTTGAAAATATATTTACAGTAGTACGGAAGAATGGTTCCTGTAATTGTAAAGGATACACTCTGTACTGTCCACAGAAGCATAACTGACCAGAAATACTGGTTTGTAAAAAGTGCTTTCAGCATGGTAGGAACCGGAAGTTTCTCGTCTTTCTTTCTTGCCTCAATCTGAACTTTCTCTTCACATTTGAAGAAGCAGAGAAGCAGAAGAACCAGTGCAAGCACTGCCCATACACTCATAACTTTGATCCATGCAGCCTGATCATTTCCCATAAGTTTTACAAGTGGCAGTGTACAGGTTGCTGCAACAATCTTCCCAAGAGGAGACAGGCCCATCCTCATAACACTAAGTTTATCTCTCTCAGATGATTCGCGGATCATCATTGAGGAAAGGCTTCCATATGGAAGATTTATTGCTGTATAGCATATGGTTGTACAGAAATTATAAGTTACAAACAGATACAAAAACTGAATCATCCCGGTTGTGCGCGGTACTGTGAAAAGCAGTACTGCTGAGAGTGCAAACGGAACGCTCATCCACAGAAGCCAGGGTCTTGATTTACCCCATTTGGAATTGGTTCTCTCTACAATTACTCCCATTACCAGATCTGAAAATCCGTCAAAACACCTGGAAAGCAGCATGACAAGTCCGACTGTCGCTGCGCTGATTCCTACATAATCTGTGTAAAACAGTGTCAGCAGTGTTCCAATCATTCCGAACACGATATTACATCCTACATCTCCTCCAGCATAACACAGCCTCGTTGATACCGAAAGTTTTTTCTTCTCCATCTTAACAATCCCGCCCTTTCATTTCTTTTCGTTTTTTTCGTTTCCGATTTCCTTTTGATGATTATATTTTATCGAAAATGCAGGATTATCAAAGTGTGATAAATTTTAGTTTTTTCGGTATTATTTTTACCTGTCTGTTAAATCTGTACCAAAGTGATTCTGTTTCTGTTTTTTCTGTGTTCTATTTTTATGTTTTGTGTTTTATTTTTGGACACACCATAAAAAAATCTTAGGGCTCTTCCATATAGGTGTCTATATTTTCGATGGTAAGCACCTGGGAATCCAGGATCTCATCCTCTCCTGTCCCATTTCCTTCCAGATCATTTACAATATATTTAATGGTCTCATAACCGATCTGATAACCGGACTGAGCACCCAGAGCTACGATCTGGCCTTCTTTTACTGCTTTTAAGGCATCTTCCTGGGCATCCACGGAAACTATGGAGACTCCCTTTCCTTCCATGGCCTCTGAAAGTCCCAGGGCTGTTACAGCACTTGTTGTCATGATTCCGTCAATATCCGGATATTTTGCGAGGATCTCATCCACGTCCTTCTGGGAAACACGCATATTGCTGTAGCCGTTACGTACCATCTCTATGTTGATCCCGGGTTCTTTTTCCATATATTTTTCAAATCCGGTGACACGCATCCTGTGTCCGGCCTGCTGGAAATCTCCGGCGATCACTCCAATGTTTCCTTTGTGGTTCAGTGCTTCGGCAAGCTTTTCGCCCAGCTCATAGCCCAGTTTTTCATTATCGATCCCAATATAGGGTACATCCGAATCTTCCAGCGGGGTGTCACAGGCATATACAGAGATTCCTTTTTCCCTTGCTTCCTCTACATAGGTTTCACTGTCATAAGAGTTTATCGGAGAGACCGCCAGTGCCTGGATATCCGTTTTCAGAAGATCCTGGATCATGTTTTTCTGGACGCTCTCTTCTGTCTCAGCATCAGGAGAAAGGATCACCACATCCACATTGAATTTCTCTGCTGCATCCTCTATTCCGTCACAGACGGACAGCCAGTATTCGCTGCTTTTTGATTTTGTGACTACGCCAATCGTGGCTTTATATGTTTCTGTTTTTTTCTCTGACGGGCCGCAGCTGGAAAGGCTTCCAAGACATAAAACTGCCGCCAGAATATATATGTATTTTTTTCCCACTTAAGATCCTGCCTTTCTTTCCTTTGCAGCTGTTCCTGCTTCTCCAATGCCAAAAAGACTCCGGATCCTTTTTCTCCGGTCCGGAGTCTTCTCATCTCTGGCAAAATTGGGTTTACATTTAGCTTTTTACCAGAGTTTTTTATAGATTTCTTTTACTTCTTCTTCTGTTACATCACGCATGGTGTTCTGCGGGCTTCCGCTGTCCATAGCATCATGTGCCATCTTATCGATCACATTGAAGAACTCTTCTTTATTGATTCCGAACTGCTCCAGAGTTGGGGTATCCAGCTCGTTTACAAGCACCTCTACTGCTTTCAGGAATTTCTCTGCTGCTTCCTGATCAGAATCGTTTGCATCAGCTACTCCGATATCACGGCCAAGAGCTCCGAACCTGTCGTATGCTCCAGGAAGTGCGAAAGTAAGGCACTCTTTCAGAAGCATTGCATTGGAAAGTCCGTGTGCTACATGGAACAGAGCTCCGATCGGACGGCTCATTCCGTGGATGATGGTTACAGATGCATTGTTGAATGCGATTCCTGCTTCCAGAGCTGCTACAGACATCTGCACACGGGCTTCTTCGTTCTTTCCATCTTTGTATGCGATCGGAAGGTATTTGAAGATTCTCTTTACTGCAGATACTGCGAAAGTATCAGAAAGTGTCTGTGCTTTTCTGGATGTGTAAGCCTCTACGCTGTGGCAGAGTGCATCAAGACCAGTTGCTGCTGTGATCTTAGGCGGTGCTGTCATAGTGAACTGCGGATCAATGATGGCAAGGTCTGGCATGAGAACTTTTCCTTTAAGAAGCATCTTAATGTCTTTCTTTGTATCTGTGATGATGGTGAACTGAGTTGCCTCTGATCCTGTTCCTGCTGTTGTAGGAATTGCTGCCATAGGCGGCATCTTTACATCGATCACTTTTCCCATGTAATCGGAAATGCTTCCGTCGTTTACTACCAGGGAGCCGATGGCTTTCATGGAGTCGATCGGGCTTCCTCCTCCCAGAGCTACCAGGAAGTCACAGTTTTCATCTTTGTAAAGTTTCAGGCCTTTTTCGATCATGGTATCTGTAGGCTCGCCGCAGATATCAGAATAGATGCTGTATTCAATGCCCTGGTTTGTCAGAGCTTTCTCTACTTTTGCACAGTTTCCCAGGTCGATCATTACTTTATCGGTCACGATCAGGGCTTTTTTACCAAGGAGCTTCAGTGCGCCTTCTGCCATATCCAGTGCTCCGGAACCGGAAATAATTTCTCCAGGTACAATAAATTCTCTTGCCATTGTCAAAATCTCCCTTCTATGCAATCACTGCTGTATCTTATCAGCAACTTCTTGATCAGTCACTACAATTTCTTTCATAATAGC
>CAVBVT010000069.1:6337-11785 GCA_963598855.1 Eggerthellaceae bacterium
GGTTCGTTGCTGTCCGTTATTTGGGACAGCAACGGTTTCTCCTCGTTCTGCTGCCGGTTATTTACATATCCGTATTCTGACTCTCTGATTTCTTAAAACTCAGCGTCGTGAAGCCAGGTATATCTCTCATCCTCGCAGCGGTCTGTCTGCAGCCATGGATTTCCATCAATGTGACGGATCATCCAGCATGTGTACATCTGGTATCCAGGTGCAACTGCCTGCGGATGAAGCTCTCCTCCAGGAATTGCGGAAAAGCTCTCATCAGTACTCTTGAATACCTGATCTCCTACAAAGCTTGCTCCGAATCCTTCTGGATGGTCAAATTTGAAGAAGTATGTCTCCGGCTGCGGATGTCTGTGCGGCAGATATCCGGACCAGTTTCCTCTGTCGTTGAGAACCTCACCAAGTACCATGTTGGACTCCGGTGAGATGTCATGGTCGAAAATGGTGTTTACTCTTCTCTTTGCTACATTTCCAAATTTGCCTACGCTGGAATATCCCCACGGAGCATCTTCCGGTTTGTAAAGTTTTGCGCCGAAATCTTTCTCGTTCTTTGTGCACTGAACAAGGATCTGTGACTCTGCGTTCGCAACAACTGTGATCTCAGTTCCTGCGCATCCATGAACGCACCACGGGCCTTCTGTGAACACGTCTTTTCTGGTTGCTGTGGCTTCGTTTCCGTTCCATTTATAGGTAATATTTCCGGAGAGAAGGAGAACAGCTGTCTCCTCACCCTCTCTTAAAAATGTTCTTGTCTCTCCTGCTTTCATACGGTAAACACGGATGTCCATCATCATGGCCTTGTACTCATTATCGTATGTTGTAAGAATCTTTTCGCCTTTTTCGTCATATTCCGGATAACCAAATACTTTACTCATTTTCTTACCTCCCAGATTAGTACAGTCTTGCCTCTTCACGGCCTTTCATAACTCCCTCGCAGGCCTTTCTTACGCTTTCCTTCTCAGATGTTGTTGCAATTCCTACATCCCACCAGGACTCATATCCGTCTGTCATGGTCTTCGGGATAACTTTCAGATCAAAGAGGCACGCAACATCCTGTTTCTTGGCATCTTCCAGAGCATCTACAAGCTCCTGGATGGTGCGGCAGGTATATGTCTTCAGGCCATAGCCTTCGCCGACTTTTGCATAATCTACAGGGATCAGATCTCCTGTCGGTTTCTTGCCGTCTGTGTAACGGAACTCTGTTGCAAGACTTCCGATTCCATGGTTCATCTCAAGGTTGTTGATGCAGCCGAATCCGCAGTTATCAAATACCATGATGTTGACTTTCTGTCTCTCCTGCATGATAGTCATGATCTCACTGTGGAGCATCTGGAAGCTGGAGTCACCAACTACACAGTATACTTCGTTATCCGGCTCTGCGAATTTTACGCCAAGGGTAGCCGCAACTTCGTATCCCATGCAGGAATATCCGTACTCTGCGTGATATCCGCCTCGTTTGTCTGTTCTCCACATACGCTGCATACAGCTTGGAAGAGAACCACCTGCTGTGATGATAGTTGCATCTTTATCGATGGTTCTGTTGATTGCTGCAAGTGCTGCTGTCTGTGTGATCTTTCCGTTTGTAAGTTTTACATACTCCGGAATGGTACGAGGATCTCTTGCCTTGATTAACGGCTCAAAATCATCTCCTGTGTACTCGATGCTTCCGAGGCGCTCCATCTCTTTATCCCATGCAGCTTTTGCTTTCTCGATCTCATCTGTGTATGCGGATTTATATCCTCTTGCACGAAGTTTCTCTGCAAGTGCTTCTACAGTAACTTTTGCATCGCCCACTGCTTTTACTGCGTCCATCTTGTATGCGTGGAATCTGCAGTTGTTGATACTTACGAACTGAACATCCTCGTTCTGGAACAGATGCTTGGAACTTGTTGTAAAGTCAGACATTCTGGAACCGATGGAGATTACCACGTCTGCGTCTTTACCGATGATGTTGGAAGCGTAAGTTCCTGTTACACCGATACCGCCAAGGCAATATGGATTGCTGGACTGGCAGGCACTCTTTCCGGCCTGTGTCTCGCCAAACGGGATCTTGAACTCCTCACAGAATTTCTCAACTGTTTCTCCAGCTTCTGAGTAACGAACACCACCACCAACAACGATAAGCGGTTTCTTAGCTCCTGCAATGATCTCTGCCACATCCTCAAGCTCTTCGTCTACTGCAACCGGTCTTGTGATCCTGTGTACTCTCTTCTTGAAGAAGTACTCCGGGAAGTCAAAGGACTCACCCTCAACATCCTGGCAAAGCGCGATACAGCATGCACCTGTCTCAGCCGGATCTGTAAGAACTCTCATTGCGTTGATAAGAGCTGTCATAACCATCTCCGGTCTTGTGATCCTATCCCAGTATTTGCAGACTGGCTTGAATGCGTCGTTTGTGCTGATCGCAAGGCTGCTGCTCTGCTCCAGCTGCTGAAGAACCGGGTCAGGCTGGCGGGATGCAAAAGTATCTGCCGGGAATACAAGAAGCGGAATGTTGTTTACTGTAGCTGTTGCGCAGGCTGTTACCATGTTTGCAGCTCCAGGTCCGATGGAAGATGCACAAGCAATGATCTTCTTACGGTTGTTCTGTTTTGCAAAAGCGGTTGCAACGTGGCACATGCCCTGCTCGTTTCTTCCCTGAAGGACTTTTAACTGACCAGGGTTGGTATCCAGTGCCTCACCAAGTCCTACGGCAATGCCGTGTCCGAAAATCGTGAAAAATCCTTCTACAAATTTTGTCTCCACTCCGTCCATGGAAACGTACTGATTATCCAGGAATTTTACAATTGCCTGTGCAGTTGTCATTCTTACTGTCTTTGCCATTTTTTTCACTCCTTTTCTTTATACTCTTGCGATCATTTCGCCGAATTTTTCTTTTTCTTCTTTAATGAATGCGTGAACTTCATCCGGTCCTGGAAGGGAATCGGAGCAGTTGTTGCTCTTAACCATCATGGATGCCTCTGCGGAACCGAACTCCAGGCAGTCGATGATCTCCCAGCCCTGATACAGTCCATACAGGAATCCGGAACCATATCCGTCGCCGCCGCCGAAGCCTTTTCTTGCCTCAACCGGGAATGGCTTGATGCTGAATTTTTGTCCGTCGATGGTGTATGCTGTGGATCCTTTCATACCATGTTTGATCACAACGATCTTGGCATTCTTAGCCTGCCAGTAAGCTGCGCTCTCCTCATCAGTCATACCTTCTTTGATCAGTTTCTCTGTAAGGTCGAACTCTTCTCTGGAACCCATGATGATGTCGGCTTCTTTTGCTACGATGGAATAGTAGATAGAAATCTCATCTGCGTTCTTCCAGTTATATTCTCTGTAATCAATATCAAAGATGATCTTTGTGTTTACTTTCTTTGCAAGCATAACTGCTTTGATTGCTGCCTCTCTGGACGGGCTCTCTGCAAGAGCTGTTCCGGAGATGAGGATTGCTTTCGCATTCTTGATGTAGTCCTCGTGGATGTCATCTACATGAAGCTGCAGGTCTGCGATGCGGTTACGGTACATCAGGATGCTGCTTTCCTTCGGAGAAAGCATCTCAGTAAAGGTAAGTCCCAGCTTCTCTCCGTTTGTACATTTGGTGATCTGTGAGGTATCGATCCCTCTCTCATCAAAATAATCTACAACATACTCACCGAACTGATCGTCAGAAACCTTTCCGATGAATCCTGCTTTCAGGCCATGTTTGGTAACACCTACAGCGATGTTTGCAGGAGATCCTCCTACGAATTTCTCAAACATATGTACTTTCTTCAGGGGTTTGAACTCTTCTTTCACCTGGTCGTTGTAAGCAGGGTTGAAATCAATGGCAACTCTTCCAAGGAGTACCAGGTCCATTGGTCTGGATTCATCAAATTCGATATACTTCATGATCTTACCTCCGTTTTTGTTTGATAGTTGTTTTTTTACTTATTTGCGTGCTTTCTTATTTCTTATGCGTGCTTTCTTGCGTGTTCCTTATGGTGTTAATATAGCACTCTTTTCAAAATTGAGCAAGTACTTCTTTGTATTTTCTTTGTTTTCTGTTATTCTGTACAATTTTATGGGTTTTATTTTGGTGAAAGTGGCTATTGTTGATATGTGTGTTTGTGTGTCTTTGATTTTAGCACGCTTACAGCACGCAGCTGAACGTAAAAAAAGCCTGCAGTTTTTTATCCTGCAGACTTTTCTTGTTCTGTCTTTTCTATATGGCCGCTCGCTTGATGAGACTCACGGTCACAGATTATATTTGGTTTTGATCTTGATATCTGTAAAAAGATATTCTCTCTCCGGTTCCTGGCCTTTTGTCAGGATGTCTGCCAGGATCCTTGGCGGTTCGTAACCCTGGACATATCCATTCTGGTCGATCAAGAAATCAACGGAATCATTTTTTAAGGCGCGTTCATTCTTCGGTGTCTGGTCATAGATCACAACATAAGGCCTGCGATCCAGTCTCAGCTTGTCAAAAGCCTTTCCAACTCCTGCCTGGCCGCCGGATACCACCAGGATCCCGCTGATCCCGGATGTGCTCATCATGGCATTCTCTATGATATGTTCCACTTCAGATGCCTCATCAAAACTTCCATGGACACCTGCGATCTCCAGATGGGGAAAAGCTCTCTTGGCTTCCTCCACGAAACCATCCACACGCTGGTTATCAACATGGTTGCTGAAATATCCGGTGATAATAAGGATCTTGCCGCTGCCCCTGGTAAGCATCCCCAGAAGACCTGCTGCTGTACGGCCGCTCTTGCGGTTATCCATTCCCACGAAGCATGCTCTTCTCGTTCCAACAATGTCAGAGTTGAAAGTTACTACCGGAATATTTTTCTCTTCAATAAGAGAATTCAGTTTCTCGCGGACAGCCTCACTGTCCACAGGCATCACTGCAAGGCCGCGGATTCCTTCTTTTTCCAGCTCTTCGATCGCCTGAAGCTGTTCTTCCTCATCAACAGACAGTCCTTCTTTCAGGATCAGCTGGATTCCTTTCTCCTTAAGTTCCTGAGCCGCTTTCTCAATGCCTCTGTTCACTTCCTGCATAAAGGAAGATCTTGCCAGCTGAGTGACGACTCCGATCTTTACCTGCTGATCTTTCGCTGTTCTGGAACGTTTCCGTTCTTTCTGCACATACCCCATCTCCTCTGCCAGCCGGCAGATATTCTCTGCCACCTCCGGATTGATCCGTCCTCTGTGGTTCAATGCCCTGTCTACGGTTCCCCTGGAAACCCCTGCCCGTTCTGCAATCTGCTGTATCGTTACCGCCATAAATCATTCTCCTGCTTCTGCCTTACTGTGTCACAGACCGGTTGTTCCTGGCCGTGATCTCTATATACATTTATATATTCTTTTCGAAAATGTGTCAATAGTTAACCTGTTACCCCTTTACTAGTACAGCGAAAATTAAGCATCTGCTATATTGACGCAGGATGATTTTCTCATATGCAAGGCAGAGGAATGAGG
>CAVBVT010000069.1:11804-15412 GCA_963598855.1 Eggerthellaceae bacterium
CTACGGCGATTGACGACAACGCCGCATATGAAAAATCAGACAAGTCAATATAGCTTTTACTTAATATTCGCTGTACTAGTCACAGGTAATATTTTTCGAAGCTTACTGCTGGTCATGAAGAACAGTAACATTAACCGCGAACGGCCATATGATAGGCTTCCCTGTAAGAAACGCCCGTTTTTTCACAGAGTTTTTTTACACTTTCGTATTCCGGGTAAATATATTCCTGGCCGTCAAAAGTACACACCTTTACCTCTACTTCTCCCTGCGGAGTTGTGACTGTTCTCTTTTCTCTTTTCAGGATAGTGCGCTCCATTTTCTGGCGGCGGATCCCGATAGTTGTTGTCTCTTTAAAGATGATCTTTTCCATCCTGGAAACCAGATTTTTCTTACAGATCACTGTGAGAAGCCATGCCGGACGGTTTTTCTTCATAAATACAGGCATGTAATTGGCTTCTCTGGCTCCTTCTTTATAAAGAAGTTCCATCACATAGCCGAGAGTTTCCCCTGTACAGTCATCAATATTGGATTCCAGCTTGATGATCGTATCGGATTCTGTATCGGAAAACTTCTGTATCTCTGTATTCTTCTCTGCTTCCCGGATCAGCATGGCACGGAGGATGCCCGGGCATTCATACTGGCGTTTACCTGCTCCGATACCGATCTTTTCCACTGTAAAATCTTCCGGAAGCTTCTCTGATGTAAGAAATGCTGCCACGATTGCTGCCCCGGTAGGTGTCACCAGTTCGCCCTGGACAGGTGTAATGTGCAGTTTCAGATGATGGGCACTTACAATATTGCTCACTGCCGGAACAGGCACCGGAAGGATTCCGTGCTGACAGCGGATGGTTCCGCTTCCCTCGCAAAGTCTTGGAATGATCACCTCCTCTACGTCCAGATCATCCATACACACCGCTACGGAAAGAATATCCACGATGGAATCTACTGCACCTACCTCATGGAAATGCACCTGATCTACCGATACATTATGGGCTTTCGCCTCTGCCGCGGCAAGGATGGTGAAGATTTTTTTTGCATAGGATCTGGCACGTTCTGTCATGTCTGCATGGTCAATGATTATTATGATCTCGTTGAGTCCTCGGTGCTCGTGGTGATGATGACCGTGATGGGAATGCGCTTCTGCTGTATGTGTATGGGTATCATGTTTCTCATACTCATGTCCATGCAGATACCCCATATCATGGTCATGATTCTCATGTTTTTCATCCAGTACTACATCAAAATCACAGGCATCGATCCCGGATTTTACTACACGGCTGATCTTAATATCGAAGCCTTTTACAGGAAGACTTTTTAAAACTTTTTCCAGTTTCTCCCTGCTTGCTCCCAGGTCAAGAAGTGCAGCAACTGTCATATCTCCACTGATTCCGGAAGTACATTCCAGATATAATTTATTTTTCATCTATTTTCCCTCCGCAAGTCTGTTGATCTGTGTTGCAAGATATCCTGCACCATATCCATTATCAATATTTACTACTGCAATTCCGTTGGCACAGGAATTGATCATTGTCAGAAGCGCGGAAAGTCCGTGGAAGCTGGCCCCATATCCTACAGATGTAGGAACTGCGATCACAGGACGTTTCACAAGACCGCCCATCACACTGGCAAGTGCTCCTTCCATTCCGGCCACTGCAACGACACAGTTTGCATCCTGGATCGTATCCAGCCTGGAAAACAGCCTGTGCATGCCACTGACTCCCACATCATAGATCCTATCCACATGAGTTCCGAAATACTCTGCGGTCTGGGCAGTCTCCTCGGCAACAGAAATATCTGCGGTTCCTGCTGTACAAACTGCCACTTTTCCGATATGTTCCTTCTCTTTCTCGATCTTCAGGATCCCGGAAACAGGATCATAGACAACCTGGGGAAGAACGCTTTTTACCAGCTCATACTGATGCTGGGATGCCCTGGTGCCCAAAACCTCTCCATCCTCTTTATAAAGCTTCTGATAAATATTCAGAAGATGTTCGTCTGCTTTTCTTGCACAATAAACTACCTCTGCAAAACCGGTACGTTCTTTCCTTGTGGTATCCAGTTTCGCGTAATCCATCTCTTCGTATCCTTCTTTTTTCAGAAGGTTTTCTGCATGCTCCACAGAGAGATGGCCATTTTTTACTTCTTCAAGAATCTGCTGTAAAGTCATTATTTCCTCCCTGTTCTCTCGCAACATCATAACACAATAGCCAGACCTTTGCATAGACTTCTGCAAATCGTCTGGCTATCTGCCTTATCGGGCATACCTGCTGTCCGATTCTTCTACTTTTATCATCAGACTGCCGCAGCAGTCTTCTATGACTTTCTCTTAAGCTTAACTGATCATCTTAGAATACTTCTGTGAAATCTCATCGATATCACCATATGCGACCAGCTTACCTTTCTCAAGGATCATCGCTTTATTGCAAAGACGCTGAACCTGCTCCAAGGAATGTGATACAAAAAGCACCGTCACACCCTTGTCAAACATACTCAAGACCTTCTTCTCACTCTTCTTCCGGAATTTGGCATCTCCTACAGAAAGTACCTCATCCAGGATCAGGATGTCCGGTGACACAAGTGTTGCAATAGAAAATCCAAGTCTTGCTTTCATACCGGAAGAATAATTCTTGATCGGTACATCAATAAATTCTTTCAGCTCAGAAAACTCGACGATCTCATCAAATTTAGATTCCAGGAATTTCTTGGAATATCCAAGCATCGCACCATACAGAAAAATATTCTCACGTCCTGTATACTGGGAATCAAAGCCAGCTCCCAGCTCCAGAAGCGGAACAAGGCGGCCATTCTTCACAACCTTGCCTTCTGTAGGCTTAAACACACCTGCAATAACTTTAAGCAGGGTACTTTTTCCAGCTCCGTTAAGTCCCAGGATTCCTACACGGTCTCCCTTCTCAACCTGAAAATCCACATTCTGAAGTGCCCAGAATTCATTATATTTAATTTCTTTCTTAATAAATTTAATCACATAATCCTTCAGGCTGTCTACCTTCTCTTTACTGAGATTAAATTTCATACTCACGTTGTCTACAATTACTGCGGGTTTTCCCATTTTTCTCTCCTGTTAAATATAAAGGATAAAATCATCCTGTTTCTTCTTAAAGCAGAATAATCCTATGGCGATCGTCACAAGGCTGAATGCCAGTGCATATAACAAATAATCCAGATTCATCATCTCACCAAACAATCCTGAACGGAAAATATCTATCGTACAGTACAGCGGATTATACTTTAAGATCCAGGAAAATCCGCTCTTCAAAAGTCTGGACGGGTAGTAGAAAATTGCACAGGTATACATGATCAGCATCAGTCCTACTGACCACAGATACTCCATATCTCTGAAAAAAACTCCGATTGTTGCAAGGATCATTCCACAGCCATAAGAAAGTAAAAATACCAGAATCAATGCAACTAAAATCTGCAGCATATAGATTGTCGGTCTTACTCCAAATATAGCTCCTATAGGAATCAGCACGATCAATGAGATCAGAAAGATAACATAGTTAAAAAGTACGCTCGAAAGCGGATACAGATATTTCGGTACATAAACTTTCTTTATCATAGCTGAATTCGCACGTACTGATTTCAAT
>CAVBVT010000070.1:0-15257 GCA_963598855.1 Eggerthellaceae bacterium
CGTTGAAGCAGTAACTATAAATCGTGAGATTATAGCGAATCATCTAGCATATACACATTTGTATATGTTTTTAGTAGCAGTACAAACATGGACGTTTATAAACGAAAAGCACAGTATCATGAAACGGATCAGATGGGGATCATCCATCATTCCAATTATATTAAATGGATGGAAGAAGCCAGGATCGATTTTATGGGAGAAATGGGATTTGGCTATGGTGAGGTTGAGAAACGGGGAATTGTTTCTCCTGTAGCGGGAGTTTCCGTTTCCTATAAGAAGCCGGTTCTGTTTGATGATGAAGTGGAAATCACAGTCTCCGTGAAGAAGTACAGTGGTGCGGTTCTCGAATTGGAGTATGAATTTTATAATGCAACGAGAGATGAAATCTGTACAACAGCATCCTCGAAACATTGCTTTACCAGAGATGGAAAACTGGTATCGCTGAAGAAAGAGATCCCCGAACTGGATGAACTGTTCAGAAAAAGCCTGAAAGGAGAAATTGCCTGATGGAAGTAGTAGAAATGCTTGATAATCTGAAAGAAAAAGCCCGGAGAGATCCGGCACTTCGTGAAGAACTGCTGGCGACACGTAAAGAGAAAGAACCTTTGGCAGCTTTCTGCAAAAAATGCCGGGAATTGGGCGTTCCGGTCTATGAGATGGATCTGATTGCAGCAGGCGAAGAATTTTATGCAGCTATGAAACGAAGTACAAACGGCGGCGGGGAGAATTCACCGATGCTTGAAGGCGAAGATGATTTCTATGAGCTGTTTTTTGCAGGGCTGTGATGTGTATATCTGCCTGACCTGAATCAAACATCCTGCGCGGCAGCGAATATGAAACTTTAGTATCCCTGTCTGAAAAAATTGCTAAATATTGTAAAAGGCAATGAGTATTTTCAGACAGGTTTTTTATTTAGCCAATAATGCCATATTTCAGTTGCGAAATTCAATGAGTTGTGGGTGGGGAAGATTTACTCACACAGCAATCGCATCAATATACTTCTCCAGCACCGGAAACTGCACCCCTCCGATCTTCAGCACTCTGCTGTGAAAATCTTTCATATCGAAATCCTGCCCCAGCCGGTTCTGTTCGGTTGTGCGCAGATCCAGAAGATTTAAATATCCCCAGTAATATTTCAGATAGTTGCCAGGAGTTTCCAGAATGTACTGGTAAATTTCCGACACAACGGTACTGTCCTCAATGCCAAAAGCCCGCAGAAAACTGGCAGCTTCAGCCTGGCTCCATCCATTATAGTGGATCTCAATATCCAGAAGAGAATACATACACAAATTAATACTGCGGTTCAGCCATGCAAGCCGTGCAAGATCAGCAGCCGAAGAATCCAGAATATAATCAGCTGCATACTCATAGGCAAAAGGCTCCACATAAGTAGCCCATCCTTCTGCAAACCCGGAAGTATCCAGGAGATTGCGGATCCCCGAAGGATTCTGCCTCTCAAAACTAACCGTCTGATAAAGATGTCCCGGAAATCCCTCATGAGCCAGCGTGGTAAAAAGTTCCAAACCCTGATAATTTGCAGCTGGATTTATGTAAATCACATTAGGAGTGCCCGTGTCCATAGGCGGCGTGAGATAAAAAGCAGGACTCAGATAATCCTTCATGGAGTCATGCACAGTCTTAAGTTCAAAAGAAACATCCTCCAGTGCAGGAAAATCGGCGGTGATTTTTTTCTGCAGGCAGTCGAGCATCTGGGAAGGTTTCATTTCTGTAAAAGAGATTCCTTTGTTAAGCGTAGTCAGAAGTTCCGGATCCTGGCGCAGCATAGTCCCGACAATACCAATCTCACTGGAAAGCTGTCTGGAAAGTCGTTTTTCAATCTGCTTCACAGGAACATAAGTGCCGGTCTGGCTTTGCAGAAGATAAATATAATATGCCTTGCCACCTTTGAAATACGACAGTCCGCGAGAATTTTTTCCAGTGCCCCGCAGAGATTCCAGACCTGTCATAAGTTCCTGGTAGGCAGGGATCACTTCCGTTTTCATAAGATTTTGATGGGTGAGGATCAGAGCCTGTTGTTCTGAAGTGGAAAGTTTCCCATAATCGGATATCTTTTTCCGGAAAATATCCAGCATATAATTTTCATCGGGATTCTGGATAAAAGAACTGCACTGCTCAAGAATCCGGTCCAATGTGGCATCACTCATAAAGAATCCGGCCTGGGACTTTTTCTGCTCAAATTTTAAAATACTCTGAAAGTACGGGCGTATGGTAGTCAGAAGATTCAGGTAATCGGAGATATCCCGCTCCTCATAAAAAGCGTATTCAGCCAGAAGAACCGGGAGCTGTGCCTGAATACCCAGGCTTGGGCCAAGAGGCTCCTGGAGAAGATAATTATCTCCAAGACTTTTTTCTGTGTGATAGTAGAGGAGCATGGAATCGAGGGTCATCTGATTTTTCGTGGAAAGATGGCTGTAGCGGAAAGATTTCAGCTTATCTTCGTACTGCTGACAGATCTTATAGGTGTTTTTCATATTCGTAGGAACCGTGCCAAGAGAAGCTGTTTTTCGCTGGATCCCCTGTTTTTCCGGGTGCGCCAGGGAATAATGAAGAGTAAGAGAACTGCCAGATACTTCGTTTCGGAAAACCTCCCGGGCAAAAGCCTCAAATTTTCCGTTTTCTGTAATTCCATGAGCGGAAAAATATCCGGCAGCCATGCCAATGATAAGAGTAAAAATAAGACCGCAGGCAATAAAAAAAGAATATTTTTTCTTCAGGATCTTAAAAGGCATAGAAAGTCCTTCCTGCGTTTGGCTTTGTACTATCATATTGGAAAAATACGGAATCTATGATATTATGTGAATGGAAATTATGTATTATAAATGGAGAAAAAGTATGAGCGATATCTATGATCTTGCAATTTTAGGCGGGGGGCCTGCAGGAATCACAGCGGCGATCTATGCGTCCCGTGCCAGATTACATACAATATGGATCGATAAAAATTTTGCACCAGGCGGCCAGATCACGGCTACTTATGAGGTGGATAATTACCCTGGAATGCCGGGAATCTCAGGCATGGATCTGGGAGAAGCATTCGGGGAACATGCCCATAAACTGGGACTGGAGCCAAAACGTGAGAAGATTCTTTCCATGGAAAATATCTCAGGAGATATCAAGACGATCCGCACAAAAAAGAACGAATATCAGGCCAGAGCCATCATCCTCGCATTCGGTGCAGAGCACCGGAAACTGGAGATTGCGGGAGAGGATGACCTGGGAGGACTTGGAGTTTCCTACTGTGCAACCTGTGACGGAGCTTTTTATAAAGACAGAACAGCTGTGGTAATAGGTGGCGGAAATGTGGCAGCAGAGGACGCAGTATTTCTTTCCGGCCTTTGCAAAAAAGTATATCTCATCCACCGCCGGGATGAACTTCGCGCAGACAAGGCTATCCAGGAGAAGGTTTTTGGCTGCGGAAATATTGAAATGGTGTGGGACAGCATTCCGCTGGAAATCCTGGGCCAGGATGAAGTAACAGGCGTTAAGATCCGAAATGCAAAAACAGGAGAAGAGCGCGAACTGGATACAGACGGCGTTTTTATTGCAGTGGGAATCGTTCCGAACACGGCACTTGTGAAAGATCAGCTGGAGCTTGATGAGAACGGATATATCTGCGCAGGGGAAGAAGGAATCACCAGTACACCAGGCGTTTTTGCTGCGGGGGATATCCGTACCAAGGCACTCAGACAGGTGGTAACTGCTGTTTCAGACGGAGCCAATGCAGTGGCTTCCGTACAGAAATATCTCTGGAGGACAGAAAATGGCAACCATTAAGGAAATCGCGCAGAGAGCAGGCGTAAGTACAACGACTGTATCCAACGTCATACATGGAAAAACAAAAAAAGTATCTCCTGCCAACATTCAGAAGATTGAAAATCTTATCCGTGAAATGGGTTATGTCCAGAAAATGGGACTGAGAGTACTGAATAAGGAGAAATCTCAGCTGATCGCAGTTGTGATCAACTATCATAAAGACTTCAAGGATTCTGTTATCGGAGATCCTTTTTATGGAAAGATCATTGGATTTATCGAGAAATATGTACAGGAGCTTGGATACTATCTGATGCTCTATTCAGCAAAAGATACGGACAAGATATTCCAGATGGTCATGGGCTGGGATGTGGATGGAGTTATCGCTATTTCATTCAGTAAGAGCAATTGCGAGAAGATTTACCAGCTGATCAACAAGCCCATTGTTTCCATTGATGCTTACGGAGAACTGGATGCCGGTCAGGAGAGTCATGTCCTGAATATTGGACTGGATGATGAGAGCGGCGGATACCTTATGACAAAATATCTCCTGGAATGCGGCTATGAACATATCCAGGTCTGTGCAGGACGTGACAATGGTGTTGACCATTTTCGTTACATGGGAGCGCAGAGAGCAGCAAAAGAATTCGCGGGAAAGAAGCAGAAAGTACAGTTTACTGCACTGGGTATGAATTATGCGAGGCGAAAAGAAAGCTACGCATGGCTGATCCAGCGAAAGAAACCAAAGACTGCGCTGTTTTTCCTGTCAGATCTTTATGCGCTGGAGGCGATCAGTTTCTTCAGCAGCAGAGGAATCAAAATTCCGGAGGAGATTGGAATTGCAGGATATGACAACATCAGTTACGCAGAATTTTCCGTGCCCCGGCTGACAACGATTAGTCAGAATGTGGAGCAGAAAGCTTCTCTCGCTGTGGAGATCCTGATGGAGCGGATCAACAGCGAGGAGAAAGAGCGGGAGAATGAGATCAAACTTCCGGTTACGCTGATACCGAGAAAGTCAGTGCAGCCGCAGGATGAAGAGAAATAGAAAATAGATATCAAAAGCCGAAATATACGAAAACTGTCGGGGACGGCAGCCTTAGTATTTTTCGGCTTTTTTGGTAAAATTTTGTATGTGAAACCTGCACAAAATCATAATTTTAAACTTGTCACAATGAATGGTTATGTACATAACCTATTTACATCCACAGCCGTTGATGCTATAGTGTGAGCATAAAGGTTATGTACATAACTAAAAGGGAAACAGTATAGAAGGAGTGAATACCAGATGAAACAGATTCTGATCGCCACACATGGAAAAATGGCCTCCGGTATCCGTTATACAGCAGAGCTGATCGTAGGAAAAATGGCTGAGATCACAACCATCGACGCTTACGTGACACCGGAAGACAATGTGGAGAAAAAGTTTGAAGAATATTTCGCACAGCACGAAAACGACAGGATTTTCGTTTTCACAGATCTGATGGGCGGAAGTGTCAACCAGAAACTTCTGGGATACAGCCAGAAGGAGAACGTAACACTTATCACAGGAACCAACCTTCCTGTTCTGATGCAGGTAATGATGGCAGACGATGATGTGACCGAGGAAGAGATCCAGGAATTCATCGATGATGCCAGGGAAGAGCTTCAGGTGGTAGACCTGGGCGGCGGGAAGAAATCTGCATCTGGAGATAACGCTGCAGAAAATAATGCGCCGGTTGCAGAAAACGCTGCACAGGCAGCAAAAGGCAACGGACAGACAACGGCGAAATCCGCACCGAAAAAACCGTCAGCTCCACAGTCCTACGATAATTCCACAGCAAAGATCACAGCACTTCGTGTAGATGACCGTCTGATCCACGGACAGGTTGCCATGACCTGGACAAAGCAGCTGGCAGTACAGGGAATCGTAGTAGCCAATGATGAGGCAGCCAACGACAATACCCAGAAGATGGCACTGAAAATGGCAGTACCAGGAGGAATCAAATCCCTGATCAAACCGGTAGACGAAGCCATCCGTATCTTAAATAACCCGAAAGCATCCAAAATGCGTATCCTGGTTCTCACAAGAACTGTAAAAGATGCGCTGAAAGTAAGACAGAGCGTTGGCGAGATCGGATTCCTTAATGTAGGAAACACAGGACGTTTCGATGGAATCGATGTTTCCGAGAAACTTGTCCTCACACCGACTATCATGCTGACAAAAGAAGAGCAGCAGGCATTAAAAGATCTGGTAGCTCTTGACCCGAAGACCTGTATGCAGCAGGTACCGAATGACGAGCAGAAGCTTGTGAAGGATGTACTGGATAAATTAAATTAAAAAGGGAGGAAAGAAAAAATGTTAAACGCATTTCTTGTAGCACTTGCCGTATTCATCTGTGTCGGCGGTGCAGAGCTGATCGGATTTACCATGCTGAACCGTCCGATCGTCATCGGATCGCTGGTAGGTCTGTTCCTTGGAGATCTTCACACAGGAGTTATCATTGGAGCTTCACTGGAAGCTGTATTCATGGGAGTTGTAAACATCGGCGGTGCTTCCGCGGCAGAACCCGGAATCGCCACAGCAGTAGGAACCGCTTTTGCCATCATGCTTGGCAAAGGATCTGAGGTTGCCCTGACACTGGCACTTCCTATCGGTATCCTTGGTCTTCAGATCAAGACCGTTCTCTACATCTTTATTGTAGGTATGTTTGCAAAAACTTTCGACCGTCTGGCAGCAGAAGGTAAAGAAAAACAGATCATTGCCCTTCACTATGGACTTTGGGCTGTAAACTGGTTCCTGTATTCCCTGTTCGCATTCTTCGGAATCCTCTTCGGATCTGACGCAGTCAGCGCACTTCTGGATGCGATCCCGGACGTTGTTATGAACGGCCTGACAGTCTGCGGCGGACTTCTTCCGGCAGTAGGTATGGCAATGCTGATGAAAATGCTCTGGGACAACAAGATCTGCATGTTCTATTTCCTGGGATTTGTCCTGGCAGCATACTTAAACCTTCCGCTTATCGCTCTTGCAGTGATCGGTGTGATCATCGCCATTTCCATTGGCATGAACGATTACAAGCTTAACCAGCTTGCATCACAGAGAGTAGCTGTTTCACCGGCTGGCGGCTCTGACGAATATCTTGACGAAGAAGAGGAGGAATTTTTCTCATGAGTAATTTAACAAAATCTATTCCTGCAGATGAAAGAAAAATGCTGAGAAAAGCTTTCTGGCGTTCCTTCACACTGTACGCAGCAGTAAGCCCGGCAAAACAGGGAGCATCCGGTTTCTGTTATTCCCTGATGCCGTTTATCAACAAATTTTACAAAAACGATGAGGAAGGCAAAAAAGCTGCCCTCACAAGAAGTATGTCATACTTCAATACAACCATCACCTGTTCTACTTTCATCATGGGTCTTGTAGCATCCATGGAGAAGAAAAACAGCGAGCAGAAAGATTTCGATGCAAGCTCCATCAATGCGGTCAAATCCTCTCTGATGGGACCTCTGGCTGGTATCGGTGATTCCATTTTCTGGGGCGTTCTCCGTGTGATCGCAGCCGGAATCGCAGTAGGCCTCGGTGCATCCGGAAACGTTCTGGCACCGATCGTATTCCTGCTTCTTTTCAATATTCCGTCTATTCTGGTGAAATATTATGGAACATTCCTTGGATACAAACTTGGTTCCGAGTACATTCAGAAGGTTTATGCAAGCGGTCTTATGAATATTCTGACAAAGGCAGCCAGCATTGTAGGTCTTATTATGGTTGGCGGTATGACTGCCAGCATGGTAACATTCAACTCCACTTATGAACTCACCATGAAGGGGGAATCCGTTCTGAATCTTCAGAACATGCTGGATCAGATCTTTATCGGAATCGTTCCCCTAGGACTGACTCTTCTGTGTTACTACCTGTTGAAAAAGAAAAATATCAGCATCACGGTTCTGATCATCGGAGTTATCATCCTGAGCATCCTTCTCTCTCTTCTCGGAATTGCATAAGCCTTACGGACAAGGATAAAATCAGAACTGCAAAAAAGGCGGGCCCAATCGGTCCGCCTATAAAAAAACTTGAAAAAAGTTATATTCAGATAACTGACTGCCAAAAGAGCGGCTGCAGCCCCCGAATTAGATACAAAAATATGAATAAGCAGCAAATGCCGACTATGAATATCTGTTTAATACGAAAAAAAGGAGACACAGAACATGAAAGATTGGTGGAAAAATTCCGTTGTATATCAGATCTATCCAAGAAGTTTCAAAGACTCCAACGGAGACGGCTTCGGAGATCTCCAGGGTATTATTGAAAAACTCCCCTACCTTCAGAACCTTGGAATCAATGTGATCTGGCTCAGCCCTGTATTTGACTCCCCACAGGACGACAACGGTTACGATATCAGTGATTACCGGAAAATTTACGCAGGCTTCGGAAGCAACGAGGATATGGACGAGTTGATCAAAAAAGCTCACGAACACGGTATCAAGATCGTTCTGGATCTTGTAGTAAACCACACTTCCGATGAACATGCCTGGTTTGTAGAAAGCCGGAAATCCAAAGACAACGACTACAGCGATTATTATATCTGGAAAGACCCGAAAGCAGATGGCAGCGAGCCGAATAACTGGGGTTCCAGCTTCTGCGGAAGTGCCTGGCAGTATGACGAGGAACGCGGTCAGTATTACCTTCATTTTTACAGCAAAAAACAGCCGGATCTTAACTGGGAGAATGAAAAAGTCCGCCAGGAGATCTATGATCTGATGAAATTCTGGATGGATAAAGGGGCAGACGGATGGCGTATGGACGTTATCGCTTCTATCTCCAAAGACCAGTCTTTCCCGGATTATCCAAAGACAGATGACCGTAAATACTACACAGGAAAATATCACAGCAACGGACCAAGACTTCATGAGTTTATCCATGAGATGAACCAGGAAGTACTTTCCAAATATGACTGCATGACAGTAGGCGAGGCACCGGGCTCCACACCGGAAGTTGCAAGATTGTTTACAGACCCGACACGTAAAGAGCTGAACATGATCTTCACTTTTGAACATATGAACATTGACCGTATCCCGGGATCCGTAAACCGTAAATGGGCATTGAAGCTTTTTGACCTCCGCGAGCTGAAACGGGTTATGACTGAGTGGCAGAACAAGCTTTATAATAAAGGCTGGAACGCACTGTACTTCGAAAACCACGATCAGCCCCGTGTGATCTCCAGATGGGGAAATGACACCACTTATCGCGAGGAGTGTGCAAAAGCTTACGCAACAGTCCTTCACGGCATGCAGGGAACACCGTATGTATACCAGGGCGAGGAGATCGGTATGACAAACGTACACTTCCCTCTGGATGAGTACGAGGATATTGAGGTACGCAACGCATATCAGGATCTTGTAGTTAAGAACAAAACCATCAGCGAGGATGATTTCCGCAAGGCTGTATGGAACAAGAGCCGTGACAATGCCAGAGTACCAATGCAGTGGGATGACAGCGAGAACGCAGGATTCACAACCGGCAAACCGTGGTTCCGCCTTTCCGACCGCTATCAGGAGATTAATGTAAAAAAAGCTCTGGAAAAAAATGACTCCGTGTTTTATTATTATAAAGATCTGATCCGTCTGCGTCATGAAGAGGAACTTCTCACAGAAGGCGACTATCAGCTTCTTCTTCCGGAAGATGAGAAGATCTTTGCATATTTAAGAACTTCTGACAAAGAGCAGTGGATCGTTGTGGCAAACCTTTCTGAGGATACAGTAAGCACAGAAAGCCTTGCAGAATATGTGTCCGGTAAAGAGGACATTAAAATTGCAAACTATAAAGACAGAACAGGAATCAAAGAGGACTTGAGACCGTATGAGGCATTTATGATGAGGATCCGATAATTCCTGAACTGTTGTATATGCAGTAAAGCGGAAAAAATATCCGCTTACAGACAACAGGTATGAGCATTTGTGCGTATCTGTACTGCCGAAGGATAACCGGGCGCAGTGCAGATGCGCTTTTTGCCCGTGAAGAGGAAATAAACAGGAGGAAGTACAGGAATTTATGGAAAAATACATCATTGCAGTAGATATGGACGGAACGCTTCTGAACAGCGTGAATAAGATTTCAGAGAGAACAAGAAATGTTCTGCAGCGGCTGATTGATGATGGGCATTATGTAGTGCCTGCAACAGGAAGGACAAGGAATCTGATCCCGCAGGAGTTTTCCGTGCTCCATGGAGTGAAATGGGGAATTGTGGAAAATGGCTGCGTTGTCTGGGATTATGACAAAAATGAGATGATCTGGCGAAAGACCATGCCGAAAGGAATGGTACGGGGAATCCTGAAAGATGTAGAAGATAGCGGAGTAAAAGGCTGGATTGCGGAAGCTTATGCCAACGGAGTTGCATATTCTGATGCAGATGCCAGAGACTATGTGGCTTCTGTAGCAGATAAGGATCTTCTGGAAAAAACTTTCGTAGACTATTTCCTCAGCAGACATGAGTTTGTAAAGGATTTTTACAGGCAGACAGAGCTTCTGGATCAGGCAGAAAAAATAAACATCTATTTTGAGAACCGTGAGGACAGCAGAGCTCTCCGTGAAAAATGGAAGGATCTGGATGATGTAGCTGTCACTACTTCCATCAGCGGCAATGCAGAATTCAATGCAGCAGGCGTGGACAAAGGTGTTGGTCTTGCCATGCTGCGCACAAAGCTTGGCATTGACAGGATGCACGTGATCGCTTTCGGAGACAATGAAAATGATCTGGAAATGCTGGAAGGCGCAGGAATCGGAGTTGCCATGGGAAACTCCAAGCAGTATGTAAAAGATGCCGCAGACCAGGTGACAGGAGATAACGACCACGATGGCGTAGCAGAATTCCTGGAGAAGTTTTTTGATCTGTAGGTGAAATATATCAGAACATAAATAAATGGGATTGGAGAAAAAATAAAAAAATTTTTTTCTCTGACCCCATTTTTTTTCGTTCAGGCCCCGAATTATATAGTGTCGGAGGAAATAAAGAACAAACCGACATAAACGAAAACAGAAGATCTGATACGCGAGACGCGTAATATGAAAGGAGATTTTTATTATGATGAACAAAAGACTTTTACTTGCAGGAATGGCAGCAGCAATTTCAATCTCAGCAGCAGGTGTACCGACTTATGCAGCGACAACACAGCAGACACAGACAGCAGCAGAACAGGGCAGCGACAAAAATAATGACAACACTGGTGAGAAGCCGGCAGCCGGACAGCTTGGAAGAAAATCTGCAGAGGAAGCAATGAAAGAAGGAAATCCGACACCAGACCTTCCAGATGGCGTTACAACAGATGATTTTGATGCACCAGGCCAGAAGCCGGATGGAGATGATTCTCAGACACCTCCAGAAAAACCATCTGACGATGATGATGGAAAAGGTCAGCAGGGCGGTGAACAGGGAACTCCTGGAAAGAAATCCGATGAAGATGCAATGAAAGAAGGAAACAAGGCACCGGATCTTCCACAGGGAGTAACCGTTGACGGATCTGACAACGAGGCTTAAAATACTAAAAGAAAAAGTGACCCTGTTTGCAGACGGGGCCATTGATCAGGAGTACATATGTTTATACTGGCAGCATTTACAGATGCTTTTTCCCCGGTAAAAAAAGCACAGCAGGATGAAGAGTATCTGAATCAGTTCATATTGGAAAACAGAAGATTTATCAGAAGCACCGCTTCCAGGGCAACAGGACGTTTTATCAAGTGGTCCGTTGCGTTGATCGCATTTCATGAGGCCGTTCGTTCCTACGATGACTCAAAAGGCAGTTTCCGCTCTTTTGCAGCACTGGTGATCAAGCGCAGACTGGTGGATTACATGGCATCCCAGACGAGACATCAGCTGGAGATCTATGTGGAACCGGAGTCTATGGATGGAAATGTGGAAGAAGAAACTGCCTCACCATTTCAGCTGGAAGTGCGGTCGAAATCAGCAGAAATTTCAGAGATGCAGGATGGTACTGCGATACGTGATGAGATAGAAGCAGTACAGCAGATTCTTGGAAGATACGGATTTTCCTTTTTTGACCTGACAGAATGTTCGCCAAAAGCAGAAAAAACCAAAGCTGTCTGCGCAAAAGCAGTGGCAGTTTTGCAGAAAAATCCTGAGCTGTTCCGGAAGATGCAGGAGGGCAGAAGCCTTCCCATGAAGGAACTTCTAAAGCTCACCGGCCTGCCCAAAAAAGTGGTGGAGCGGCACAGGAGATATATTATTGCAGCAGCGGAGATCATGAATGGCGAATATCCGCTGCTGAAAGAATACATGGAGTACATAAGAGAGGCATTGGAATAAAATTATGAAAGCAGTTGTACTGGAAATCAGAAAAATGAGGCTGCAGTTCTCTGTAAAGACGGACAGATCGTGAAGATCAGGAGAAAAGATCTCACAGTGGGAGAAACCATTGAAATTTCTGCTGCGGAGATATGTCCGGACAGGAAAACGGTGGTTTATAAGCGGCTCCGACAGTATGGAACAGTGGCTGCGGC
Organism: Eggerthellaceae bacterium; assembly: GCA_963598855.1. Lineage (GTDB taxonomy): Bacteria > Bacillota > Clostridia > Lachnospirales > Lachnospiraceae > Blautia_A. The sequence continues at coordinate 12,260 of CAVBVT010000070.1, forward strand.
TGCTGCGATCCTGCTGGGATTTGGAGGAAATCATATCTATAATACTGCGCTTGCCTGCTCCTATGTGTCTCTGGATATCAATCCGTCTATTGAATATACACTGAACCGTCAGGATTGTGTGCTGGATGTAACGGCAGTAAATGAAGACGCGGAGAAGATTGTAGCCCAGCTGAAAGAAAACGGAGTAAAAAAAGAATCTCTTTCCGATGCGATCACCATGACTGCGGAGCTTCTGGAGGAAAACGGCTATATTACAGATGGGGAGACCGATTATATCCTGATCAATGTAGCTTCCGATAATGATAAAAAAAGCGAGTCTTTAAAGAAAGAAGCGCAGAGTGTATTCGATGAGATGAATGCAAAAGATGAAGAAAATATACATCTGACCCTGACAGAGTCAACAGTTTCTCAGCGAAAAGAAGCCAGAGATCTCGGCCTTTCCGCAGGTGAATATAAAGAGATCTGTTCTATCGGGGATAAAGATGTTTCAAAATATAAAGACATGAAAGTAAAAGAACTTCTGGAAACTTCCGGGGAGATCAAGGCAGATACAAAAGATTCTGAGGACAAAAAAACTTCAGGTTCAGATTCTGAAGAGAAAAGGGATTCTGCTGTAGAAAATAAGGCAGGTGACGGCAGCAGTTCAAATCAAAACAATACAAAAACAGAAGAGAATACAGATTCCAGGCAGAAACAGCAGAGGAAAAACAGCCAGGATAACCAGAGCAGTCAGGATAATCAGAACAACCAGGACAATCAGCGCACCCAGGGTAATCAGAACAGCCAGGATAATCAGAGCAACCAGGATGCTCAAAGCAGTCAGGGTATTCAGGGCAGTCAGAATGGAAGCAGCCAGAACCAGAAAGAATCCGGACCGGATTCCGCATATTCGGCAGATTCCCAGGCAGACAGAAGTAACAGCACACAGCAGGAACAGCAGACAGAAAAATCACAAAAAGGCAGTACTGACGGAGAAAATAATCAGAGATCAGGCAGCGGTGACGCATTACCTGATTCTATGAGATGATAAATGGTGTGGGAAGATTGGAAAAAATCAGAATTCTCTTGACAATGGTAGCGAATTAGTATCCTGTCTTTGACAGCTAAATCAACATAAAAGTCCTACACTCCGCATAAATAACGGATTGTAGGACTTTTTTATATTTTATGAATGCACGTTACAACATCATTTTTTTGTTTGTGAACAAATATTTCTCATTTTTTTAGTTGGAATAATCTGTTTTGATGTGCAAAAGTTAAATGCATTGTGTAAATCATCAGTCAGTTTTGTGCGAGTATAGATTGGTTGATATCCTTTTCCTTCATACCTGATAAAATCCATTTCTCTAAGAGTTGAAAGAATCTGATCTATGCTGTATTGATTGTCTAACTTCTTTTCTAAGTATCTATAAATAATCAATGCTATGAAACAAGTGATAAAGTGTGCTAATATACGATCTTGCCTTTTAACATAAACAGGACGCGCCTCAAAATCTGTTTTCATAATGCGAAAGCATTCTTCAATTTCCCAGCGACGCTTATTAACAGCTACAATACTTTCAGGTGAATCATCCAGATTTGTACATACAGCATAAAATCCATCGTATTTTTCTTCATCAGCAATCAGAGATAAATCTATATAACTATCCGCGATAGCTGCAACTTCCCCCTCTTTCGTTGCGTGGTCAGTTTTGATAAAACATTTGGGATCATTAGGCTTTTTCTTTGAAATAGAAGCATTTCCATTTTTTATCATTTTTTCTGCACGTGTTATCTGGCTGTTTCTTATAGAACGAAGGTATTCGCGATATTTGATAGAGTACGAAACAATTAGTTGCTGTTCAATAATAACCGTTTTTTTGTTATTTCCTATAGTAACAACAGATTTTTCTTTTATCCATCTGCTTTTGAAATATATTTTTCCTTTGTCTGATTCTTCATCTAGCTGATCTAAATGGTATTTTTTTCCGGAAGAATCTCCTGAAAGAGTCCAACCGTCAGGATCAAGAACCCACTCCTTTAGATGCTTTTTTAGTTTCTTGATAGATTGTGTAGTAATGAAGGAACGGCATCCATCGTCCTTGTCATAATTGTTATAATAACGGTTTCCAGCAGAAGAGAGACCGGCGTCTGTGCATACAACGAAATGTGACATATCAAACTTTTCTGTCAGTTTTTTCTCTAATGGGATCATGGTATTCTGCTCGTTTGAATTTCCAGGAGAAATGCCAAAAGCGATTGGAATTCCTTCCGTATCCATAAACAACCCCATTTCAACAATAGGAAGAGGTCTGTTTTCTTTACTGACTCCGTATTGTTTGTCATCTTCTGCCTGTTCAATTTCAAAATAAAAGTTTGTACAGTCATAGTAGATAACGCCGGTTTTCCTTTCAGATAATTCGCTGCTGTTTTTAAAGAGTCTGCTTTGGAGGTAATCGGATTCTTCGGCTATAACAGAAAGAGCCCTGTAAATGTCATGTAATTCAAAAGAAGGCTGTTCAATAAAACGTTTTGATTCTTCAAAGCTGTTTTTTTTAGAAGAAGGAAACAAAATCCTGGTATAGATCAATCTTGAAAATATGTTGTTAAGATCATAGTTGTAAGAATGTCTGCTAGAGATCGCGCGACAAATCTTATCAAGACCAAGTTCATAATAAATATCCTGAAGAAAAAGGTATCCACCATTAAAGCGAGTTTGTGTATTGAGAGGAAGATCCAAGGAAGGATTCAGTTCAATGTTAAAGGAAATAGATTCCTCTAGTTCGGCTTCCTTCATAAGTTTAACCTGTTCTTTTGCCCAGGCTTTGGCATCGGTTACGCCATATGTTTCGCAGATATACCGATCTGAACCGAACGTTTTTATTGGAAGTGTTTTGTTCCTTCCACCAACGCGGATAGTTTTTACAACTCTGTAAGTAGTGGAATTTTTGTTTTTTGTCCAGCCTAGTACAGCGTAAATTAAGTATCTGCTATATTGACGCAGGATGATTTTCTCATA
>CAVBVT010000071.1:0-603 GCA_963598855.1 Eggerthellaceae bacterium
CTGTCCAGCAGAGCATATTAACCGCATCTGCCATTTTCTGGGCGTTTACACAGTATGCAGACATACAGGAATTATGCTTATACGGACCTGCACTCATGATGAGAATGTCTGTTTTTCCTGCTTCTTTCATTTTTTCCGAAAGCTGTTCGGTAAGTTTGTTATGAAAAAGCTTCGCCTTCTTATAGTCCATAAGGCTGTCCTGGGTAGTCTGAAGCACCAGTGTTTTTTCATATTTAAGGGCACGCGCCTTCATCTCTTCCACAGTTCCGCTCTCCGGCGGACATGCAGGATTTTTATCATAATTGCCACAGGCATTCTCCTCGCAGAACACACGGTATTCCGGCATAAAAACCAGATTATCCGTGTCCATCACTGCTGCATCGGAAAACCCCAGTGCCTTTGCTTCTTCTGTAAAATCCATGTTGATCGCTCCTCTGCTTTTTTATACCATCTATAGTGCCACATTTTTGCCTGCTTTACAAGATACAGAAGCGGAATTTCTTTCTGGCATTTCTGGCATAATTCCAGCTCACTCCATGCCCAGAAACAGGCTTCGCGATGTACAGATTTATGCTAAACACATAAAAACAGGCAGTGCATACC
>CAVBVT010000071.1:613-14808 GCA_963598855.1 Eggerthellaceae bacterium
GCATACCTGACCTGATATGCACTGCCTAAAAACTTTCTCTTTTATGTTATTCAGAAAAGATCCTTCAGTTTCTGGAGAATGCTCTTGCTTTCCTCTTCTGTCTCAGCTTCCTCCTCGTCATCCTGTATGGTAATGCCATCTGTCTTCATAGCGAACTGTACAAGTCCGACCTCTTTGTTCTCGGAGGATGTGAAAGATACTGGTGTGAAATCAGAACCGCTGATCTTATCTGTTACTTCATCTACTGCATCGTCGATCTGCGTGTCAATATCCTTTGTCTTGTCTGTAAATTCTTCGGTTCCGCTCTTCAGACTGTCCGTTCCGTCTGCCAGTTCTATCACACCATCATAAAGCTCTGTTGTTCCGTCATACAGTGTTCCGGCTCCTTCATTTAAAGTTCCGGCTCCCTCATCCAGTGAAAAGATACCGCTGGAAAGAGTAGATACTCCGCTCTGAAGGCTGCCCAGTCCGTTCTGAAGGCTGTTGACACCGCTTAACAGGGTGCTGCTTCCAGATGCAAGTGCTGAAGTTCCGCTTTTCAGACTCTTTGTACCCATGTACAGACTTCCGGCTCCGCTTTCCAGCTGGGATGCACCAGATTTCAGGCTGCTGGTTCCTTTGGAAAGCGCAGCACTTCCGGATTTCAGACTTGCCATTCCGCTTACTAGGGATGTGCTTCCGGATTTCAGTTTTTCTGTTCCTTCGGATAGACTGCTGCTTCCGGATGCAAGCGAACTGCTTCCGGATGCAAGCTGGCTGGATGCTGTATTTAAAGTATCCGAAGCTGCCACTACCTGCTCATAAGCCTGGTAGAACTGGTTGTAAGCCTGCTGTATCTGATCTGCACCTGCTGTATATTCTCCGATTCCACCGTCCAGCTTTTTATATTCCTCTGTAAGTGTATTGATGGCTGTTGTAAGCTCGGTCATCTGATCTGATATCAGATTCTTCATAAGAACCGGAAGTGTCTGTAACTGTTTGTCAAATTCTGTATAATTTTCGCTTAATGCAGCTGCTCCGGCCGCTGCTTCACTTGCTCCTGATGACAGGGATGCTGTAGCGTTTCCAAGGGAATCAAATGTACTGCTGTCTGTTTCCAGAAGGCTTGCAATATTATTCAGATTGGAAATGATACCATCTACATCCACACCACCGCTTAATTTCTGAGCCATGGCTTTTACAGATTCATCCAACCCGCCATAAACAGATGCTGCCTGGGATGCAAGACCGCGAAGATATTCCGCGCTGCTGCTGTTCTGTCCTTTCAGTCCGTCCAGTCCTGCATACTGCTGGTTCAGCGCACTCAGTCCATTAGATACCTGGCTGATGCCGCTGCTTAAGTTCGCTGTCTGCTCGTTGATCTGAGATGACGCTGCCAGAAGCTTAAGCATCTCATCGGACTCACTAAGTGTAACCACTTTTTCCTGCATTTCCTCTGTTCCCACGCTGATGGTGGAAAGGCTTTCCTGGATCTGCTCCAGAGAAGAAAGAACTGCTGCGCTTCCTTCTGTGAGTTCTCCTGATTTACCGGACAATGCCTCAAGAGAAGTATTCAGCTGTGCTGCTCCTTCGTCCATTGCTTTCAGGCTGGTGTTTAACTGATCCATTCCATCACTGAGGTTCTTACTTCCTTTTTCAACAGATGCTGCTCCGTCAGAAAGCTGCTTTGCACTTTTGTTTACAGTTGTGATACCGTTATCCAACGTTTTTACGCCGGAAGCTGCTGTTTCTACACCTTTCTGAAGGGACTTTGCACCATCATCCACACTTTTGGTTCCGGAAGAAAGTTCTCCTGCTCCTGACAGCAGGGATGCTGCTCCATCTGCCAGAGAAGCTGCTCCATTATTGGCTGAATAAATGCCGCTGTCAAGCTGCTGTGCTCCGTCTTTCAGACTGTTTCCGCCGGATACAAGTGTGTCTGTTCCTTCTTTCAGAGAAGCTGCGCCTCTTTTCAGCTGCTGGGAACCATCTTTCAGGCTCTGTGTTCCGTCTTTCAGATTACCTGCTCCGTCTTTTAATTCACTGGAACCATCTTTCAGTTTAGACGCTCCGTCCTTAAGATCACTGGCTCCAGCATCGAATTCTTTGGCTGCATCTTTGATCTCGTCTGTTTTATCGTAAAGTTCATCCATATCCATGGTACTGCTGTCAATATCAAAGGACATTGGTACTGCCTGGAAGGAGATTGCATCCATCTCGAAATCTTTTACCTGCGCTTTGATGGTGAATTCTTTTTCCTGTCCTGCCATGATATTATAAAGAAGCTGACGGTTTGCTCCTACATTGGCTGCGGTTGCTCCTTCCGCCTGGATATTGCTGCATTTTTTTGTATCCAGTGTGATGGTTCCCTGTACCAGGTAGTTATCAAAGAAAGCATCATCTGCATTTTTGTTTTCTTTCACAGAAAGCCTGATCTCCAGATCTCCGCTTTTTCCTGCAAGGTCATCTGCTGAGATTTCTTTTCCGTCAAGCTGATAGCTGATGGAGATATCCCATGGTACTTCTGCATTTTTCAGATTTCCCTGATAGTAGAATTTTCCGGCAGGAGCCTGGATCTCAACTTTATCGCCGGAGAGATCCAGAGTCTGATCTGTTGTGAGATTTTTTACAGAATCATAATTTCCGTAATCTGTGATATCTGTTTCCTCATCCAGATCATATTCATTTACTACATAAACACCCGAAACACTTCCATCCTGATTTAAATTCACATAAACATTTTCATCCTTCTGGACATCGTTTCCCGCCATTGTTGGAACTGCCATTGCATTTACTGCTACAGCTGCACCCAGAAGCACAGCTCCTGTTTTTGCCATTGCTTTTCTATTTCGATTCATGTCTGGATTCCTCCTTATAAAAATGCGTTTTTGCAGTTGTCTTTTCGATCAGCCGGTCAAAGATCATCAAAAGTGCCGGCAGCACAAATAATACAAGTATAAATGAGAGCACAGCTCCTCGTCCTACGAGAGTACCAAGCTGGCTTAATACCAGGTTTGTGGATATCGCACCAAGTACACTTCCTGCAATGGTCAGGATGATCGCGGAAGTAAACAATGACAGAATGCAGGCACGGATACTTTCCACTGCTGCCTCTTTCCTGTTTCTGGTCTTTCGCTCTTCCAGGTATCTTCCTGTAAGAAGAATCGCATAGTCAATGGTTGCTCCCAGCTGCACGGAACTGATGATCAGATATCCGATATAATGCAGGGTCGTTGACTGCATGTATGGAACGGAAAGGTTGATCCATATGGATAATTCGATCACAAGAGTCAGAATTATCGGAATGGAGATGGATTTAAAGTTAATTACCAGGATCACAAACACAAACAGGATCGCAAGGATATTAACGCTTGTGTTATCTACGGTAATGGTATCTTTCAGGTCTTCCGTACTTGCCAGGTCTCCGGCGATCAGTACGTCATCTCCATAATATTTCTCACAGATAGAATATAAGTTATCAACTTTTTCGGTCCATCCTTTTTCCACTTCCTCCGTGTCAAGTGATATCACGAAACGGCTGTAATGCTCTGAATACAGCTGGCTTAAGGAATCCTCCGGTACAAAATCCTGCGGGATGGAAGCTCCTACTGTATTTACATAGGAAATAACAGATGTTACATCCGGGTCTGCTTTCAGGGCATCGTTCAGTTCCTGTTCCTTGCTGATGTCGCCTTTGGGAACCATCACAACAAGGGGATTGGATACGCCGTATTCATCTTCGACTGCCAGCAGGTCACGTCCCATCTGGGTTTCTCCTGTGCTGTATACACGGCTGGAACCATAGAGGAAATCATTTTTCCCCTGTGCAATATAACACGGGATCAGAAGCAGTGCAGCAAGTGTCAGCGCAGGGATCCTTACTTTCAGGATGCCTTTTGCGAGTTTCCCAAAATCCGGCCAAAATGCACGGTGCCTTGTTTTGTCGATCATCTTGTAAGTTGACATGGCCAGGGCAGGCAGGAAGCAAAGTACACAGATCAGACTGAATACGATCGCTTTTGCCATAACATATCCCATATCCGGACCGATCCGAAATCGCATCAGGATCAGTGCTGCAAATCCGGTAACAGTGGTAAGTCCGCTGGAAAGCACGGAACCCATGGACTGTTTCACGGCCTTCATCATCGCTTCCTGCACATTTCCGCCATCACTCCGATTCTCCGCAAAACGGTGCAGCAGGAAAATGGAATAGTCCATGGAAACTGCCAGCTGCAGCACACTTCCGGCTGCATTGGTTACAAAGGAAATTTCTCCAAAGATCAGGTTGGTTCCACGGTTCAGCATGATAGCCACGCCAATGGTAATCATAAAAAGTACCGGTTCAAACCAGGAGGTGGTTGTCAGAAGAAGGATGATGAACACGATAGGCAGTGCGATCATCATGATCTTCTGGATTTCTTTACTGGTATGTACCGGAGAGAGCACATCTGTGACAGCTGTTCCGGACATCGCGTTATCCTCTCCGATGATATTTCGGATCTCATCTACTGCAGCTGCTTTTTCGTCCTCATCATCACTGACTGTAACGGAAAAAAGTGCATCGGAATTTTTATACCAGGATTCTACGGTATCCTGATCTGCCAGTTCCAGCGGTTCATAGATATCAATGGTATCATCCAGCCAGTTTACTTCCTTAACGCCACTTACCTTTTCTATTTTTTCTTTGTATTCCAGTGCATCGGGAATGGAAACATCGTAGATAACTACCCTCATGTTTGGAATCGGCTGCGAATATTCCTCTTCCATAATATCGAGGGCTTTTGTGGAAGGAGCATCTTCCGGAAGATAATCCGCAAAATTATAATTAACCCCTACCAGCATAGATAAACCGGTACAGATCACAGCCAGCATCACAAATACGACAATGATCATTTTCCGGTGCTTCAGTATAAACTTGGTATAATGATCCAACTCTGCTTTCCTCCTTATATTTCTAATCACGCAGTCTAAATATAGACAGTGTTGATTTTTTTGTACCGAAAGAATATAATAAACAAAAACGGGAAATCAAGTACAAAAAAAGTATTTCTGTACAGATATAGACACAATGAAAGGAACTGTCGATATTATGAAAGTAAAGAATCTCAACAACTCCTCTTTTAAGACAAAAGAAGCCATCCGTACTGTTTTTGCGGAAATGGTAAAAGAAAAACAGGATCTCAACAAGATCACCGTCACAGAGCTGGTCCGCCGTGCAAATATCAACCGCTCTACTTTTTATCTGCATTATAATGATATCTTTGATATTGTTTCTGAACTGGAGCATTCACTGATGAGCAGCATCCTGGGCAAAAATCCTCAGAGCAGAGAGGAAATGTTACAGTTTCTGAATGATCTCATGGAACTGATCCGTAAAAATGAAAATCTTTACCGCCAGATCCTCGCCTCCGACTCCCCTGTTTATTTTCTCCGGAAAATGCGCCGGGAAATTGCCGCAAAGATCATGGCTGTGCCGGATATCTCCCATACTCCGGAAAAATGGTTTCCCATGAAAGTAGAAGTTTTGGTGGACGGAATCTGTGAGCAGGTGGTTTATTACTTCCGCGGACAGAGGTCGTACACCTATGATGAGCTGAAGGAGGGCGTTCTTGCATGTACCAGGGAAGCGTTTTCGGCTGAATCCGGGAAGTCTCTTATATAAATATTACCTATGGCATAAAAAAACGGCAGATCACTCTGCCGCAAGTCTGATAAATTCTTCCATTTCTCTTGTCTTAAATTTATTCTTATGATAAAAGATCTGCCGGTACATGGATATCTCCACATCTTCCACATGTAAAAGGGCGATCCGTCCTTTCCGGATATCCCTCTCCACAGCCAGATAAGGTAAGAAGGAAAGTCCGTGATTTTTTTCCAGCATGCTGATAATAAATGCGGTGTCGCTGACTTCCAGCACAGGAGCCAGAGCCTGCCGCCTGAGTGCCAGCTGCTGATCCAGGGCCTGCCGGTAATTAGCATTCCTCTCTGTGAGGAAAAAAGGCTCCTCCAGGATATCATTAAGCTTCAGAGTTTTTCCCACAAATTCCGAATCTGCAGATGATACGAACACTACGGGTTCTGCCTTCTCCATCACTTTGATCCAGTTCTGATCCCATCTCGGGGTGTCCAGTATGTAAATAAGATCCAGTCCATTATGCTCCATCATCCTGATCAGCTGCTCCGGCGTGTCGATCGTTACCTGGAGGCTGACTTTCGGATGGAGCCTGCGGTACTTGCTGAGGACGGAAGGAAGCTTGGCTGTACACAGGGACTCGATGGTTCCTATATGCAGCGGGTTCTTCAATTCCGCATCGTCATTCAATGATTTTCGCGCTCTGTTTATGTCGTATAAGATCCGGTTGGTATGCTCCAGGAACTCTTTTCCAGAAGAAGTGAGCACAACACGTTTCCCGGTTCTGTCAAAGAGACGGGTTTCCAGTTCATTTTCAAGGAGACGGATCTGGACCGTGATGGCTGACTGGGAGTATCCGAGGACTTCTGCTGCCCTGGAAAAGCTCTGAAGCTGTGCTACATGTACAAATGTCTCCAACTGACGGATTTCCATGATTTTTCACCCCTTTTTCTATGAAAATTTTTCAACATGATAATGAAATCTATGAATTTGCCTTATTATTATATCAATGTTACAATACAATCACGAAGACGTCAATCGTATTTTTGTGCAACTTTACCAAAATTCGCTGTCCGTATGACAGCGACACATAATTTCATACTTAGGAGGAAAGAATCCAAATGGAAAAGAAAAAAATCAAGATCGGGCTTGTGCCGAAACTGATCATTGCCATTATCGTAGGTATCCTGTTCGGCCAGTTCCTTCCGGAAGGCTTCTGTCGCTTTGTTGTAACCCTTTCCGGATTTTTCAGCACATTTTTGAAATTTGTCATCCCGCTGATGATCCTTGCCTATGTAACCATGGGTATTGCAGATCTTTCACAGGGTGCAGGTAAGCTTCTCCTGATCACAGTGGCTCTGGCGTATGGTTCCACCCTGATCGCAGGATCTGCTTCTTACCTGGTATCATCCAATCTGTTCCCGCACTTTATGAGTGAAGGTGCACTGGATCAGATCGCTGCTACTGCTGACACATCCCTGACACCATATTTCACCATCACCCTGACTCCTGTCATGGATACACTTTCCGCAGTTGCCCTTGCCTTTGTGATGGGTCTCTGCCTCTCTTCCATGCGTGGAAAAGAGATGGGAAACAGCCTTTATAACGGAATGAGCGATTTTTCCAAGATCATTGACAAAGTTCTTCACACGATCATCATTCCGCTGCTTCCGCTTTACATCTGCGGAACTTTCACAGATATGACGATCTCCGGAAAAACTTTTGCGATCTTAAGCATCCTCTGGAAGGTATTCCTTGTTGTTATCATCATGCACCTGATCTGCATTGCCATTCAGTTTACGATCGCAGGTACTGTAAGCAAAAAGAACCCTCTCACCCTGATCAAAAATCAGATTCCGGGATACACAACAGCACTTGGTACCCAGTCTTCCGCAGCTACCATTCCGGTCAACCTGGAGTGCGCGAAAAAAGACGGTGTATGCGAGCAGATCCGCAACTTCGTAGTTCCGCTTTGTGCAAACATCCACATGGCTGGTTCCATGATCACTATCACAGCCTGCGCAACTGCTGTCTGTCTTATGAACCAGCTGCCGATCAGCCTTGGAACGGTTGTTCCGTTTATCATGACTCTTGGCGTTGCCATGGTTGCTTCCCCGGGTGCTCCTGGCGGTTCCATCATGACTGCTCTTCCGTTCCTTTACATGATATTCGGAGCAGAAGCCGGTGATCCGGACGGTGCGATCTGTGCCATCATGGTTGCCCTTTATATTACACAGGATTCCTTTGGAACAGCCTGCAATGTATCCGGTGACAATGCTATCGGTGTGATCGTTGACACTATCTATAAGAAATTTATTGCAAAAACACCACAGGAGATTTAAGCAAAATGTCTTTTATCAGTGTATTTGACGTTATGGGTCCGAACATGATCGGCCCTTCCAGTTCTCATACCGCAGGCGCGGCGCGGATCGCTTTCCTTGCCCAGAAGATGATCACGCCGCCCCTGAAAAAAGTGGAGTTCACCCTCTACGGATCTTTCGCCAGAACGTACAAAGGACACGGTACAGACCGTGCCCTCCTCGGTGGGATCATGGGCTTTTCTACTGATGATATGCGCATCCGGAATTCTTTTGATATTGCAAGAGATAAGGGAATCGACTTTTCCTTTACTCCAAACGAAACAGAAACAGATATACATCCTAATACTGTGGACATCCATATGGTCAATGAACAGGGCCAGGAAATGACTGTACGCGGCGAATCTCTTGGCGGCGGCAAAGTCCGCATTGTAGAGATCAACCATGTAAAAGTGGATTTCACAGGCGAGTACAGCGCGATCATCGTGATCCATCAGGATACCCCTGGTGTTGTTGCCTACATCACCAGATGCTTAAGTGAACGTAACATCAACATTGCTTTCATGCGTCTCTTCCGTGAGTCCAAAGGAACTACGGCATATACGATCGTTGAGTCCGACGGCCATCTCCCGGAAGATATTGTTGAGAGCATTCACCAGAACACCAACATCCATGATGTGATGGTCGTTCAGATGTAGAGAAAGGAAGGTCAACATCATGGATTTTAAAAATGCAAAAGAACTTCTGGCTCTCTGCGCAGAAAAAAATCTCACTATTTCAGAGGTGATGCGCCAGCGTGAGATCATTCTTGACGAGACTGCTGCTGAAATCGTAGATCAGCGAATGGATCGTGTTCTGGAAATTATGAAGGACGCCGCTTTTTCCCCGATCAAAGATCCGGTGAAATCTATGGGCGGCCTGATCGGCGGTGAATCCCGGAAGCTCTATGAATTCCAGTTCCAGGGAAAAAGCCTCTGCGGCAATGTCCTTGGAAAGAGCATCACTTATGCCATGGCTACTCTGGAGACCAACGCTTCCATGGGTCTTATCGTGGCATCTCCTACTGCCGGCAGCGCGGGTATTGTTCCCGGACTGATGCTTGCTCTTCAGGAGTTTTACGGCTTTTCTGATGAAAAAATCCGCCAGGCTCTTTTTAATGCAGGTGCTATCGGCTATCTGGCTATGCGTAATGCCACTGTTGCCGGTGCTGTTGGCGGATGCCAGGCTGAGGTTGGAATCGCTTCCGCAATGGCTGCTTCTGCTGCCGTAGAGCTTCTTGGCGGTACGCCGCTGCAGTGTACTTACGCAGCTTCCACAGTTCTTATGAACATGCTTGGCCTTGTGTGCGACCCTGTAGGCGGCCTGGTGGAATATCCATGCCAAAACCGCAACGCAGCCGGCGTTTCCAATGCTCTCATCGCAGCAGAAATGTCCCTGGCAGGCATCACACAGTTTATCCCGCTGGATGAGATGATCGATACCATGTACACAGTTGGTAAGAAACTTCCTGCAGAGCTTCGCGAGACTGCCCTTGGCGGATGTGCGGCTACGCCGTCTGCATGTGAGAAGTGTCATCTTTGCAGCTGATTCCAGTCAAGCGGATAAAAGCATCCGCATCCGCATTCGCTACGTAGCTCTACACCGAATAACGACTTCGCAGTTTATCGGTTAAAAAACGGAGAATATCCTGAACTTTTTTATTCAGGAATTCTCCATTTTTCTTGCTTTTATTTCTCCAGTACCGGGATATCTCCCACACCGTTAAGGATCAGTCTTGGTCTATATGGGAACTTGTTTACGGTTTCTCTTGTGGATACGCCGGAGAGTACAAGAACTGTGTCAAGGCCTGTCTCAATGCCGGCGATCACGTCTGTATCCATGCGGTCTCCGATCATAACTGCTTCATTGGAATGTACGCCGAGGATGCGAAGTCCTGTACGCATCATCAGAGGATTTGGCTTACCAACATAATATGCCTGTTTTCCTGTGGTAGCTTCGATGGGTGCCACAAATGCGCGGCAGGCCGGGGCGATTCCACCCTCGATGGGGCCTGTGATATCTGTATTGGTTGCAATGAGCTTGGCTCCTTTGTTTACCAGGTTCATGGCACGTAAGATATGCTCATAGCCGTATGTGGTGGTTTCTCCTACTACTACATAATCCGGTGAAACATCATCAATGGTGATGCCTGCATCATAGAGTGCATTATAAAGTCCATGATCTCCGATTACATAGGCACTGCATCCTGGTGCCTGGCTCTGGAGGAATTTCGCAGTTGCAAGTGCGCTTGTATAAAAATGTTCTTCTCCAACATCCAGTCCCATGCGTAGAAGTTTCTCATGAAGTTCTCTTGGTGAGCGGCTGCTTGCATTGGTGAGGAACAGAAAGCTCTTATCCTCTCTCTGAAGCCATTCTACAAATTCTTTTACCCCGTCGAGGAGCTTGTTGCCGTGGTAGATCACACCATCCATATCGCAGATGAATCCTTTTTTGGATCTTAATGTTTCCATATATTCCTCCTTGTCTGATACAGTAAATTTACAGATCTGTCATAAATGTGCTATTCTCATTCCACTTTCGCTGTTTTCTCAGATTTTCTCAATTTTATTTCGTAATCTCAGCATTCTGTGGTCCAGATTCGCAATTTCTTCTGCGTATTTTTTTAATTCTGTTTCAATTTCTGCATTGTCTCTTTTTTTATAATACAATTCATATTCTAACACAGACCAGTAATCCATTGCAATGGTCCGAAGTTGTATTTCCACCAGTTCTTTCTGTTCACCTTCCGCAGAATAGATCGGTACTTTTACGATCAGATGAAGGCTTTTGTAGCCGTTTTTCTTGGGGGTTTTGATGTAGTCCTTAATCCGGACGATTTCGATATCCTTCTGCATTTCCAGAAATTCTGCCACCTGATAAAGCTCATCTTCAAATGGACAGACTACACGGATGCCGATGAGATCTTTCAGATTTTTTCTGGCAGTCTCAAAATCCGGTTCCAGTCCTTTTTTCAGAAGTTTTGCGTAAATACTTTCCGCACTTTTGATCCTGCTGGTGGTCTGACTGATCACAGTCCGCTTCTTCTGCCCGGAAAGCTCTGCGTTGATCATTTTCAATTTCGCCATCAATATATCAATGGCTGCCTTACATCGGAGACGGTAATCCGGATCTTTGATGTAGCTGTCAATGGCTGCTGTTTTTTCTGCTGCAGATTTTTGGTTTTCTGGTTTCGCTGAATCAGGCTTTGGATCCTGCTCTTTTCTGATCTTCTTTGATTTCTTTTTTGCCATAGTTTTCCCGTATGTTTCGATGTAAAGCGGACATTCGCAATCCGCTTCGCTACTTGCTCATGAACGCAGTCGCTTCGCGACCTGTCGTTCAATCTGATAACTTATTTATTGTGTACTTTTCTATCTTATACGGAGCAGCAGATGTTTGCATCAAATCAATGTAAAACTATTGTTAATTATCCGCAAAAAGATCCTCCTGGAACTCTGAATATCTCATTTTTCCGGAAGGATCTTTTTCATACATTTTTATTTTACAGGAACTCCGACTGCAGCGCATCGTATCCAGTCTCGCCGGTTCGGATGCGAACGGCGTTTCGGATCTCGTAGCTGAAGATCTTGCCATCGCCCGGATCGCCGGTGAATGCTGCTTTCTGGATGGCATCGATGACTTTAATCTCCCAGTCTTCGGATGATACTATGATTTCAAATTTGATCTTCGGTTTCAGGAATACATCGATCTTGGAACCACGGACATATTCGGTGTAGCCGCGCTGAGTTCCGCAGCCCATGATCTGCGTTACTGTAAAACCATTTACCTGGATGTCATTTAAGGCAGCTTTGACATCTTCCATTTTTTCTTCTCTTACGATTGCTTCTATTTTAATAAGCATACAGCTTCCTCCACTCTTATTATAAAACTTCTCGCACTCTTATTATCAGTCAAATCCATTGAAAGACGGATATGCATTTTCTCCATGCTGGGAAGCGTCCAGACCAACCAGTTCTTCCTTCGGATCTACACGAAGCGGTGTAAAGATCCGCACGATTCCAATGCAGATCAGAGTTCCCACAATGGCAACAGCAATGGTGATCACAATGCTTAAAACCTGAGCCAGGAACAGGCGGTAATCTCCGAACACAAGACCGTCCCATTTCGCAACAGAGTTAATAGAAGATTTTCCAAAAAGTCCGGTTGCGATTCCTCCCCAGATACCGCCAATACCATGGCAGCCAAAAGCATCCAGCGCATCGTCGATCTTTAGCTTCTGTTTCAGAAGGATCACTGTAAAATAGCAGATCGGGCTTACCAGGATTCCAATGATAAAGGATGCCCATACCGGCACGAATCCTGCTCCCGGAGTGATCGCTACCAGTCCGATAACAAGACCTGTGGACGCACCAACCAGAGTTGGTTTTCCTTCGCGGATGATCTCAATGAGCATCCAGGTCAGAAGTGCACAGGCAGAAGAAATACTGCTTGTCATAAACGCATGTGCTGCAAGACCATCTGCTTTCAGTGCGCTTCCTGCATTAAAGCCGAACCAGCCAAACCACAGCATGGCTGCACCCAGGAAAACAAATGGAATGTTATGAGTACGGTAGGTTGCTTTTGCGTAGCCGCGTCTCTGTTTCAGATAAATGGCCAGTACAAGTGCGCTGACACCAGAGCTGATATGTACCACATTTCCTCCTGCAAAATCCACAGAACCAATCGCAGCCAGGAATCCGCCGTCTCCCCAGACCATATGTGCCATAGGATAATACACGATCACAGACCAGATCGCAACAAAAAGAAACAGTGCTTTAAAACGCATTCTTCCAACAACTGCACCTGTGATCAGTGCCGGTGTGATCATGGCAAACATCATCTGAAATGCTGCAAATACCAGATGTGGAATGGTATCTGCATAAGGTCCCGGCTCCCAGCCAACGCCGTTCATGGCGATCCAGCGGAAGTCGCCGATAATCCCTCCATGGTTTCCGCCAAAAGCAAGTGAATAACCAAACAATGTCCACATCACAACAGACAGACCCATGACCGCTGCACAGGCCATCATCGTATTGACAACATTTTTTCTTCGGACAAGTCCTCCGTAGAAAAATGCCAGCCCTGGTGTCATAAAGAACACAAAGGCCGTACAGATCAGCATAAAACCAGTATCTCCTGCATTCATAATCGTTCCTCCTCGATTCCCTCACTTATTTCTGCAACGCAAAAAACGCCTGGAATTAGAATTTCCAGACGCCTTTGTCATGGGAGTTATCATAGCAGATAATTTTTTTGATTTCAAGAGTTTTTCTTTTATTTTCTTATTTTCTTACAGACTTACTATGTTTTATACTAATATGTTTTTTATTTTCAGCAGCCTGTCTGATACATGTTTTTGCGGTATTTTTTACATGATCCACATTTTAACCAAGCTCAGTATCAACAGATGCGCCGGATAGAAAATATAGAAAAACCACTTGGAAAACTTCGGTGCTTTTTCGGATTTTTTTCCATTATAGAAGCAAAGAATGATGATTCCTGATACTACAATTCCTGCTGCAGAAAACAGCGCATGAAGCAGTGCCAGGCCAGCTGGGAGGGTTTCTGCATAAGACGCATAGTTAAACGCGGCAAAAAGCACTGCACCGATTCCATAAGCCTGAACCATTTTTTTTTGATTTCCCCATGCTGCATGGAACCAGATGGTAAAAACAGGTGCCAGAATCGCCCAGTCCGAATAAATGGACAGTACCAGCAGAATGAGCGTAAGCGGGATCCTCCACTTACTTGCCATCATTTTGTCCTGGATCACCAGGATCATGAAGCAGATAAACAGGGTAAATATCATATTCAGCTGTGAAAAATCAAAAGCCATCATATAAGGAACCTGGGAAATTCCCGCAAAGATCAGAAGTCTTTCGCCGTATTTTCTTCTGGAATGGGTATAGTAGAAACCTTCCACAAGAAAATAGCACATGGTGATGGCTGTAAAATAACCGATATCCACCAGTACTTCCCAGAGGATCGTATTTTCCGGTAACAGTACATTGGCGATGTGGTTGAGAAGCATGGTAAAAATCGCCAGATATTTAATGGCATCCCGGGTCAGCCCCGGCTTTTCTGTTGTTGGCATAATGTTAGATTCTCCTTTTGTGTATTATGTGATACCCTTATCTTACACTTTCTTTTCCCCTCTGGACAACTAGTACAGTGAAAATTAAGTATCTGCTATATTGACGCAGGATGATTTTCTCATATGCAAGGCA
>CAVBVT010000072.1:0-14694 GCA_963598855.1 Eggerthellaceae bacterium
CCGTGACTGGACTTGCACCAGCGAGATTAGTGCCATGCTCGGCACACAAAAACAGGGGAAACCAAAATCTGGTTCCCCCTGCCGTTATCACTCTGAACTAACAGATTATTTACCGTTGACAACGTCCTTTAAAGCTTTTCCAGCTTTGAATTTCGGAGACTTGGAAGCCTCGATTGTCATGGTCTCACCAGTCTGAGGATTTCTTCCCTCTCTTGCAGCTCTTGTGCTGACTTCGAAAGTTCCGAATCCAACCAGCTGAATCTTCTCGCCTTTTTTCAGCTCATCAGTTACAACATCGATAAAAGATTTCAGAACAGCTTCTACATCTTTCTTGGAAAGATTGGTGTCTTTCGCCATTGCTGCTACTAATTCTGTTTTATTCATGGTGTTTCCTCCTAATAATTGATGTTCTCTTATTTTTTGGCTTTGCTTTATATATATAACCCTTTTGGCTTATAATGTCAAGGTTTTTCGCGTATTACAGGCGTTTTCTCAAAATTTTTTCCCGCTTTTTCAGCTCTTCCCAGGAAAGGCTGCAGGCTTCTTTATCTTCCGGGGAAAATATCTTCGGATGGCGGAATTTCATCTTGTCCGCAACGCCGCTGATCACATCATCTAAGGTGAACGCTCTCTCTTCACGGGCGATCTCACTCTGAAGGATAACCAGCATCAGAAGATCTCCAAGCTCCTCGCAGAAATTATCACTGTCCCCGGTGTCCCGGAAGTGATCGATCCCTTCCAGAACTTCCCCGGTCTCATTGACCAGGCATTCTTTCAGGCTCTCATGGGTCTGTATGCTGTCCCACGGACAATCTCTGCGGATCCGCTTTATGATGTCAACAAGTTCTTCAAACGTGTATCTGTCCTGTTCCGCCATTATTTCATGGAATCAACCATTGCAAGAACAGCCTTACCCATTGCATCAGATTTCTCGTCTGCATCTGCAAGGGATGTTCCCTTAACGCCATAGTAGAATTTAACCTTCGGCTCTGTTCCGGACGGTCTTACACAAACCCATGCATCGTCTGTAAGCTCATAGTAGAGAACATTGGAATTCGGAAGACCTGTAGGTTTCTTCTCGCCTGTTGCAAGATCTGTGATCTCGTCAAGCTTGTAGTCACGGACAGCTGTTACCTTGTGTCCTGCAAACTCTGCCGGCGGGTTCTGGCGAAGAGTTGTCATGATCTCCTGGATCTTCTGAAGTCCCTCGATACCCTTCATGGTAACTGCCTGGATCGCATCCTTGTAGTATCCGAACTCCTCGTACATGTCGATCATTGCATCCCAGAGAGTCTTGCCCTGTGTCTTATAGTAAGCTGCTGCCTCGCAAAGTGCCATAGTTGCAACGATAGCATCTTTATCTCTTGCGTAAGTTCCGATCAGACAGCCGTAGCTCTCCTCAAATCCGAAAAGATATGTACCCTTGCCGCTGTTCTCAAATCCAAGAATCTGCTGTCCGATGTATTTAAATCCGGTAAGTACTTCGATCAGTTTTACGTTGTATCCCTTGGCAATGGCATCTGCCAGGTTGGTTGTAACGATTGTCTTTACAAGAGCTCCGTCCTCAGGAAGGCTTCCGTTTACAGCCTTTCTCTGGCTCAGCTCATAGTTTGCAAGAAGGCATCCGGACATGTTTCCGGTAAGGTCATGGTACTCGCCGTTCTTATCTTTTACGCGGACGCCAAGACGGTCTGCATCCGGGTCTGTTGCAAGTACGATATCAGCATCAACTTCTTTGGCAAGCTTCAGGCCAAGTTCAAATGCCTCTGCTGCCTCCGGGTTCGGATAGCTTACTGTCGGGAAATCTCCGTTCGGAAGCTCCTGCTCCGGTACTACGTATACGTTCTCAAATCCAAGTTCTTTGAGGATTCTTCTGGCCGGGATATTACCAGTTCCGTGAAGCGGTGTGTAAACGATCTTGAGGTTCTTACCCTCTGCCTCAATAGCATCCATATGGATGATCTGTTTCTTAAGCTCTGCCATGTAAGCATCGTCAACAGCCTGTCCGATCACCTCGAAAAGTCCTGCCTTCACTGCTTCTTCTTTATCCATGGTCTTTACTGTGTTCCAGTCGGAGATTGCTTTAACCTCGCCCATGATTCCTGAGTCATGAGGCGGTGTGATCTGTGCGCCATCTTCCCAGTAAACCTTGTATCCGTTGTATTCCGGCGGGTTGTGGCTGGCTGTTACGTTGATACCTGCAACGCATCCCAGATGACGTACTGCAAAAGAAAGCTCCGGTGTCGGACGAAGCGTCTCGAAGATGTAAGCCTTGATTCCGTTAGCTGCCAGGCAAAGTGCTGCTTCCTGGGCAAACTCCGGTGACATATGACGGGAATCATATGCAATGGCAACACCCTGGGATTTTTTGTCTACTTTAGCGATGTAGTTGGCAAGACCCTGTGTAGCTCTTCTTACAACGTAAATGTTCATACGGTTGGTTCCCGCGCCAATGATACCGCGCAGGCCTGCCGTACCAAACTCAAGATCCATATAAAAACGCTCTTTGATCTCGTTCTCGTCGTCTTTAATTGCTTTCAGCTCATCTTTTGTTGCCTCGTCAAAGTATGGGTTTTCAAGCCACTGATTATAGATTTCTTTATAATCCATGTTTCAAAGTACCTCCCTGTTTCTCATATACTGTACTTAATATTATATTACAGTTTTCTGAAAAATGGAAGTTTTGTTTTTGCCTTATTCAGAATTAATCCTGCCCGAAGCACTGTTTCGGAAAACTTTCCCATTGCTCTTTCTGGCGGATCATCATGCGCAGCTTTTCCACATTTTTCCCGGAAACTACCACCTTATTGCGAGTGTAATAATGGTTGGCAAGCTTCCAGTATTTTTCCGGATAGAGAAAACGAACTTTCAGGTTCTGCCATTCTGACTTTGAGATCGGACGCACTGCATTATAAGATGAGAGCATTTTTTCCGCCATGCGGGGATCCCAGCTGTATTTCTCAAGGATCTTGCGCATAAACCGATAAAGATCTGCCATCTGCACATCAAAACTCCAGTGGCCGAAATTGGTCGCAGCTACATTCCTGCCTAAGATCAGCACATTATGCTGGTTGAACTCCCCATGACAGACACAGCCTTCACTTAAAGACTGTTCCCGGAGCTTGTTATAATCCGTTGTCTCAAGCATGGAAACTGCCTCCTCACCTTTTTCCAGAAACCCTTCTACACTCTGGAGATAGTCTTTTTCAAAAGGATTGGACGCCCCTTTCTTTCGGATATAACGGCGTATCTTACGAAGTTCCTGGTTATGGCGGATGTATTCATCTTTCAAGTCTCGTCCTGCATAATCCTTCTCCAGCGGAAGCTGCATTTTTTTGTGGATCTGTGCCAGTGTACAGACACTTTTCTGGATATCGGCTTCTGATTTGGTGTCGCATTCCCGTCCGTCAAACCAGGCTTGAGCAGTATAGGGTATGGAATCTTTGTCCCTGCTTACCAGCGCGCCTTCCTGATTTTCCAGAAATGTATCTACAAGACAGCCCTCCTCCTGGAGTTTTTTAAGAAGCATCTGCTGCATGGCAAGCTTTTTTTCAGATCCGTGAAATTCCCGCAGGATCACAGGGCCTTTTTCTGTCCTGCACAGAAGCGCACCTCTTACCCTGCCGGAGGTTGAAGCAGTAAGCCCATACTGCTCCAATACGCTCAGACCATAATCATACAAACAAGTTCCCCCCTGCCTTATTTTACGTTCTATCTTATGCAGGGGGGAAATTCGTTATTCTATTCGGTTTTTATGCTATCTTTTTCTGCTGTTTCAAGAAGTTTTTCTTTTGTATTAAGGGAAGGATCTCTTAATACACAGTCAAGAAGTTTTTCCAGAAGATCGCCAAGCTCCGGTCCGGCCGGGTGTCCGGCGTTTATCAGATCCTTACCCGAAACTGCCAGGGTTTTCAGAGATGTACACTCGCCTCTTTTCAAGATTCCCTGATAGGTTTCTGTCACACCATTCAGACGTGCCAGTTTCTCTTCCCTCTTATAAGTACTCTGTGATAAAAGGTCTGCCCTCTGCACTTTCAGATACAGCGGAAAAAGATCTTCTCCAATAAGGTTCACAGATCTTCTCACATCTTCAGCTGCCGGAGTCGGGCGAAGATCATGATACCGGATCAGGCGGCATGTGTTTCGGATTGTTGCATTGTCGAATTTCAGGCGGCGCAGGATCTTTCCTGCCAGCTTCTCGCCTGCCGGACCGTGAGTCTTGAAATGGTCTCTGCCGTTCTCATCAGTCTTTTTCACAACAGGTTTCGCAATGTCATGAAGAAGCATGGTGATGCGAAGAAGCCTGTCATTCTCGATCTCTGTGAGGCTTTTTAAGATGTGCCCGCCCACTGTATAGCAGTGATGCGGAGTATTCTGCTCTGTCGCCATGCAGGCATCAAATTCCGGAAGAAATTCCTGGGTAAGGCCCGTCTCCCAGGCTGTCCTGAGATAATCCGGATGATCCGATACCAGAAGCTTCACAAGCTCGGTCTGGATACGCTCTGCACTGACATGCTCCAGGTTTTCTGCCATCCGCGAAAGAGCTGCTTTCGTATTCTCTTCCACAGTAAATCCAAGCTGTGCAGAAAAACGTACTGCACGGAGCATCCGAAGGGCATCTTCTGTAAAGCGCTCCACCGGATCTCCTACGCAGCGGATGATCTTCTGATCGATATCTTCCATTCCGCCAAACAGATCCACCAGTCCATGTTCCGGATGGTAAGCCATTGCGTTGATGGTAAAATCTCTTCTCTTCAGGTCTTCCTCAAGGCTTCTGGTGAATGTCACTGCATCCGGATGGCGGCCATCATGATATTCTCCGTCCACACGGTAGGTCGTTACCTCGAAGCCTTCTTTATCCATCATTACGGTTACAGTTCCATGCTGGATCCCTGTATCCACAGTTCTGTAAAAAAGTTCTTTTACCTGTTCCGGGAGTGCGGAAGTTGTGATATCCCAGTCCCCCGGCACTCTGTCCAGGATGGAATCCCGGACGCAGCCGCCGACAACGTAAGCCTCATAGCCGGCATTATTGAGCGTCTGCAGAATCTGCGCTGCTTTTTGTGGTATGTTTATTTTCATAATAACTCCTCTTACTGATTGCTGCTGTCCGAATCAAGCATTCACATTTCACTGTATTATCTGCTCTCAGCAGCCTGATGATATTCTGATATGGTTTCAGTAACGATATTATATCATGAATTCATAAAAACAGCGGAGCTTATTTCGCCCCGCTGCTCTGTTTCCTGTATGATCTCTTACCGTTCATCTGGTAACCGGCAATTATAATTTTTACAAAACTGCTTCTGCCTACGCAGCTTTAAGCATATTTTAGTATGCACGTCCCCAGTAAACCATTTTCTTGGCCGGTTTTCCGCAGCATACGCAAACGTCGCTTAACTGCTCCTGCTCAAATGGCATACATCTGGATGTTGCCTGGAAATCTTCTTTGATCTTGTCTTCGCATGCACGGTCGCCGCACCACATAGCTTTGATGAAGCCTGGCTTGCTGTTGATGATCTCGCCGAATTCCTCGTAGTTCTTTGCTACGTAAGTATGCGCCTCTCTGTGTGCACGTGCGCGCTCCAGCATATCATGCTGAATGGTATCCAGAAGCTCTTTCACCTTATCTGCAAGCTCCTCGAAGGATACGGTATATTTCTCACGGGTATCTCTTCTGCAGAGAACTGCCTGACCGTTCTCGATATCCTTCGGTCCGCACTCAACACGAATCGGAATACCACGCATCTCCTGCTCAGCGAATTTGAATCCCGGGCTCTTGTCTGTAGCATCAACTTTTGCACGGATTCCTGCTGCTTTCAGTGCTGCAAGAAGCTCGTCAGCTTTCTCCATAACGCCCTCTTTACGCTGCTGGATCGGAATGATCACAGTCTGTACCGGAGCGATTCTCGGAGGAAGGACAAGACCGCTGTTGTCGCCGTGTACCATGATGATGGCACCGATCATACGTGTTGTCATTCCCCATGATGTCTGGTGAACATATTTCAGTGTGTTATCTTTGTCTGTGTACTGGATTCCGAATGCTTTGGCAAAACCATCTCCAAAGTTATGGCTTGTACCGGACTGAAGCGCTTTTCCATCGTGCATCAGGGACTCGATGGTGTAAGTAGCCTCAGCACCTGCGAATTTCTCTTTATCTGTTTTCTGGCCTTTGATAACCGGAATTGCAAGAACTTCCTCGCAGAAGTCTGCATAGATGTTCAGCATCTGGATGGTACGCTGCTCAGCTTCCTCAGCTGTTGCATGTGCTGTATGTCCTTCCTGCCACAGGAACTCTCTGGAACGAAGGAACGGACGAGTTGTCTTCTCCCAGCGGACAACAGAACACCACTGATTGTAAACCTTCGGAAGATCTCTGTGGGACTGGATCTCTTTCTGATAGAAATCGCAGAACAGAGTCTCGGAAGTCGGACGCACGCAAAGTCTCTCCTGAAGCGGATCAAGACCGCCATGAGTCACCCATGCAACCTCCGGAGCAAAACCTTCTACATGATCTTTCTCTTTATCAAGAAGAGACTCCGGGATAAAGATCGGCATGTAAACATTCTCTACGCCAGTCTCTTTAAATCTGCGATCAAGCTCATGCTGGATATTCTCCCAGATCGCATAACCTGCAGGTTTGATCGCCATACAGCCCTTAACGCTTGTATAGCCGCAAAGTTCAGCCTTCTTAACAACGTCTGTATACCACTGAGCAAAATCCTCATCCATAGACGTAATGGCCTGTACTAATTTCTTTTCTTTTGCCATGATAAATCTCCTTTTTCTTGTGATCTAAAACATATTGCCATGTGCCAGGCAGCCACGGCAATCCGGAATCCCTCCGGCCCACTCTCCCGTCCCATAAAACGTACACCAATATTACAGTCCCGTTTTACGGACAAAAAAATAAGCCCTCCGAATCCCTGCACAAGGGACCGAATGACTTCGGCGGTACCACCCCAGTTAACAGCCAGAAAAGCTGCTCTCTCAACACCCGTTAACGCCGGAAAAACACGCCACGCTTCAATCACGCAGAGCTCCGAGGCCGGTTCCACAGTTCACGCACAGGACCCTTCCACCAAACAGGCCCCTCTCTGAGATAATTCCCTGTGTACTATTCTCATCATCGCCGTATCTTCGATACATTTTAGGCGAAAAAAGTCCCAATGTCAACCCCAAACTCACAATTTCATCCCAGCTATTCATCTCAGTAAGCAGAACAAAAACTCCCCTCACATCCTGCAATCTCACACATTCTTCAACCGAAGCACTACTCAAAAAAATACTGCGCCCCGTTCACCAAGAACGAAACACAGCATTTTTTCAAAGAGTTTTTCTAAGATCTTGTTACTCTATTTAACAACACGCACCCTGTACATTCCCTCAATCTCCTTGAGTTCATCCAACGCCTTCGCCGAAGCTGCACTCTCAAGATCAATAAGAGTATAAGCAAACTCCCCTTTACTCTTATTGGTCATATCCGCAATATTAAGCCCCTCAGATCCAAGGATCTTAGTAACCTGACTGATCATATTCGGTGTATTACTATGTGCAAGAGAAATTCTACCCACAGCCACACAGATACCCATATCGCAATTCGGATAATTCACCGAATTCTTAATATTACCATTCTCAAGATAATCACGTATCTCTTTTACAGCCATCTCAGCACAGTTTTCCTCAGACTCCTCTGTGGAAGCACCAAGATGCGGAGTTACCAGAATACCCTCACGTCCTGCAACTGTCTCATTGGCAAAGTCAGTCACATATTTCTTAACCTTACCACTCTCAACAGCCTCGATCAGTGCATCTTCATCAACAAGAAGATCTCTTGCAAAGTTTAAAAGAACAACGCCATCTTTCATCTTCTCAAAAGCTTCTTTATTGATCATCTTCTTCGTGCTGTCAAGAAGCGGAACATGAATGGTGATGTAATCGCACTGGCTGTAGATCTCATCCAGGCTCTTGCTGTGTTTAATAGTTCTGGAAAGGTTCCAAGCTGCATCAATGGAAAGATACGGGTCATAACCATAAACTTCCATTCCAAGGCCGCATGCTGCATTAGCAACCATAGCACCGATGGCACCAAGACCGATGATACCAAGCTTTTTGCCGCTGATCTCGCATCCTGCGAACTGTTTTTTCTGCTTCTCGGCAAGTTTGCCGATGTGCTCTTTATCTTTCTCCTGTGCAACCCACTCGATACCGCCAACGATATCTCTGGATGCAAGAAGCATACCTGCAAGCACAAGCTCTTTTACGCCGTTTGCATTCGCTCCAGGTGTGTTAAATACAACAACACCTTTCTCAGCATACTCTTTAACCGGGATATTGTTGACACCTGCACCTGCACGTGCAACTGCGCAAACACTCTTCGGAAGCTCCATGTCGTGCATTTTTGCACTTCTTACAAGGATGGCATCACACTGGTCTGTACTCTCTGTTTTTTTGTAATTATCACCGAAAAGTTTAAGACCTTTCTCAGCGATCGGATTCAGGCAATGATACTGGAACATTATGCATTCTCCTCCTCGAATTTCTTCATGAATGCAACCAGAGCCTCTACGCCAGCCTTCGGCATAGCGTTGTAGATGCTGGCACGCATTCCGCCAACTGTACGGTGTCCTTTCAGGTTTACAAATCCTGCTTCTGTTGCCTCTTTGACAAACTTCGCATCCATTTCCTTGTCACCTGTTACAAACGGAACGTTCATAAGGGATCTGTCTTCTGGAACTACAGTTCCTTTGAACAATTTGCTGGAATCCAGGTAATCATAGAGGATCTTAGCTTTCTCCTCATTGCGCTGTTTCATCACTTCCAGACCGCCCATCTTCTTCAGCCATTTGAATACTTTTCCGCATACATAGATGCAGTAAGCATTCGGTGTGTTGTAAAGAGAGCCTGCGTCTGCATGTGTTTTATATGTAAGCATGGTTGGTGTTCCCGGAAGAACATCCTCTGTGATCAGATCTTCACGGATGATAACGATAACCATACCTGCTGGTCCGATGTTCTTCTGAACACCGCCGTAGATAATACCATATTTGCTTACATCAACCGGCTCAGACAGGAAGCAGGAGGATACGTCTGCTACCAGGGTCTTGCCTTTTGTGTTTGGAAGTTTTTTGAATTTAGTGCCGTAAATGGTGTTGTTCTCACAGATGTATACATAGTCTGCATCCGGGCTGATCGGCAGATCACTGCAGTCCGGGATATAGCTGAAAGTTTTGTCTTCAGAAGATGCGATCTTGTTTGCTTTTCCGTATTTCTGAGCCTCCTGGTAAGCTTTCTTTGCCCACTGACCTGTTACAATGTAGTCAGCAACCTTGTTTTTCATAAGGTTCATCGGGATCATGGCAAACTGCTGGGATGCTCCTCCCTGAAGGAAAAGTACCTTGTAGTTATCCGGGATGTTCATAAGTTCGCGGAGATCTTTCTCTGCTGTATCAATGATCTCCTGGAAAGCTGCACTTCTGTGACTCATTTCCATAACGGACATTCCAGTTCCGTTATAGTCCATCATTTCATCAGCTACTTCTTTGAGTACTTCCTCTGGAAGTACTGCCGGTCCGGCAGAAAAATTGTACACTCTACTCATGTTTCTTCATATCCTCCTCATCAAATACATCATCAAGATTAGCACCAGCCGGTACCATCGGGAACACACTCAAGTCCTGATCGATCCAGCAATCCAGAACGACAGGTCCCTCTGCTGCAAGTGCCATCTTAAGTGCAGGTTCCACATCTTCCATTTTTGTCACACGAATAGCCTTGGCGCCCAGTGCCTCTGATAATTTCACAAAATCAACAGAGTCATCCAGTACTGTGAAAGAATATCTCTTTCCATAAAAAAGAGTCTGCCACTGACGCACCATTCCAAGTACGTGGTTGTTCATAACAATCTGGATCAGCTGTCTACCACAGCGTGCAGCTGTTGCCAGCTCATTCATATTCATACGGAAGCATCCGTCACCTGCTATATTTACAACTGTTTTTTCCGGTCTGCCCATCTTCGCGCCAATTGCAGCGCCAAGACCGTAACCCATAGTTCCAAGGCCGCCGGAAGTAAGAAGAGTTCTCGGCTCTTTATATTTATAATACTGTGCCGCCCACATCTGATGCTGTCCAACATCTGTGGAGATGATGGCATCACCGTTTGTCAGCTCGTAAAGTTTCTCTATAATATATGGACCTGTAAGCTGTGTGTGATCATAATTCAGCGGATATTTTGCTTTCAGGTCCTGGATATGTGCAACCCATTCCTGATGTTCTTTCTCCGGAACATTCTCGAGAAGACGTTTCAGGACTTCTTTCACATCTCCGATCACGCTTGCATCCACTGTGATATTTTTATTGATCTCAGCTGCATCCACATCGATCTGAAGGATCTTTGCATTATGGGCAAAAGTCTTCGTATTTCCTGTTACACGGTCGCTGAACCGTGCTCCAAGAACGATCAGAAGGTCGCATTCTGTCACGCCAAAGTCGGAAGCTTTTGTTCCGTGCATTCCTACCATACCAGTGTAAAGAGGATCTTCTCCCGGGAAAGTTCCCTTGCCCATCAGAGTATCGCAGACCGGAGCCTGAATCCTGTGTGCAAGTTCACGTACTTCTTTATCTGCACCGGAGATCACGCAGCCGCCGCCTACGAAAATAAACGGTTTTTTTGCTTCTCTGATCATTTCCAGTGCCTGGTCCATATCCTCCTTGCGGATATTTTTGACCTCACGGTTGACGGTTGCCGGACAGCCTGGCTCGTATTCATATTTCATTCCTGTGATATCCTTCGGGACATCCACAAGAACAGGGCCAGGTCTTCCGCTTTTTGCAATATAAAATGCCCTTCTTAATGTATCTGCAAGATCTTCGATGTTCTTCACAATGAAGCTGTATTTTGTCACAGGCATTACAATACCTGTGATATCAACCTCCTGGAAAGAATCTCTTCCCAGGAGCGGTCTTCCTACGTTTGCAGTAATGGCTACCATAGGTACGGAATCCATGTATGCAGTCGCGATTCCTGTTACCAGGTTGGTGGCTCCAGGACCGGATGTTGCCAGGCAGACGCCTACTTTTCCAGTTGCTCTTGCATAACCGTCAGCAGCATGGGATGCACCCTGCTCGTGGGAGGTCAGTACATGTGTGATCTCATCTTTATATTCATATAAGGCATCGTAAACATTCAGGATCGCGCCGCCCGGGTATCCAAATACCGTGTCAACGCCCTGTTCCTTCAGACATTCTACGATGATCTCTGCACCTGTAAGCTGCATGTCTTTCGTTCCTCCTTATTTTGCTTTCGGTACTTCCAGGATCGCGCCGCGGTTTCCGGATGTTACCATGGAAGCATATCTTGCCAGATAACCGGTTGTTACCTTCGGCTCTCTTGGCTGCCATTTCTCTCTTCTTGCCTGCATCTCTTCGTCAGAAACTTTGATCTCCAGTTTCAGCTCCGGAATATTGATGCTGATGATATCGCCTTCCTCAACCAGTGCGATCGGGCCGCCTACTGCTGCCTCCGGTGATACGTGTCCGATAGCTGCTCCTCTGGATGCACCACTGAAACGTCCGTCTGTGATCAGGGCTACGGAAGAGCCAAGTCCCATTCCTACGATAGCGGATGTCGGATTCAGCATCTCTCTCATTCCAGGGCCGCCTTTTGGTCCCTCATAGCGGATAACAACTACATCACCCTCTACGATCTTGCCGCTCTTGATAGCCACAATTGCGTCATCCTCGCTATCGAATACTCGTGCAGGTCCTTCATGTACCAGCATCTCCGGTACAACTGCAGAACGTTTTACAACGCCGCCGTCCGGTGCAAGATTTCCTTTCAGTACGGCAAGTCCGCCTGTCTTTGTATACGGATTGTCGATCGGGCGGATAACTTCCGGATTCAGGTTTACGCAGTTTTTGATATTCTCTCCAACTGTTTTTCCTGTTACTGTCATACACTCTGTATGGAGAAGTCCAAGCTTGTTCAGCTCGTTCATAACTGCATATACACCGCCGGCCTCATTAAGGTCTTCCATATAAGTC
Source organism: Eggerthellaceae bacterium (assembly GCA_963598855.1). Classification (GTDB taxonomy): domain Bacteria; phylum Bacillota; class Clostridia; order Lachnospirales; family Lachnospiraceae; genus Blautia_A. Next base: position 12,043 of record CAVBVT010000072.1, read on the forward strand.
GGGCCTGCAGGTGCAAGGTGGCAAAGGTTCGGTGTCTTCTCACTGATCTCATTTGCGAAGCTGATATCAAAATCCATTCCGATTTCATGTGCGATAGCCGGAAGATGAAGCATACTGTTTGTGGAGCATCCAAGTGCCATATCTACTGTGAGGGCATTTAAAACTGCCTCTTTTGTCATGATATCTCTTGGGCGGATGTTCCTTCTGTACATTTCCATTACCTGCATTCCTGCATGTTTTGCAAGACGGATACGCTCGGAATATACAGCCGGGATGGTACCGTTTCCTTTCAGCCCCATACCGAGAACCTCTGTCAGGCAGTTCATGCTGTTTGCAGTGTACATACCGGAACATGATCCGCATGTCGGACATGTTTTGTTCTCGAATTCTGCCAGATCATCCGCTGTGATGGTTCCTGCTGCATAGGATCCTACTGCCTCAAACATGCTGGAAAGGCTTGTCTTGTGTCCTTTTACATGGCCTGCAAGCATCGGGCCGCCACTTACGAATACAGTCGGAACGTTGATTCTTGCTGCTGCCATCAGAAGTCCAGGTACATTTTTATCACAGTTCGGTACCATAACAAGAGCATCAAACTGATGAGCCAGTGCCATAGCCTCTGTGGAATCTGCTATCAGGTCACGTGTTACCAGGGAATATTTCATTCCAACGTGTCCCATTGCGATTCCGTCACATACTGCGATTGCCGGGAATACCACCGGTGTACCGCCAGCCATTGCAACGCCAAGCTTTACAGCGTTTACAATCTTGTCAAGGTTCATATGTCCTGGTACGATCTCGTTATAGGAGCTTACGATTCCTACCAGTGGTTTGTCCATTTCTTCTTTTGTCATTCCAAGGGCATTGAACAGGGAACGGTGAGGTGCCTGCTGTGTGCCTTTTCTTACGGTATCACTTCTCATTTTTTAAGGTTCTCCTTTTTATTCTTTACGACGATACGTTTCTGTATCTTTTATCTAGTACATCCGGCGAAGATTATTGCCGATTATCGTCTTTCGCCGGATGCCGTTTTTTTCAGTAAAACTGAATTCGCATTCTGCTTTGCGATCTATAAGTTTACTTACGCGATAGCGTCTGCGATCAGGTCGCCCATCTCTTTTGTTCCGACAAGCTTGCATCCGTCAGACATGATGTCACATGTTCTGTATCCGTCTGTCAGAACTTTCTGTACTGCTGCTTCTACTGTATCTGCTTCTTTGTCAAGATCCAGGGAATATCTCAGCATCATGGCAGCGGAAAGGATGGTTGCGATCGGGTTGGCTTTGTTCTGGCCTGCAATATCCGGTGCAGAACCGTGGCTTGGCTCATAAAGACCAAGTTTTGTCTCATTTAAGCTTGCAGAAGAAAGCATTCCGATGGAACCTGTTACCATACTTGCCTCATCAGAAAGGATATCTCCGAACATATTCTCTGTAAGGATAACATCAAACTGTTTCGGGTCACGTACCAGCTGCATTGCGCAGTTATCTACAAGCATATGCTCCAGTGTTACATCAGGATAATCTTTCGCAACATCTTCCACAACACTTCTCCAGAGTCTGGAAGAATCCAGCACATTTGCCTTATCTACGCTTGTTACCTTATTCCTTCTCTTACGTGCGATCTCAAATGCCTTGATAGCAATGCGGCGGATCTCATTCTCATTATAGGAAAGAGTATCTACTGCTGTGCGGACGCCGTTCTCCTCGGTAGTCTTTCTGGCTCCGAAGTAAAGTCCTCCTGTCAGCTCTCTTACGATGATCATGTCAAAACCATCTCCGATGATCTCATCGCGGAGCGGGCAGGCATCGCGAAGCTCATTGTAAAGATATGCAGGACGAAGGTTTGCAAAAAGGTTCAGTGCTTTACGGATAGCAAGAAGTCCTGCCTCCGGACGTTTGGACGGCTCCAGTTTATACCATGGGGATGTCTTGGCATCTCCGCCGATGGAACCCATCAGCACTGCATCAGAAGCTTTCGCCTGTGCAATGGCTTCATCTGTAAGAGGTACTCCGTGAGCATCAATGGATGCACCTCCTAAAAGAACCTCTGTGTATGAAAATTTATGACTGTATTTCTCGCATACTTTGTCTAAAACTTTTTTGGCCTCGGCTACAATTTCCGGGCCGATTCCATCTCCTGGAATCAGGGCAATTTTGTACTCCATTTTTTATTCACTCCTCCGATTTCCCCTGTGCTGTATAATTTTAACGCACTGGTGTGGATAATTGTTATTATCATAACGCACTTTTCGACGGATTTCAACCTATTAAATAGATAAAGTTTTGTCAAACCTGCAAAAAGAGCCGCCATACCTGTTTTTCGGTATGGCAGCCCTAGCTGTTTTTTTCTGTTTGTCTTCGATCTATGCCTTTCAAAACTTATCAGAACTTTCCGCTGGAGCCGCCGAATGTATCTCCTGATGAAGAGGTATGCGTGGTGGAGCCGCCGCTGTGTTCCTCTTCTTTCGGCCTGGCTGTTCTTGACACTGTCCTGTAGAGATAAAAATCGTTGCTCTTTGTTACGTTCATGCTGCCTTTTCGCACGTAGGAAGCCGCCTGATCCTGCTTCCGTACAGTTTTCAGCTTTCTTCTCATATTTCCGGTTACAAGAAGGCCTGCTACGATGCCAACGCCAAGTGCAATCAGAAGA
>CAVBVT010000073.1:0-14457 GCA_963598855.1 Eggerthellaceae bacterium
GTCTTCGGAGATTTTCAGGTCATCAAATATTGTTGGATCTGTTCCGATTTCAAAAAATGCCTGCAGCATATTCATATTCAGAGATTTGCCGAAGCGTCGCGGACGGGTGAAAAGATTTACTTCGCTCCAGTTTTGAATAAGACTGCGGATCATTTCTGTTTTATCGACATAATAAAAATCATTTTTTATTATTTTTTCAAAATTATCTATCCCAACTGGAAGTTTCTTTTTTTCTGGCATTACAGCACCTCCAAAATAAAAAAATGGTTTCACGATATCACTAAAATCATGATACCATGAAACCATTTTCACGTAAAGTTATTATAAACTGCTTATTCTATATCCAATTTTCTGTTTTTCCTACAGTATCGCTCTGACAACTCTAGGCTTGCATCCTGCTTTCTCAAGTGCTGCTACAATCTGGTTTTTGTGATCTGTTCCGAATGCTTCCATAGTGATCCGAAGTTCTACGGCTGCATTTCTGTTTGTGCTTACAAACTGGTTGTGGTCCAGTTTGATGACGTTGCCCTGGTTCTCCGCGATGACGCTGGCTACGCGAACGAGTTCGCCTGGCTTGTCCGGGATGAGGACTGAGACGGTGAAGATTCGGTCACGCTGGATGAGGCCGTGCTGTACTACTGAGGACATGGTGATTACATCCATGTTTCCACCGCTTAAGATGGAAACGATCTTCTTTTTCTTTACGTCCAGGTGGCGGAGTGCTGCTACTGTAAGGAGACCGGAGTTTTCTACGATCATCTTGTGGTTCTCTACCATGTCGAGGAAAGCTACGATGAGCTCGTCATCGTCGATAGTGATGATCTCGTCCAGATTCTCCTGGATGTATGGGAAGATATTTTTTCCAGGAGTCTGTACTGCAGTACCATCTGCAATGGTGTTTACGTGAGGAAGTGTTACGACCTCACCTTTCTCCAGGGATGCTTTCATACATGCTGCGCCTGCCGGCTCAACACCGATGACTTTGATGTGCGGGTTGAGGAGTTTTGCAAGGGTGGATACTCCTGTTGCAAGTCCGCCGCCGCCAATCGGGACAAGGATGTAATCTACAAGAGGAAGCTCCTGTACGATCTCCATGGCGATGGTTCCCTGTCCGGTTGCTACTGCCGGGTCATCGAACGGATGGATGAATGTGTAGCCTTTCTCCTCTGCAAGCTGCAGTGCGTGTGCACAGGCTTCGTCGTATACATCTCCATGAAGGATGACTTCTGCGCCGTAGCTCTTGGTGCGCTCTACTTTGATCAGAGGTGTGGTGGTCGGCATAACGATGACTGCTTTTACCCCGTATTTATGTGCTGCATAGGCAACGCCCTGTGCATGGTTTCCTGCAGATGCTGTGATCAGGCCTTTGTTTCTCTCTTCATCGGAAAGTGTGCTGATCTTATAGTATGCACCACGTACCTTATAGGCACCTGTTCTCTGCATGTTCTCCGGTTTCAGGTAAACCTTGTTTCCTGTCATGTCAGAAAAATAACTGCTGTATATCAGCTTTGTTTCCTGTGTCACTTCTTTTACTTTTGCTGCCGCTTCTTCAAAGCTTTCTAATGTAAGCATTTGTATTTAACTCCTTTCTTCTACGTCAAAGAGGGCGTTTACAAATGCGTCTGCGTCGAATTTCTGCAGGTCATCGATACTCTCGCCTACTCCGATGTATTTTACTGGTATGTCAAGCTCGGACTGGATTGCTACTGCGATTCCGCCTTTCGCTGTACCATCAAGTTTGGTAAGAATGATTCCGGTTACGTTGGCTACCTCTGCAAACTGTCTTGCCTGGGAAAGTGCGTTCTGGCCTGTGGTTCCGTCAAGAACTACCAGTGTTTCCAGATATGCTTCCGGGTATTCGCGCTCCAGAATACGGTAAATTTTGCGAAGCTCTTCCATAAGATTCTTCTTATTATGAAGTCGCCCCGCTGTATCACAGATCAGCACATCTGCATTTCTGGCCTTGGCTGCTGCCACTGCATCGTAAACAACAGATGCCGGATCTGCTCCGTCCTGTCCACCAATGATCTCAACGCCTGCACGGTTAGCCCACTGTGTCAGCTGCTCGCCTGCTGCTGCACGGAAGGTATCTGCTGCTCCGAGGATCACTTTCTTGCCCTGGTCTTTCAGCTTACCGGCCAGTTTGCCTACGGATGTAGTCTTACCTACACCGTTGACACCGATCACCAGAATTACGGATTTGCGGTTCTCAAACTCATACTCTGTGCTGTCCACGCGCATCTGATTCTTGATCCCGTCGATCAGAAGCTGCTTGCACTGAGAAGGCTCCTTGATATGCTGCTCTGCCACCTGTTCTTTCAGATGCTCCAGAATGGAGGTGGTAGCATTGATACCGATATCTCCCATGATCAGGATCTCTTCCAGCTCTTCATAAAAATCATCATCAATGCTGGAATATCCGCTGAAAATGGAGTCAAAACCGGCAACGATATTGTCTCGCGTTTTGGTAAGTCCGCTTACCAGACGTTTAAAAAATCCTTTTTTTTCTTCTGCCATACTGATTCATCCCCTCTGCTACTGGGTTAGCTGGTTCTCTACTAGGTCTACAGATACCAGCGTTGATACCCCTTTTTCCTGCATGGTAATTCCATAAAGCCTGTCTGCTGCGTTCATGGTACCACGTCTATGTGTTATTATAATAAATTGTGTGTTTTTCGTCAACTTCTGTAAATATCCTGCAAAACGGCCTACATTGGAGTCATCCAGGGCTGCCTCGATCTCATCCAGAAGGCAGAACGGTGAAGGTTTCAGATTCTGGATGGCAAAAAGAAGCGCGATAGCTGTGAGTGCTTTTTCACCGCCGGAAAGCTGCATCATATTCTGGAGCTTCTTGCCTGGCGGCTGGGAAATGATCTTAATGCCTGCTTCCAGGATATCTTCATCTTCTGCAAGCTCCAGTGTTCCCCGGCCTCCACCGAAAAGCTCCTTGAAGGCTTTGTCAAACTCCTTCTGGATCTCGCCGAATTTCTCACTGAACTGTTTTCTCATTCCCTCGTCAAGTTCCTGGATGATCTGTTCCAGAGTTTTCTCTGCTTCCAGAAGATCGTTGTACTGACCGCTTAAGAAAGTGTGCCGTTCCAGAAGTTCCTTGTAATCTTCAATGGCATTGACATTAACTGAACCAAGGGCGCGGATCTCATCTTTTAATTTATGGATCTGCTGCTTCATCACATGGCGGTCGTTCATCTCTTCTTTCCGGTATGTAAGAGCGTTGTTCGGTGTGATCTCGTATTCTTCCCACATGTAAGCGATACGGGACTCCCGGTTCTCTTCGATTTTCTCTGCCTGAGTCTTCAGACGGAAGCATTCTTTGTCCAGAAGACTGATCTGGTTGGAAAGCTCATCTCTTTTTTCGAAGAATTCTTTGTGGCTTTTTGTGCTTTCTTCTTTTTCCTGCTGCATTTTTGAGAGCTGTTTGTTCTCAGTTTCTTCTTTTGCAGCAAAGCCTTCGATCTCAGCACGGACATTTTCGATGGTCTTTCTCTTTTCTGCCGTTTCCTGGCTGCCTTTTTCCAGGGAGTCCAGGATCCCTTCTCTTTCCTGGGAAAGAACTTCGATTTCTTCTTTCAGTCGCCTTATGTTCTCTTTGATAAAACTTTCTTTCTGCTGGGATGCAGATGCGTCCAGACGGATCTTTTCCAGTTTTTCCGAGGTTTCAGCTTCGTCTTTCTTCCAGTCTTCCAGCTCTTTCTGACGGGTCTCGATAAAAGTTTCCAGCTCTTCCTCATCTTTTTTGGAGGCTTCCAGTTCCTGGGTGATGCGGGCGTTATCTGCCTGCATATCTTTTGTCTGGATGCGGATCTCTTCCTGTTCTCTCTCGATCCTGGTGTATCCGCCGCGGATCTCCTCCGCTTTTTTCTCCAGCTGTTCAATGTTCATTCTCGCTGTATTCTGCTGAATGGACTGTTCCTGGAGTTTCTGCTGCAAGGATGCAACGGTGTCGCGCATCTCATTTCGCTTTGTGCGGTTTTCATCGAGGGACTGGCGAATGGCATTATACTGTGCTGCCAGCTCTTTTACCTTTTTTTCCAGTTCTTCAATCTCACGGCGGCGGCCAAGGAGGTTGCTGTTATTCTTAAACGCACCACCTGTCATGGAACCGCCCGGGCTTAAAGATTCACCTTCCAGAGTTACCATACGGATACTGTGGCGGTATTTTCTGGCAATGGCAATAGCGTGGTCAATATTATCCACCACAAGCACTCTGCCAAGAAGATATCCAATAAGTCCTGCGTATTCCTGATCTGCTGTTACCAGACCGCTTGCTAGGCCGATAGCTCCCGGCTCGTTTAAGGCACCTCTCTGGTTGAAATCGCCTCTTGCAGAAATACTGTTCAGCGGAAGAAATGTTGCACGGCCATAGCGGTTTTTCTTCAGGAATTCGATCATCTGTTTGGCAGTCTGCTCATTATCTGTGACAATGTTCTGAATGCTGCCACCAAGTGCTGTCTCAATGGCGATCTCGTAATTCTTCTCTACGTGGATGATATCTGCCACAACACCACGGATCCCTGGTACATGGTCTTTCTGTTCCATGACGCGGCGGATACTGTTTCCGTAGCCATCGTATCGTTCTGTGATGTTTCGCAGGGATTCCAGTCTGGATGCCTCTCTGTGATAGGCAGTCTGTCCTGCTTCCAGCTGGGCATTCTGCTGTTTCATGCTCTCCTGGATCGCGCGGATCTCCTTTGTGAGACGGCTGCCTTCCTGATTGGTTGCTGCAATGGCTTCTGTGATGGCATCGTATTCTGCTTTCGCTTCGTTGATAGCTGACTGCTGTTCCTCTTCCTGGGTTTTCAGGGAAAGGATCCTCTGGCTGATCCCGGCCTTGCGGATATCCAGCTGTTCCATCATGGCGTCAAAACGCTGTGCCTTACCTTTGGTATTAGCACGGGAATTCAGGATCTCGATGATCTCATTCTTTCCATCCTCAACCGCCTGAGTGCATTCTTCAATATTACTCTGGATATTATCCAGTCTGTCCTGCTCTTCCTTCAGCTTGCGGCTGGTTTCTTTCAGGCTGCTCTGCAGCTCTGCTCTCTGTTCCTCCAGAGCTTCTTTGTCCGCTGTTTTTTTCTCCGTGTCTTCCTGAATGGCAGAAAGGCGGCTGCGGTAATGGCTGTCATTCTGTTCTCCGGCAAGGATCTGCTCATGGAGAACGTTGATCTCGCCTTCCAGCTGCTGCTTGCGGATGGCACGGTCACGGCTGGCTTCCCGGAGAGCATCCATACGCTCATTGAGTTCTTCCAGGGATTTTTCCAGGCGTTCGTATTCATCTTTTGTGCGGCTGTGGGCATCCTGGGCTTCTTTTAACTGAGCTTCTGCGATCCTGGTTTTTTCTTCCAGTTCCTTAATAAGTTTCCCTGTATGTTCATATTCCAGAAGGAACATGTTCACATCCAGTTCTTTTAAGCTTTCTCTTTTTGCCAGATAAACCTTAGCTGTCTCGGACTGGCGTTCCAGAGGCTCCAGCTGTTTGGTAAGCTCGCTTAAGATATCTGTGACACGGACAAGGTTCTGCTGCTCTTCTTCCAGTTTCTTCAGGGTCGTGTTCTTTCGTCTTTTGAACTTGACGATCCCTGCTGCCTCGTCGAAAAGCTCACGGCGTTCTTCCGGCTTTCCGCTTAGGATCTTGTCGATCTGACCCTGACCGATGATAGAGTAGCCTTCTTTTCCGATACCAGTATCGTAGAACATCTCGTTGATGTCCTTCAGTCTGCAGGAAGAACCGTTAATACGGTACTCACTTTCCCCGGAACGGTAAAGCCTTCTGGTGACAGTTACTTCCTCATAATCTACAGGAAGCTTATGGTCACTGTTATCCAACGTGATCGCCACAGATGCAAAACTTAAAGGTTTTCGAAGTTCTGTTCCGGAAAAAATAACGTCCTGCATATTTCCGCCACGGAGCTGCTTGGCACTCTGCTCTCCTAAGACCCAGCGGACTGCATCACCAACGTTGCTCTTACCGCTGCCGTTGGGGCCTACAATACCGGTGATTCCATTATGAAATTCAAAATTGATTTTCTGTGCAAAGGACTTGAATCCCTGCACCTCTATATTTTTTAGATACATTGGCCACCTGCTGTTATTTTATCCTGCGTATTGCCTCAAGAGCTGCAGCCTGTTCTGCTGCTTTTTTGGTGTGGCCGGTTCCTGTTCCCATGCTCTCACCATTGATCAGAGCTTCCACAGTAAAGCTCTTGCTGTGATCCGGTCCTTCTTCTTTCAGAAGACGGTATTCTACCGGATGGTTGCCGCCCTCCTGCACCATCTCCTGGAGGACAGTCTTGCTGTCATAAAAAATTCTCTTATCTTCCAGATCATTAAGGATGAATTTCATGACAAAAGCCTGCGCCGGCTCAAAACCGCCGTCCAGGTACATGGCTCCGATCAGGGATTCCAGGGCATCAGACACGATAGAATCACGGCCTCGGCCGCCCATCATCTCCTCGCCTCTTCCAAGAAGGATAAATTCCGGAAGGCCGAACTCTCTTGCACAGTAGGCAAGACTCTTCTCACAGACCATGCTGGCACGCTTCTTGGTAAGCTCACCCTCCTGGTTGCTGCGGAATTTTTTGTACAGGAAATCACTGCTGATCAGCTCCAGTACTGCATCACCCAGAAACTCCAGACGCTCGTTGCATCCAAGTTTTCCAAGGTGTTTCTCATTTGCGTAGGAGCTGTGCGTCATAGCCTGTTCCAGTAAAGATTTTGCAGTAAACTGATATCCGATGGTCTGTTCCAGTTTTTTTAAATTATTTTCCATTTTTCTTTCCCTTCGTTGCACGGCGAAGAGTCTCCACTGCATCACCGACGGTCACGATCTCCTCGGCCTCTTCCTGGTCGATCTGAATATCATAGGTTTCTTCCAGATCAATAAGGATCTGAAAGAAATCCAGGGAGTCAACTCCTAGCTCATCTACAAAAGTAGTTTTCTCTGTGATGGTATCCACGTTTCTTCCCAGGGTCTTTCCGATTATAGTTTTCAGCATTTCCAGTTCCACGACTGTTCGCCTCCTTTTCTGTCTGTGTTATAGTTTCTGATCTATTTCTCTTTTGCTTCTGCCTGGGCTTTCTGCTCCGCTGCAATAAATTCCTCGATCTTCTCGTTGATCTTCTCTTCCTTGAACTGCTCGCACTGGAAGATGGCGTGACGGATCTCTACGCTCTTGGCACTTCCGTGGCTTTTTACTACAAGGCCTTTTAATCCAAGGAGAGGGGCTCCGCCGTACTCACTGGCATCAAAAGCTTTCAACGTTTTCTTAAGGGCCGGCTTCACCATCAGTGCTCCCATTTTGCTTCTAAAGTCAGACATCATGCCCTGCTTGATCATGGACATCATGGTAGCCCCTACGCCTTCGTACAGTTTGAGGATAACATTTCCTACAAAAGCCTCACATACAACTACATCTGCATAGCCTGCCGGGATATCCCTTGCCTCAATGCTCCCAATGAAATTGATATCCTTGCATTCTTTTAACAGAGGGAAGGTTGCTTTTACAAGAGCGTTGCCTTTCTCTTCCTCTGCGCCGTTGTTGACAATAGCTACTCTTGGTTTCTTGATTCCTACTACATTCTCCATATAAATGGAACCCATCTGCGCGAACTGTACCAGATGGTTCGGTCTGGCATCTACGTTGGCACCGCAGTCAATAAGAAGGGAAACTCCTTTGGCTGTGGGGATCAGCGGTGCAAGAGGTGGTCTCTGGATTCCTTTGATCCTGCCTACGATCACCTGGCCGCCTACCAGAACCGCGCCTGTGCTTCCGGAGGAAACGAATGCATCTGCTTCCTGTTTCTTTACAAGGTTTAATCCTACTACAATAGAAGAATCTTTCTTTTTCTGGATGGCCATTACCGGAGGCTCGGCTGTCTCAATGACCTGGGATGCGTGTACCACGCGGATCCTGTCCTTGGGATAATCTGAGTATTTCTGAAGTTCTGCCTGGATCACGTCCTCCTGTCCTGTGAGGATGACCTGGATGTTCTGTTTCTCTTTTACGGCTTCTACTGCTGCCTTCACCGGCTCCACAGGGGCATTGTCACCGCCCATTGCGTCTACAACGACTTTTACCATTTCTGCCATATTTTTTCCCTTTCTCTGCCCGAAAAACATTTCGGACGTTTCGCGGTACACTGTAGTGAAAATCCTCAGACTTTGCAGTACAAGGATTTTCACTGCAGAGTACCTGTTTTTACGTACCATTTTCTATGATACTAGAATTTTGCCTGAGAAGTCAATATCTTTCCTGTATTTCACAGTGAATTGTTACTGTTCACTCTGTGACCAGCAACACGCTTCGCGATGCACAGAATTTATGCTAAATATAGAGCAAAATGGAGAGCCGGAGCCCTCCATTTTTATACAACCAGAAAAATATACTGTTTTTCCATTCAACTATTTCCGTTTAGTGTAAATCTTGTCGGATCACAGATATTCTTTATTCCTATTCCTGCTCTGCGATCTTTTCTGCCAGATCATTTAAATATACCCAACGGTCCATCTTTTCATCCAGCTTCTGCTGAGTCTCCTGCTGCTCATCAGAAAGCTCCCGGAGTTTTCCTGCGTTGGTGGCATTAGCTGCCATCTCTTTGTCCAGCTGTTCCAGCCGTTCTTCTAATTTTGCGATATCATCATCAATGGTCTCAAACTCTTTCTGTTCTTTATAGGTAAATTTCAGTTTCTGTTTCCGGTTCTGCTTCCAGGTATCTGCGGAAGATTTTTTCTTTTCCTGAGGTTCTGCCTCTGTCTGGGTGCTGCCAGGCATGTCTGCGCGGGTCTCAAGAGTCTGGCCTTTCCGTGCTTTTGCCTCCAGATAATCGGTGTAACCGCCTTCATACTGTACCAGCCTGCCCTCTCCTTCAAAAGCCATGATCCGGTTTACCACATTATCCAGGAAATAGCGGTCATGAGATACTGTGATCACAATGCCGGAAAAAGAATCCAGATAGTCCTCAAGGATGGTCATGGTCGGGATATCCAGATCATTTCCAGGCTCATCCAGAAGAAGCACATTTGGAGCTTCCATCAGCACTTTCAGAAGATACAGTCTTCGCTTCTCACCTCCGGAAAGTTTCTCAACCGGAGTATACTGCATAGCCGGATCAAAAAGGAATCTCTCAAGCATCTGGGAGGCAGTGATCCTTCCTTCTTTCGTCGGAACATACTCTGCCACCTCGCGGATGTAGTCGATCACTCGCTGTCTTCCGTCCATATCCGGAACATTCTGGGCAAGATATCCGATACGGATAGTCTCGCCGATCTGGATCTCACCGGAATCCGGAGCCACCATTCCTTCCACCATCTTAAGGAGCGTGGATTTCCCGCAGCCATTGGGACCGATAATTCCAAGACGCTGGTTGCGGAGCACAATGTAATCAAAATCATGGATCAGCGTACGGCCTTCGATTGCTTTGCTCACATGGTGGAATTCTACAGTTTTTTTGCCCATACGGGTCTCAATGGAATCCATCTCCACGTTGGAATCCTTTACAGGAGTTTTTCCTGCCTTCAAGGCTTCCAGGCGGTCTAGCCTTGCTCTCTGCTTGGTGCTTCTGGCGCGGCAGCCTCTTGCAGCCCATTCCAGTTCCATACGGAGGACACTGCGGCGTTTCCGGTCACTGGCAAGCTCCATCTCTTCTCTCTGGGCCTTCAATTCCAGAAACTTGGAATAATCGCCAGCGTAGGAATACAGTTTGCCATGGCTGATCTCCAGAATACGGTTGGCTACGCGGTCCAGGAAATAACGGTCATGTGTTACCATGATCACAGTTCCCCGAAATCCCCGGAGAAAATCCTCCAGCCACGTTACCATCTCTCCGTCCAGATGGTTGGTAGGCTCGTCCAGGATCAGGATGTCTGCGGGGTTGAGAAGCATTCTGGCCAGAGCCACGCGCTTTTTCTCGCCGCCGGAAAGATTATCCATATTGATGTTCTGGTCTGTGATCCCCAGAGTATTCAGCATACGGCGTGCTTCGCTCTCCGTGCTCCAGTCCTTCTGCCATTTTCCCTCTGCCACATAGTCCAGAATGGTCATATGCTGAGGAAATTCCGGTGTCTGGGGAAGCCAGCTGATGCGGATCCCGTTCTGGGTGATCACCTGTCCTTCATCTGGTTCTTCTTCTCCGGCGATCACGCGGAGCAGAGTAGTCTTGCCTGTTCCGTTTACGCCGATGATACCGATCTTCTCTCCCTGGTCGATGCCGCAGGAAATATCATCAAAGATCACTTTATCTCCAAAAATCTTATGAATGTGTTCTATGTTCAAAATATTCATGTTTTATCTTCTCCGTTCATGAAAAAATCATCTCCATGATAGGATAGCGAATTTTTCTACTTCCGTCAAGAACTGCCTTGCTTTCCGCCTTCTATACATAGGAAAAGACGGCAGCACTCCTCCTCTGAAAACTCTGCCGTCTTCTTAGGGGTTTTGTTTTTTCTTATCTCTCAATTATCTACCGCATTTCCCTTTGTTCTGACATTATTGTAAATAATTTCATCAGAAATAACAACAGGCCTGTGACAAAATGACATATATAACTCTTTTAAACTGTATAAATATTTATTTTTCTTTGCGAATTCCCGGAAAATAACGGAAATAGTAGATTACAAACAAAACTGCCGTGATTATCCAGGATACCGGATAACTGAGCATGATATTATTAATTCCCGGATGACGGGTAACAAAAACAAACAACCAGATAATACGGATCAGACACACGCCTCCACAGGTCAGGATCATTGGGATCAGCACTTTTCCTGCTCCCCTGAGTGCACCGGAGAGAATCCCGATCACGACATAAAGGGCGTAGGATGGGATCAGGAAATGGATCATATGAACACCGATATCCACAACTCCCTGGTCTGTGGTAAACAGACGGTAAATAGGCCCTGCAAGCAGGAAAATACTTCCGCTTACAATAAAGGCGGTAATATATGCCATGATCATGCACACACGGACACTTTTCCGCATGCGGCGGTATTTTCCGGCACCGTAATTCTGTCCTACAAAGGTGGTAATTGAGATAGCAAAAGCATTGCACACCATCCAGAATACCGCATCAATTTTTCCCAGGGTTCCCCAGGCTGCCACAGTATCTGTTCCAAGCTCATTGACAAAGATCTGAATCGTCAGATTGGCAATGTTATACATTACAGATTCCAGTCCCGCCGGAAGTCCGATGCGGAGAACTGCCGCAAGGGAATGTGTATCAAACCGGATCTCATGGAACTCCAGGCGGTAAATATCGTTCGCCCGCATCAGGAACCAGGTAACAAGAATGGCACTGACTGCCTGGCAGCTTACTGTTGCAAGTGCAACACCCAGAACGTCCATATGGAAGATCACCACAAAGACCACATCCAGAAAAATATTAAGAAGACAGGTGATGATCAGCACATAAAGGGGTCTTTTTGAGTCTCCTACGGAACGTAAGATACTGGATACCATATTGTATACTAGGTTAAAAAAAGTTCCTGCGAAGTAAATATGCAGGTACAGCACAGAATCCGGGATTACTTCTGCCGGGGTTTTCATAAGGTGCAGGATCGGTTCTGCCAGAACAAAACCTGCTGTACCTACAACTACACTGGCTGCCAGGCAGAAGATCATGGAAGTGTGGAGTGCTTTTTTTAGGTTTTTGCTGTCTTTTGCCCCGTAAAACTGGGAGATCACTACAGCGGCTCCGGAACACAGGCCCACGAAGAATCCGACAATCAGATTCACGATCATACTGGAAGAGCCACCTACTGCAGCCAGTGCTTCTTTTCCCACAAACCGCCCTACTACTACCGTATCGGCGGTATTATAGATCTGCTGGAACAACGTTCCGAACAGGATCGGAAAGAAGAAAAACAAAAGCTGCTTCCAGATCACGCCTTCTGTGATCTGGTTGACTTTGGCGGTATTTTCTTTCTGTAAATTTGTTTTCATATAGTTTTTATTTCCTTATCCCCTCGTTATATAGATTTCATGATATGCTTTTAAGTATAAAAAAAAGCCGGTATACTTCATTCAGCATACCAGACTCTTTTCTGCATCGCGTAAGTTGGAAGAATTAGTCCTCAACTTTGATGATTTCCTTCTTATTGTAGCTTCCGCAAGCTTTGCATACTCTGTGCGGCATCATAAGAGCTCCACATTTGCTGCATTTAACAAGGTTCATAGCGCTCATTTTCCAGTTCGCTCTTCTCTTGTCACGTCTAGCTTTGGAAGATTTGTTCTTAGGACAAATGGACATAGGTTACACCTCCTTAAATTTACTGAATATATCACTGATAGCTGCCATGCGGGGATCCTTAGGCTCCTCCTTGCATCCGCAGGGACCTTCGTTCAGGTTCTTCCCGCAGCGGCTGCAGATACCTTTGCAATTTTCTTTACATAAAACCTTCAAAGGCCAGCATATCAATACCTCAAGATAGACCAACCGGTCCACATCCAGGTTCATACCTGTGAGATAGCTGCTCTCATCCAGATCATTGACTCGCTCTTCATCAGAAAGCTTCATATCAAGCTTCTTCTTAAATTCCAGCGGGATCTCTACAGCAACTGTCTCGAGACAGCGGTCACAGGGAATTCCTACTGTAATCTTACCGGTTCCTGTAAGCTCAAGAACCCTATCACCAGTGTTGGTGATCGTAAGCTCTACCGGTTTCTTCGCAAGTACCGGAAAACTTCCCATCTGAAAATCAATCTTCTCCAGTTCCGGGATTACCGACTCCTGGATCGTCTTGCCATCAGAGGAAGAAATGTCTAATAATTGAATCTGCATAAGTCTCTCCTATCCACACTCGATTTATTATACATATGGTCTTGTGATTTGTCAACGTTATTTTCGGGAAAATATTACATTTTTTTAAATTTTTTATGAGGAAACTACGGGGGCTGAACTTCTGATGGTCAGCCCCCGGTAATTTCAATATTTATCTCCGGTCATGTGCCCGAACTGTGGCGTGCATGATAATCTCAGATAATTCTGATTATACCAGTGCTACAGTCTCACGGCAGATTGCAAGCTCCTCGTTAGTTGGGATAACTGCAACCTTAACCTTGGAATCTGGTGTGGAGATCACGATCTCCTCTCCGCGATGTCCGTTAGCGTCTTTGTCAAGTGTTACGCCAAGGTATCCAAGATAGCTTACAACTTTCTCACGTACAGGGATAGCGTTCTCACCGATACCTGCTGTGAAGACGATAGCGTCAACACCATTCATTGCTGCAACATATCCGCCTACGAATTTAGCGATGCCATAGCAGAGAACGTCGATTGCGTTAGCTGCATCTTCGTTTCCGCTTTCAGCTGCCTCGTTGAGGTCACGGAAGTCGCTGGAAAGTCCGCCGGAAAGTCCAAGAAGACCAGATTTCTTATTGAGTACGTTCATAACGCCCTCGATGTCCAGATTCTCTTTCTTAGCGATGAACTCCATGATAGCCGGATCAATGTTACCGGAACGTGTTCCCATAACAACACCTTCAAGCGGTGTAAGACCCATTGTTGTATCTACGCATTTGCCGTTTACAACTGCGCTGATAGAAGATCCGTTTCCAAGGTGGCAGACGATAACTTTGGAATTGTCTTTGTCAAGGCCAAGGAACTCAACAGCTCTCTTAGATACGAAGCTGTGGGATGTTCCGTGGAAGCCGTATCTTCTTACTTTATATTTCTTGTAGAAGTCAAGCGGAAGTCCATAGAGATATGCTTTAGCAGGCATTGTCTGATGGAAAGCTGTATCAAATACACCTACCTGCGGTACACCTGGCATAAGCTCTGCACATACACGGATACCAATCAGGTTAGCCGGGTTGTGAAGCGGTGCAAGGTCGTTGCACTCTTCTACTGCTTTGATCATCTCGTCTGTGATCACTGCAGAAGAAGCGAATTTCTCGCCGCCGTGTACGACACGATGTCCGATAGCGTTAACCTCTTTCAGGCTTCCGATCGCACCTGTCTTATCGTTTGTAAGAGCATCCAGTACCATCTGGATCGCTTCTTTATGTGTTGGCATAGCTGCCTCTGTGATCTCTTTATCACATCCGGCTTTCTGGTATACCAGTCTTCCGTCGATACCGATTCTCTCGCAGAGACCTTTTGCAAGTACATTCTCTGTCTCAGAATCGATTAACTGATATTTTAATGAAGAACTTCCACAGTTGATAACCAATACGTTCATGATTTTACTCTCCTGATTTTTTAATAATATAAGGTTAGGGGCAAAAGATATTTTGCCCCTAACATGACTGATATGTAAGGATGATTATTTATCCTCTGCCTGGCACTGTACTGCTGTGATAGCTACAACACCTACGATATCATCTGCAGAGCATCCACGGGACAGGTCGTTTACAGGTTTTGCGATACCCTGTGTAACAGGACCGTATGCTTCTGCTTTACCAAGACGCTGAGCAAGTTTGTATCCGATGTTACCTGCATCAA
>CAVBVT010000074.1:0-3103 GCA_963598855.1 Eggerthellaceae bacterium
CTCATCCCAGGAACTGTTTTCCGCAAACAGCCCTGCAAACTCTTCCTCAACTTTCAGGGAATCAAAACGGTTCTCCTTAAGATCTACATAATATTCACAGAGATTTGCTTTTGCATAGGCCCTGTGAAACGCATCCACTCTCTGGGTATACTGTTTCGCCTTTTTCTCTTTATCAATATTTACAAAGATTCCCACCATATGAAAAGCAGTTCCATCTGCCCTGTGGCTGACCTCTCCTTTATCTTTAAACCACTGATAGCTGCCGTCAGCCAGGCGCATACGGTATCCAAGGTTATGCAGAAAAAACTCACTTACATAAGCAATGGTAAGATCTTCGTCATAATATCCTGCTATCACGCCTACTGCCTGATTGCTCTCAATGGCAGTGCTCATAGCTGTATATGATTCCCTGCAAAGCTTAAATTCACCAGTCGCATATAAATTTTCATCTTCAAATCAGAAATCTTCTCAGACGTTCCAGGGAATGTGCACGTGTTGCAGGCTGACGCACATCAAAGGTGATCTGCGGCTCCACATCTTTCCAGTCATTGACTACTGCATTGTACATATGTACAGGATCCCACATGATATACGCCAGAAAACTTACCGTATACTCATGGAATTCCTTGGCCGGTCTGATCACAACATTTCCGGATTCTTCGTCATAAGACCACTCTTCTGTGCTCACAGTTTCTCCTGTGGTACGGTCGATCACCTCCCACCAGCGTTTGATATCATCTCTGGTATTGACTGCCAGCATATCCGGGTACAGATGATCCATCAGATGGATCTTAAGCGTATCAGAAACTGCTGTGTGAAAAGATGTCATAATGTACATCTGCTGGATCTCTTCCGGGTGCGCCTTTGCCCAGGCATTATCTTTTCTGGTTGTGTAGTAGGTGGCATAGATCTTTGCTCCTGTCTCTTTCAGTTCCGCCGGAAATTCTGTTCCGTCGCAGTCGCGGATGGCATCTGCTCCCCATTCCTCCAGCATTTCCAAAGTCTCCGGGATCACATCCAGATCTGTAGGGATTGTTACCCTTCCTCTTGTCTCTTTCATTTCTTTTACCTCCACTGTATTCCTCTTGCAAAAAAACTATTTCTGATACCTGCGCAGAATTTCCTGCATGGTATCCCACTTCTGTTCCATATCTTCTACCAGCTTAAACTGTGTCCGGCATCTGTCCAGATTATGCTCTTCCCGGTCGATCTTATAATAATGGTCTCCTTCCAGATAATCGGTAAAAAAACGGATTCCGCATTCATAAGTCATCACTTTGGCTCCCATAGGAAGAAGCTCGATCTCTTTCCTGGTAAGCTTATCTCCGCAGCTTTCCAGAAATCCTTTTACATAGACTTCATATAAGCCCATATCACAGGAAACTTTGCTTAAGTCTTTTTCATCCTCGAGTGCTGTGCTGGCTCCAAAACGAATCGCATCACCGAAATCATTCATGGCGAGCCCGGATCGCCTCATGAAGTGTTTCCGCAGGATAATCTGCCAGCATTTCCTGGAATCTTCCAAATGCAACTGCACTTTCATAAAAATCTTCCGGTTTCTCCACAAGATCATAGCTTACTGCATCTGTAATGAAAATATAAGATCTCCAGCACTCTCCGTTCTCATCGATCAGATATGTTTTTCCATCTTTTGTGGGGATCAGATTCAGCACTTCCCGTTCCGGATCTCCACCGTTCTCAATGATCTTGCGTCCCAGATGTGCTGTCACCCCTGCAATATTTTCCATCAGTTCTTCGGGATTTTTAAATATATCACAATTGATCTTCTGTAAGATCACCTTAATGGAACCCATATTTCCAATCCTGTATCTCAGAAGATAGGTTCCATTGATGTGCCCGCTTCCGCAGGGTCTGCATGAAACAAGCTCCCCTACAGTACAAAAAAGCATATCAGTCTCCGGCCGATATGCTTTCTGATATGATTATTTTTTACGTTTGAGAATCCTGGTCTGCAGCGGACTCATATTCTCACTTTCTGTTCCATAGAGAACTTCATATTCTTCCGGAACCGATACTGTCTGTGTTTTTCCTGCAAAATTCTGGATAAAAAGATATTCTGTATCTTCCGTCTCCCTGGTTGTCACAGAAACACCTTCCGGCACAAAATCAAGTGGTGTGTCCACTCCTGCCTCGTCTGCAGCACGGCCAAGGAAATCTTCATAAAAAGCTGTTTCCATATCTGCTGCAACATAATAAATATGGCCTTTTCCATATTTCTTATGTGTCAGGACCGGATATCCCTGATAAAAATCCTCGCCATAGTGCATCAGAACTTCTGCATCCGAAACTTTCGCAAGCTCACAGAGATTTTTACAGGTATAGCTCTTTGTAATTCCAAGATGATTTCCTGTTTCCGGGATTCCGTGATTCTCTTCCCAGTCATAAAGCGCGTCAATCTCTTCTGCGCGGATGCCTGCAGCTTCCATCAATCCATGAGGTGTACCTTCAAGATAACATTTATCTGTCTCATCTACAAGACCTGACCAGTAGGAAATTACAAGTGTACCGCCATTTTCTGCAAAAGTGCGGAGCTTTTCTGCATAGCCATGATAGAACATATAGGCCATTGGCACTGTCACCAGTTTATAATCTGAAAGATCATGTTCCATTGTAATGATATCCGTATTGCAGCCTTTTCTTCGAAGTGCACGGTACTGTTTCTGTACACATTCCTGATAGTGCATATCCTCGTTCCGCGGTCCCTGGGCATCTTTCAGCGCCCAGTCATTTTCTCTGTCATAGAGAACTGCTGTCTGACACTTCACAGTACTTCCAACAGTCTCCCGGATCTGTTCCAGTGCTTCTCCAACCTCTGTGACCTCGCGGAAAACTCTGGTATCATCACCGCCGTAATGGTCGATCACAGCACCATGGAATTTCTCAGATGCACCCTGGCTCTGGCGAAGCTGGAAATACAGCACACTGTCTGAGCCATGGGCAACTGCCTGGAGGGACGCCGCCAGGTGCATTCCCGGCTTTTTCAGTTTATTGATCGGCTTCCAGTTGGTTGCTGAAGGACAGGATTCCATCAGAAGGAATGGAGCTTTTTTGATGCTGCGCATAAGATCGTGCTGCATGGCTC
>CAVBVT010000074.1:3113-7858 GCA_963598855.1 Eggerthellaceae bacterium
CCAGGATACGATATCCATAACATCTTTAAATTTCTTATAATCCAGTCCGTCATAATCGTACATCAGATTCGCTGTTGCAGGAAGCTCTGAACCGCCTGCGCGGATCGCAGAAATCTCATGTTTCATGAAATCCACTGTCCGGTCTGTAACAAAACGCTTCCAGTCAAGAGTCAGGGCATGGAGGGCGTTTTCCCCTTTTGGTGAAGGACTTTCGATCTGGTCAAAACTGTTATAAATATGGCTCCAGAATGTAGTGCACCAGCTGGAATTTAAATTCTCAATCGTTCCGTATTTCTCTTTCAGCCATTCTCTGAATTTCTCCTGACACAGCGGACAATAGCACTCGCCGCCATATTCATTGGAAATATGCCAGAGAATTACTGCCGGATGTTTGCCGAAACGTTCGGAAAGCTTCTTATTAATATTGTAGATCTTTTCCCTGTATACAGGAGATGTATAACAGTGATTATGTCTTCCGCCGAAAAATCTTCTTGTTCTGTCCGGGTCCATGCGGAGAACTTCCTCATACTTATCTGCCATCCACTTCGGCCTTGCTCCGGATGGTGTGGAAAGAATGGTGTAAATGCCTTCTTTATAAAGGTTATTGATCACATCTTCCAGCCAGTCAAAATTATATCTGCCTTCTTCCGGTTCCAGTACTGCCCAGGAAAACATTCCCATGGAAACAGTATTGATATGTGCTTTCTTAAAATATTCGATGTCT
Organism: Eggerthellaceae bacterium; assembly: GCA_963598855.1. Classification (GTDB taxonomy): domain Bacteria; phylum Bacillota; class Clostridia; order Lachnospirales; family Lachnospiraceae; genus Blautia_A. The sequence goes on from CAVBVT010000074.1 coordinate 3,838, forward strand.
TTTTTCAGAATGTCCGGTCTGTCAAGCCACTGCTCCGGGTTGTAGTCGCCGCCATGCAGAAAATGATCATATCTGATCTGCTTTGCCATTTTTTCTTTCTCCTTATATTTTTTTATTATGACACTTTATAAAAAGGATGCTGCGTGATCTACTTGAAGCATATTATACAATATACCTACAGATTTCGACAGCATCCTTTTGAATTTGAATCTTATTTAACAGCTCCTGTGATACCTTCTGCGAACTGTTTCTGTAATACGAAGAACACGATCATAGTCGGGATGGAGCAGAATAATACACCGCACATCAGCATACCATAATCAGTTACATATCCTGTGATCAGGTTGGCGATCAGCATCGGCATGGTCATTGCCTTGTTGTCTGTCATGATTACCTTCGGCCACAGGTAAGAGTTCCATGCATTCATGAATGTGATAACTGCAGCTGCCGCATAAGTAGATTTCATAGTCGGGATAAACATCTGGAAAAAGATCCTTACCTCACTTAATCCGTCAATACGTGCTGCTTCAATGATATCGATTGGGAATGCTCTTGCATTCTGACGGAACATCATGATCATAAATGGTGTGGAAATGATCGGAAGGATAAAACCTACCGCTGTATTTAAGAGGCCTGCTTTGGAGAACATCTTAAATAACGGCACCATTGTGGCAACCTGCGGAACCATCATCGCAAGAAGCAGGATGGAGAACAGTCTGTCTTTCCATCTGTCGTGATATACCTCAAATCCATAACCTGCGATAGAGCAGATCAGAAGGCAGATCACTGTTGTCAGGATCGCATAGAACAGAGAATTTCCAAGTGCTCTCCACAGCGGCTGCTGTGCAGTCAGGTTCTTAAAGTTCTGCATAAAATATGTACCTGGAAGAATTCTTCCTCTGGATACATCTGTGGATGTATTGGTTGCTGCGGAGATCATCCAGTACAGCGGGAATACAGAGATAAATGATACGATGATCAGAAAAATATATGTAGGGATCAATCTTCTCTGGATCGCGGATTTGTTCTTTTTCTCAGTCACGTGTATCACCTACTTTCAAGTTGATAAAGGCCAGGATAGCTACCATGATAAATATGATAAATGACATTGCTGCCGCATATCCGAAGTTTGGTACGTTGATAAAACATGTATTGTAAACATAATGGGACATTGTGATGGTTGTGTTAGCCGGGCCGCCCTTTGTCAGGTTGACAGACTCATCGAACAACTGCAGTGTACCGTTGATAGACATAATGAATGTCATGATAATTGTCGGTTTCAGAAGCGGTACTGTAATTTTCCAGAAAGTCTTCCAGCCGTTGGCTCCATCGATCTTTGCTGCCTCATATACGGAATATTCGATATTCTGAAGTCCTGCAAGATAAAATACCATGTTATATCCTGTCCATCTCCAGATCAGTGCGATGATGATCACAATCTTTGCACTTGTGGAGTTTCCAAGGAAGTTATAACCGGTTGTTAAAATTCCAAGTTTGATCAGGATACTGTTGATCAGACCATCTGTTGCAAACATGGAACGGAAGATCAGGGAATAAGATACCAGAGATGTCGCACATGGAAGGAATACGCATGTACGGAAAAATCCTTTGAATTTCAGATCTTTATTATTCAGAAGCTGTGCAAGCAGGATCGCAAGGACCAGCATGATCGGAACCTGAATAATAAGATATAAAAATGTATTGACAATGGACTGCTGGAATACCTTATCCATCATAATACGTTTGTAGTTACTGAAGATCGGGTCTGCAAACCTCATGTTTGCTCCGGCACCTGTCTGTAAAGAAATGATAAATGCACGGATCATCGGATAAAAGCTCATGACAGCGATCATAATAGTTGCAGGTGCCAGAAAGATCCAGCCTGCAGCTCTCTGCTTCGCTACCAGAGACATGCCACTTTTTTTGGAATTCACAGGAACTCCTCCTTTCAAACCTTTAAGCCTTTACATAAGACAGGGGACTGCATGCAGTCCCCTGCTTCGTATTTACTTATTCATTTCAGAATGCTGTTTCCAGAAATTACTCTGTCATCTTGAATGCCAGTGTATCCTGTGCTTCCTGAAGTGCAGACTCTTTATCTGCGCCGTTTACGATATTTACAACAGCTGTGTTGATGCACTCTCTTGCCTCATAGTGGTACGGAGTCTTTGTGAATTCCGGAATATTGGAAGAGTAGTCTACAATTGTTGAGAAGATTGGCTGATCGTTGAAGAACTCGCTTGGCTCATTGTAAACATCAGACTCACCAGCTGGCAGGTAGCAGGAAATCGCACCTGTCTCAGGAAGGATTGCATCATAGAAGTCTGTACTGGAACCAAATGTGCTTGCAAGGAAGTCCTCAGCAAGCTCTACATTCTTGCAGTTGGATGTAATGTACCAGGAAGATCCACCGTTATTAGCATAGTTTGTTGCTGTGTCAACATCGTCTACTTTCGGCATTGTTGTGATCTGCCAGAGACCTTTCTGATCCTCTGTTCCCATCAGTGTAGCTGTGATCCAGTTACCATTAACGATACCTGCAGCCTCACCGCCTGTGATCGTGGAAATGTACTCATCCCAGTTATTTACTAATTTAACAACATCGTTCTTGATAAGATCTACATAAAGATCTACACATTTCTCAGCTGCATCGTTGCCTACGATGTAAGCTTCTCCATCCTCATTTACGAAGTTTGCTCCGCAGGACTGGATCATCATCATCAGAGTATCGCCGCCTGTTGCCTCACTTGTAAGAAGGTATTTGCCGGTTTTCTCATGAACATCTTTACCGATCTCCATGAATTTGCTCCATGTGATATCTGTCAGATCATCAACTGTGTATCCTGCTTCATCAAGGATATCTGTACGATAAGCTGCGATAACAGCACCGTTATCAAACGGAACACCATAATGTGTATCATCTACCATAGAATAGGACTGTTTCAGTTTTCCGAAATCATCCCAGTTGATGTCCATATCTTTAAGATCTGTGAAAGCATCCGGATAGCTCTTCAGATATTTCTGATAGCTGTTATCCTGCATCAGGACGATATCCGGAAGTGTGCTGTAATCTCCGGCGTTTGCTGCTGTTGTAAGTTTGGTCTGGCAGTCATCAGAAGATGTCTCGATAACATCTACTTTAAATCCTTCGTGATCTTTTGCATACTGCTCTCCTGCGATGTTCATAGCCTTGATGTTGAAGTTCTGATCCCATGCCCATACTGTAAGAGTATTGTCATCATCTGCTGCGTAAACAGCTGTTGTTGTTGCAGCGAAAGACATTACCATAATACCTGTCATTAATACTGCGAGTAATTTTTTCTTCATTTACTTGTCCTCCTTTATTAAGCATTTCCCGTTTGCTTATGATGGAATTATAGCATCCGCATACCCCTTATAGTTTGCAGAATTGTTCATATAATGTGCAATTTCAACCATTTTATCAGTTTTGCACTATTGGATCTCCTATCAAAGTTCTTTTTTATACATTTTTCTCATTTTTCGTTTTTTCTTTCGTTGTTATGGCAAAGAAAAACCTTCTTTTTCGACATTTTATAGAAGCTTTTCGTCAAAAAAGAAGGTCTTTGTGTTTATTTCATGAATTTTTTCGTTATTTTTTGTACATATTTTACAAACATTTTCACATATTATGCAAAATAGACTTTTTCGGGAAACTGTGCTTTCATTGTATGCATCATTTCTTCTGTCAGATCTAAAAGAAGTTTGATCTTGTGTCTATCTTCTTTGATGATCATCGTGTAGTATGGCGTGTCTGCCTCATAGGAAGTATAATCATATTTTTTCAGTTTCTCTGTCCCTGTGTTCTTTTTGTATTTCGCTACTTTTTCATGCCAGTGGGGAGCTGTCACTTCCATGTCTTCCAGTTTCAGCACATGTGCTGTTTTGCGGTATTTTTTTCCATAGATCACATCAATAGTGAGCTCGCCGTTTTCCATGGTATACTCATAATCTTTCTGGCTGAAAATATCGTACACAAAATAAAGAAGTGCAAGAAGAAATC
>CAVBVT010000074.1:7868-11604 GCA_963598855.1 Eggerthellaceae bacterium
ATCCAGGAAGCATAAATGCCTGAGAGATGGTAATTCCCATCAGCACAAAAAGAACAGCGAAGATCACCATCACTTTCCGGAGTGCTCCTGACATATGTTTCTTTTTTCGGGAGACCTGCTCCACAATTCTGTAATCATACATTTCTACCTCTTTCTGTCTGATGCGCTGATGCAGCATTTTTATATGTGCCATGTTTTTCTTTTCACATCAGATCTTTGTATTTATTTGCTACCACCCTTCCTCGGAGTGGATATCAAATTTCAGAAGCTGCTGTTCATAATTCTCCGGACGTTTCCTCCACTCCAGAGGCGTCATCCCTGTGATCTGTCTGAAATTCCGATTGAATGTGGAATTGGTGGTAAAACCGCATTTATGCGCCACATCCGCAATAGACATATCTGTTTTCTTGAGATAATCACAGGCCGCCTGGATACGTATGGTGTTGATGTATTCCAGAGGGCTCATTTTCATATAGGAGGTAAAAATACGGCGCAGATGTGTCTCACTGACATGACAATGCTCTGCCAGTTCATCAATACGGATGTCCTCCATATAATGATCCGAAATATAATCCTGAAAACGGGAGATCAGATCTGTGATCTTTCCTTTATCCACGCTGTACTTCTCTTCTCCTGAAGGTCTGTTGATCCTGGCTGTTTCTGCAAGAAGCGATGCCAGGATTCCCTTAGCCTCCTCCAGGTAAAACTCTTCTCCCTCACGCATGATATCCAGGATCTTCAGGATCTTTTCTGCCATTGACCTGTTTTCCTCTGCGTCCAGAAAGAGTGCTTTGGAATTGATCCGCTGGACTATCTTTTCTCTTTTTACCGAGTTATCAATAAACTTGTCCAGAAAACCTTCCACGTCAATAAAAAGATATTCCCACCTGCTGACCGTTCCCAGATCACTGTTTGTCGTATGGGGATAATTCGGCGGGATCACCGTAAATTCCCTGTCATGAAACCGGACTTTATCTTCTCCTAGGATCAGAAATCCCTGACCTTCATAGCAGAAGCCGATCTCCAGATAATTGTGAAAATGAAGGTAGTCTACATCATTCCCATAATTCTGGATCCACTTCTGTCCCAGAAGTGCCAGGATCGGACTTCCTTCCGGCATCTTATAGTATCGGAGCTCCATTTTGGGTTTTCGTCTTTTTGCCACAGATATTCCTCCGTATTTTTTTATTGCAATTCTGGAAATGCCATAAGTATGTATCTTCGAGTCTTCCTGTTATCTTACAGCTATCTATAAAAAAAAGCAACCTACAGATTGGACGGATCTTTTCCTATCATCCGTTTCTGCAGATTGCTTTTGTTATATTTTCCTATTCTCCGATAACTTTATAGGTTTTCCATTTTCCCTGACGGAACCGGATCCAGAAGATGATCCCACGGACTGTCCAGTCCAGACACATGGCAAGGGCAATTCCGATAACCCCCAGATCCAGAACAATTCCAAACAGTATGGAAAAGATCAGCCGCACACCTATGGTCGTGAACAGTGAGATCTCCATGGTAAAGATCGCATCGCCGGCTGCCCGGAGGCCTTTTCCCAGAGGATCTGCAAAAGGAAAGACTATGGCATTGGCAACATTATGGATCAGCACCAGCCACAGGATCAGCCGACCTGTCTGATCAGAAACTGCAAAGATCTTTATGAGAAATGGTGTCAGCAAAAAGATCAGTGTATTCCCGGCAACAGAAATACAGACTGTCAGCTTCGTCAGTTTCTGAAAGTAATATTCCGCCTGTTGAATATCACCTGCTCCCATGCACTGGCCGATCACAGTAATAAATACCGTCCCCATGGTAACGCTGATCAGTGCAGCCACACTCCAGATACTCTGGGAGATTCCATTTGCTGCGATCTGATAAGTTCCAAACAGAGCAACAACACTGGAAAGTGCCACTTTTACAAACTGGAAGATCCCGCTTTCCACACCATTTGGAATGGCAATGGAAAGCATTCTTTTCAGAAGATCCCTGTTCCACTGAAAGATCCATCTGCCAACATAGCGGACTTCTTTTTCCCGGAAACAAAGCACTGTGATCACCACTGCGGAAAAAGTTCTGGCGATCAGTGACGGGTAGGCAACACCTGCCACTCCTGCATGCAGCACAAAAACTCCGATCAGGTTTCCGACTACATTCAGGATATTGGAAGCTATGGAAATCTTCATTGTCACGCTGGTTTTTCCAATGCTTCGATACAGGGCTGTTCCTGCGTTATATATTCCCAAGGCAGGAAATGAATATACGGAAATCCTGAGATAAGTCTTGCATGCTGCCATTACCTCCGGCTCTACTTTTCCAAACAGAAGTCTCAGAATAGGGACTTTCCAGATCAGTACAGGAATGGATATTGCCACTGCAAATACTGTAGCGGCCATCAGAAGCTGGCTGGCTGATTCCGAGGCTTTCTTCATATCACGCCGTCCAATATACTGGCTGACTACAACAGCCCCTCCTGATGCAAGTGCTGTAAAAAGATTGATAAATATGGTATTAAACGAGTTTACCAGTGATACTCCGGAAACTGCTGCTTCTCCTGCATAACTGACGACCATGGTATCTGCCAGACCTACCAGCATCAGGAGAAACTGTTCCATCAGAAGCGGAAGTATCATGTCTTTTAGCTGTTTGTTGGAAAACATTTCCGGTGCCTCTTACTTCTTCTCATCCAGCAGGATCACACCCTGGGCCGGGTTCTTGTCAATAGCTCCCACAATCGGATGCGGAACGTAGTGTTCTTCCAGGTATGCAATGTCTTCCGGGGAAAGTTTTACTTTCAGTGCTTCTGCTGCATCATCCAGATATCTGGTTTTGGTAGCTCCTATGATCGGTGCTGTGACGCCTTTTGCCCACTGCCATGCAATGGCGATCTGGGACATCTTGCAGTTATGCTTCTGGGAAAGTTCCTGTACACGTTTTACAATCTGCATATCCTGCTGCTCCATACGGTCATATTTTCCAACTGCAACCCGGTCGGTTCTTCCTCTGAGGGAATCGGATTTCCACTGAGATCTTGCCAGATGTCCTGCTGCAAGAGGGCTGTACGGCATCCTTGAAACATTCATCTGATTGCAGATCGGGATCAGTTCTCTCTCATCTTCTCTATAAAGCAGATTATAATGGTTCTCCATTACAGAAAACGGTGTCCAGTTATTGTCTCTGGCTGCAAGCTGCATATTGTAGAACTGATAACCGTACATTGCTGATGCTCCCAGTGCACGTACCTTGCCTGCTTTTACCAGGTCGTGCAACGCTTCCATCGTCTCTTCAATTGGTGTTTCATAATCAAATCTGTGGATAATGTACAGATCCAGATAATCGGTTCCCAGACGTTTCAGGCTTCCATCGATTTCCCGCATGATCGCCTCTCTGGAAAGGCGTCCCGGGTTAAAATAAACCTTGGATGCGATCACAACTTTATCTCTGGCAATGTTATCTTTCAGCGCACGGCCAAGATGTTCCTCGCTGGTTCCTGCCGAATATCCATTGGCTGTATCAAAGAAATTGATTCCCAGATCCAGCGCATGGCGGATTACTTCCCCGCTCTGTTCCTCATCCAGTGTCCAGTCATGCATAGTGCCAGCCTTGCCAAAACTCATGCAGCCTACACATAATTTTGATACTTCGATATCTGTATTTCCAAGTTTTGCGTATTCCATGATGAATCCCTCCTTGCTGTTTTTACATTTTCTTCTTTACTTTCTTTTATTGTAAAGGATTC
>CAVBVT010000074.1:11614-14106 GCA_963598855.1 Eggerthellaceae bacterium
ATATTGTTCTATGCCTTTTAGGCATTATCAAACAAATACCGGATATTCATGATCTCCTGTTCGAAAAAGCACAGCCAGATTCCTTCCTTCCAGCTGTGCTCCTCAATTATCTTTTATTTAGGCTATTTTTCATTTGAAATGCAGCGTTTTATGATACTTCGCATTCTTGTCCAGAAGATCACTCCATTTTTCTCCTTCTGGTTTATTCTCGTTGTTATTGTAATTCTCTTCGCCTTTCAGTTCGTCCATATACTGCACATAATCCAGGATATAAATATCAACAGTAGAAATATCCCTGTCCTGAATGGCAAAATTATTGCAGTTTCCATTTGACTCATTATACGGCAGTTTATTGCCATTTGCATCCAGTGCAACCATGAAACAGTCGCTGTCAGAACCTTCCTCATAAAGTTCATTTACAGTCAGTTCATATGGTGTGCGGATCACAGACTTAAGGCCGATCCCTGCTTCATTCGTCTCATTGATCTCCTGGACTTCTGTCTGGGAATCATCAACTGTTATCGGAATATCAAAACTCCAGTCGCCTTCGAATTTATAATATCCTGCATCCGGATCATTCGGATCTGAGGCTTCATCTGGCTGCATGCCGCGGATCTCATTGATACTCAGATGCATGTTAAAGTTTTCTGGAAGGTCAATCTCTTTGATATAGGACTGAAGTGCTCCTCCCCTGGCAGAAGTTTCATCTACAAATTCTTTGAGAAGCGCACTGCCTTCTTCTGTCTCATCATTCAGATCGTCCATGGTAATTCCCATCTCATCCCGCACTTGCTGACACATTTCTTCGTACTTCCTGTAATACTCGGTGTAGTCTTTTGTCATCTCTGCAAGATCTACTCTGAGAATGCATGCATACGTATACTCATCCAGAAATTCTCCTTCCAGATTGCTGACCATGTAATCATCGTCTACCGGATTAAAATCCAGAACCTTTGTTGAATACATCTCCATAACAGGTTTTCCGTCCTGATCTTTCAGTGTATCCGGAAATGGTTCATCACTCTTAAACTGCATGGTCATATAAACAGCCTGACTGTTGGCAAAAACCTCGGAGCAGGTGATGGTAAGGCCGTTTGATGTTTTCGATCCGACAGATTTTTCTGTATCTTCCAGGGTTGTCGCATGATCAGAAAAATCCCCAAAGAAACTCACATGATCCTGCAATGTTTCAAAAAGACTTCCCACCACCGGAAGATTTTTTGCCATGACCGGATTCGCCGCACAGAATATAAAGCCTGCCGCCAGCACTGCTGCTGTTCCTCCTGCGATCTTTGCTCCTGTTTTCATCCAGTGAAGTGAAGTTCTGTCTTTCTGTGTTTTTTTCTGCACAGAAACATTATTCTCGATCAGATGATAAGCCTGGTTCGCACGTTCCCGTACGATTGCCGGTATCTCAGTATCTTTTCGGAGTTCCTCTTTCAATTTTTTCTCATTATCATCAAATGCCATCATCACACACGTCCCTCCCTGACCTTGTACTCATACATCCTTGCAATCTGTTTTCTTCCACGCTGAAGACGGGATTTTACAGTGCTTTCTTTCATATCCAGGATCTCACTGATCTCCCGGGTGTTAAATCCTTCCATGTAGTACAGAAGAATGATCATCCGGTATTTTTCATCCAGCGGTTCCAGCATCTGCGCCCATTCTGCGGAAGCATATTCCGTCTCATGAAAAGGCATCTCCGGCATCTCATCTGTACAGATCATTCGATTTTTTCTCTGCAAGATATCTTTGCACTTGTTGATCAGGATCCGTATCATCCATGTCTTAAAATACTTATTGTATTTCAGATTTTTCAGATTCTCATAACAGGAAAGAATGGTATCCTGTATCGCATCCGCAGCATCTTCATCATTTTTCAGATAGGAAACCGCAAGCTTATACATACTCTGCATCTGCTCATCCATAAGCCTGCAGAAAGCATCTTTATCCCCTTTTTTCGCCTTTCGTATCAAAATATCATTCATTGGTAATCTCCATTCTCCTGCACTGACCGGTCATCAGGAAATGTTTTTTGAAAGCTTTTGTTTATGTGCTTCTGTTTATTAGACGTGGGAGGGGTGGGGATGGATGCAAAAAAATAAAAAAAGCCGGCTACTCTCTGATATATCACTCAAATTCCTGATATATTCAAAAGATAAACAGGCCTAATATTTCATTCTTTATCTTTTCAAAGTCACACGGAAGGTACGGATTTGGTAAGGGCGTACGATCACTTTTCCGATGATCAATGCTATGATCGAAGCAATCGTCAGAACAGGTCCCACATACCCCAATCCAGCAACAAATAATGCAGCATCCCAGGAACTCACACCACTCATAAATATTGCCGCTGATATGTATTTTGCGGAAATCAGAAGTGCTGATATTAAGCAGAAAACGGTACCGATACCTTTATTGTTCATTTTTTGTCCCACCTTTTTCGTAGAGGATCCTTTTTACCTTTTCTGTAAGCAGCTCATCCCTGA
>CAVBVT010000075.1:0-429 GCA_963598855.1 Eggerthellaceae bacterium
ACTTCGCCTACTATAAACGCATCATACGGATGAAAACATTTCTCTGCCATCTCACCCAAAAACTCTCCGATACCTTCTGCATTTTCCAGCATTCTCTCCACGCTGCACATTCCATCGCTTCGGTCTGCCGGATAATCCCGGAACGGAAGCTTCTTCTTGATATTGATAATGGCATCAATGCGGAAACCACCAAGCCCTTTTTCCATCCACCAGCGGATATTTTTGAATACTTCTTCCCGTACTTCTGCATTCTCCCAGTTAAGATCCGGCTGCTTTTTATGAAAGAGGTGAAGATACTGTTTGTCCGGATGGCCTGGAAGCTCTTCCCACACAGAGCCGCCGAAATAGCTTCTCCAATTGCATGGTGCTTTGTCGTCTTTTTTATCCTCTATATAAAAGAAATTTCCGTATTTTCCATCTGGATCCTGA
>CAVBVT010000075.1:439-11907 GCA_963598855.1 Eggerthellaceae bacterium
GGATCCTGAACAGCTTTCTGGAACCATTCATGTTCATCGGAACAGTGGTTCACAACAAGATCCATCAAAATATACATGTCGCGTTTTTTTGCCTCTGCGATCAGATGATCCATGTCTTCCATGGTTCCAAACCGCGGATCAATGGCATAATAATCTGCAATGTCATATCCCTGGTCAGCAAGAGGAGATTTATAAACAGGGGAAAGCCACAGAATATCTGCGCCCAGCTCTTTCAGATAATCCAATTTGCTGATGATTCCCGGGATATCTCCGATCCCGTCACCGTTGAAATCATAAAAACTCTTCGGGTATATCTGGTATACCACTTTGTCATGCCACCATCTTTTTTTCATGCTCTTCCTCCTTATGCCTGTTTTATCATGCAGTACTGTTTCAGGCCAAAACCTTTTTTCTGTACAATACCATATAATTAAAATCCGAACTTTTCGTACATGGCTACATTCGCCGGAGGATTTCTCTGCTATCCAGGCACGAAACACATTTCTCCACGATGTTCAAGTTTTCTGTCATCCTTTCTCTGGTTGTTTCATTTATTATGAATTATACATTATCATTCTGGGGATTTCCAGACAAAATTCCATGGGAGCTGATGTCGCCTGTTTCCTGTATGCAAAAAAGCAGTGCAATTTGTACGGACTGATGTAAGTCTGTACAGATGACACTGCTTCTCTACTTGCTCATGAGATATTCCATTTATCCGGAATATCTCAGTGCATCGATTGGTTTCTTTGATGCCGCTTTATTAGCCGGATATAATCCGAAAAGTACGCCAATGAGCACTGAAAATGCAACAGAAAGCCATACCACTTTCATATCCATGGTAAAACTCATGGAATTATTCATCACAACCGCTGCTATTTTCAGGATCACCCAGGAAAGACCGATTCCTGCCAGACATCCCATCAGGCTTACCAGCAAGGCTTCGATCAGGAACTGAAGCATGATCGTTCCCCTGCCTGCACCAATGGCTTTACGGATTCCGATCTCTCTTGTTCGTTCTGTGACAGATACCAGCATGATGTTCATAATTCCGATACCGCCAACCAGAAGAGAAATCGCTGCAATTCCGCCGATCATCAGGGACATGGTATTAGTCACATTTGACATGGCTTCCATGATCTCCGACTGGTCCACAACTGAAAAAGCATCCTCATCCTGTCCAAAACGTTCCAGCAATAATTCCGTAAGAGCATTTTTTGCAGGATCCAGACTTTCTTCATCTGTCCCGGATGCGTAGAACATGGTCACATCCAGCACATTATCTGCGATCCTTGTCATTGTGGAAAAAGGAATATATCCTTCCAGCTGTACAGAAGAACTTTCTGAACTGTCGGAATCAGAATCATCCGAACTGGATATGGAAGCTGTCCCCTGTGTCAGGGAGCTGCTGTCGTCCAGCACACCGATCACAAGAAAACTTTTTCCATTCAGCTTAATGCTCTCGCCTACTGCATCTGCCCTGCCAAGGAGCTCTGTTGCTGTATCTTTGGTAATTACTACTACATAGGAATTATTATCTGTATCTGTCTGCTTCAGAAATCGGCCGCTGTACAGCTCTAATCCCTGAATGTCTGCGTAGCTTCCTGTTGTTCCTGTAAGAGTCATGGTTCCGCTGGAATTGCCTGTTTTTGCTGTAACGCTGGTCCAGGAAACAGGTGCTACCTCATCCACCTCATCAGGCTTTGCAAAATCCGAAAGCTCCTTCAGACGGAGGGGATTCTCCTTGTCATCACTGATGGTAACTGTCAGGTAGCTGGAACCCATGCTTGAGATCTGATCTGTAACAGAAGAGGTTGCTCCATTGGCGATGGATACCAGAACGATCAGTGCTACCACACCAATGATAATTCCAAGCATCGTGAGAAAAGATCTCAGCTTATTGGAGGCAACTGCGTGCCAGGCCATTTTCATACTCTGAAAGATCATATGCTCACCTCACTGACTTTTCCATCTCTGATAAAAATTTTCCGTTCTGCTTCATCTGCCACTCCATTGTCATGGGTGATCAGTACGATGGTATTTCCATTATGATGGAGTTCATGAAAAAGCTTCATGATCTCCTCTCCTGTAGAAGAATCCAGATTTCCGGTCGGTTCATCTGCCAGGAACAGAGAGGGTTTTGTCACAAGTGCCCTTGCAATGGCCACCCTCTGCTGCTGGCCGCCGGAAAGCTCGGTTGGCTTATGTCCCATTCTGTGGGAAAGTTCTACTTTTTCCAGGGCTTCCTGAACTCTTTTTTTCCGCTCGTTCCTTGGGATCCTCTGGTAGATCAGAGGCAGTTCCACGTTCTCCTCCGCTGTAAGCTTAGGCAGCAGGTTAAAACTCTGAAAGATAAAACCGATCTTATGGTTTCGGATCCTGGCCAGATCTTTTTCCGTGTAGTCCTCAATGGAGATCCCATCCAGGATATATGTGCCCTCATCTGCTGTATCCAGACATCCGATAATGTTCATCATTGTGGATTTTCCACTTCCGGAAGGGCCGATGATACTGACAAATTCCCCTTCCTGGATCGCCATATTCGCATGGTCCAGGGCATGTACGGTGTCACCGCCTATGGTATATGTTTTGCAGACGTCTTTTAAAGTTATCATTCCATCCATTTTTTCACCGCCTTACATGTTCGGAGGTGTGCCGCCGCCATTACCGCCCGGACTGCCGCTGCCTCCAGGACCTCCGTTTCCGGAATCAGAACTGCCGCCAGGTGCGCCGCCGTCACTCATGTCTCCTCCGAAACCGCCCATGTCTCCGCCAGGCATTCCGGAATCACTGCTGTCAGACGTATTGCCTGTCTTGTTGTAATATACGGTGTCTCCCTCAGAAAGTCCGTCTGTGATCTCCACGGTAGTTCCATCAGAAAGTCCTGTAGTTACTTCCGTTTCACCGGAAAGATTGCCCTCATCATCTGCCTCTGTGTAAACAAAAACCTTTTCACCTTTTTCCTGCAGTGCATTGACTGGTATGGTGATCACATTTTCGCGGTTTTCGATGGTGATCGTTGCAGAAGCGTTCATACCTTGCTTCATCTGGTCGTCTTTTGGTACAGAAATCGATACTGTATATTTGGCTACACCGCCGTTTACAGACGCTGTGCTTCCAATCTCTGTAACTTCCCCTGTAAATTCCTTATCTTCGATGGCATCGAAAGTAACCGTCGCTTCCTGACCGGTTTCCACGGAATTGATATCCAGCTCATCTACACTCACTCCCAGAGTCATGGTGTCATCTGGTGAAATGGTAAACAGTGCAACATCGGTACTGTATTCCGATGCGGAAAGTTCTGTTGCAGAGCTTTCTGTGGATGTGTCATCAGAAGTCTGTGATGTGCCGGTGTCTGCATCTCCTGCGGTACCAGCTGTTCCACTGGCAGAAGCTGCGGTACCTGCCCCACTGCTCGTTCCATTCTGAGAGGATGCTCCGCTGTTGTTTCCGTTGGATGAATTTCCGTCTGAGGATGTGCCACCTGCAGTTCCGCTGGTTCCGTCTGCGTTATTCTGGTCTGTACTGTTCTGGTTTGAGTTATTTCCGGAAGTGCCATCTGTAATCGAAGCATCTGCATTTCCAGTACTGTCTGCACCATCATTTGTGCCGCTGTCCGTATTCCCATTATTGCCGGAATCATCTGTTTTTCCATCATTCTGGCTGGAAGCCGCTGTCTCCGGAAATGTGATCTGGAAAGAAAGATTTTTTCCATCCTGGGAAACGGTAACTCCGGACACTGTTCCTACGGCGATCTGAGAAATACTGTCAGCACTGAAAACATATCCGTCACCTGCTGTAAGAGCTACATTTGCCTGATAAACTGTTTTTTCATCAAAAGTGCTGTCTCCCGGATTCCAGATAATCGTTCCTGTGTAGGTACCATCGGATGCATTGGCAGATGTAGCCGGTGTTCCTCCTGTTACCGGAGTTGTGATGGGCAGAGTGGAAGCTGTACAGTCTCCGCTAGATGTTATTGCAAACTGCAAAGTTACAGAAGTATCTGCCTGAGCTTCATCACCTGTACTGTTATCTTCCCCTTCGGAAAAATCCTCTTCTGATGTAGATGCCAGTGGAGTTACTGCTGTATCCATATTTTCAGAAGTGTCAGCTTCTAAAGGCACAACATTTTCGTTTTTATTACTCGTACTTAATGTAATCAGTTCAGCCTGCATGGATGCTGTGGAACTGTATGACATCTGAGAAACCGTTTTTCCACTGCTGGAGCTGTTGCCTGATGTACTGCTTCCAGATGATGTACTTCCTGACGAACTGCTGGATGTGCTGCTGCCTTCCGATACATTTACGCTCTGTACGGTTCCGGATACTTCCGCTTTGATCTCCGGATCTGCTTTTAATTCGATCAGTTTCTTTAATGTGGCTGTTCTTGCCTCTCTTTTTGCAAGAAGTTCCTGATATTCCGTTTCATTGGCATTACCTTCCAGAGTAAGAAGCGTTGTACCTTCCGATACGCTTGCATTCTCCGATACATTCACTGCGGAAACGGTTCCTGCTGTACCGGTGATTTCCAGCGGTTGATGAACAGTCAGTTCTCCGCTTCCAAGCTCATTTCCATCGCTGTCTGTTACTGTGACGGTATCCCCGTAAGTTGTTCCGTTATCAGTCAGTGTGATCTCACAGCTGTCACCGCTTACAGAAGCTACCGTTCCTGTTACCTGAGTTCCTGAAGAAAGGGTAACTGTCACGGAATCATCGACAGAAACATCCGATACTCCGGTAAGAGTAACTGACATTTTTCCATCCAGGGACAAGATCATTAATGCGCCATCACTGACCATAACATCTGAAATATCCGATCCTGCAGATACATTGATCTTCTTCACTCTTCCACTGACAGAAGATTCAATCACATTTTCCTCATCACTGTCCTGATATGCCTGAATGCTTTCATCCAGCTGGGAGATTTCATCCTGTACCTGTTCCATAGCTTCCAGAATAGAACTTTCATCTACAACAGCAAGAACATCGCCCTCTTCTACTTCATCGCCGCTCTCTACCTTTACCTCGCTGATCTCCAGTCCGGATGGTGCGGTCTGGTCCAGAGCATCTGCAAGTTCCAGATTTCCGGTTCCTACGATGGTTTTTGAGAGATTGCCTTTCTTCGCTTCTGCTGACTGGGCTGTTTTTGTTTCCTGCATCACCGGCTTCGTATGCGCCAGTTTAAAATATCCGAATGTGCCTGCCCCTGCCACACAGACACAAGTTACAGGAATAATTATCATGAGCTTTTTGCGTCGTCGCTTCATTCCTCTGACCTCCAAATATGTTATACATTTACTTTACCGGAAAAATGTGTAGACTTTTTGTGCGGTTTGTGAAAACCCGGTGAAAAAATCTCTCCCAGGCGGACTTTAATCTGGATATTTTCTATTAATTTCAGGATATACTTGTGTATTTTTACTATTATTTGAAATATTTTTCATTATTTTCTGGTATTTTCATCTTAAATATGTTATAAAAGAAGTATACGAAAACAGAAATCAGAGTGCACTTTTTTACTTCTTATTTAGGATAAAAGGGGGTTTTATTATGGCTAAACGTATTATTACTATTAACCGTATGTTTGGAAGCAACGGACGCCTGATCGGCAAGACTCTGGCAGAGAAACTGGAGATCGGTTTTTATGATAAGGAACTGATCGACATGGCAGCCAAGAAAAATAACATCCCATTTGATACCCTGGCGAAAGTAGACGAGAAAAAAGCCAGCCAGTGGGTTTTCCCGGTTGACAGTGAACTCCAGTTTACAGACAATTTTTCTTTTGTTCCTATGAATGATGTGCTTTATGATCTGCAGAGAAAGATCATACTTTCTCTTCCACAGAAAGAAGATTGTGTGATCGTTGGACGATGCGCTACGAATATTCTGAAGGATAAATCACTAAAAATCTTTATTCATGCACCTCTTGAAGAAAGAGTCCAGAATGTGATACGCCGGACCGGACGTGAGGAAGCCAGTGCACGGAAGCTGGTCAAGAAGATGGATAAAGAAAGACGGGCTTATTATGAATACTTTACAGATGCCAAGTGGCTGGATATGACACAGTATGATCTGTGTCTGGACAGCAGCCGGTTTTCTATGGAGCAGATTGTAGAAATTGTGAAAGATTGTCTTTGAATTTTTTTGAAAAAAAGAATACCGTGGGGAGGGAAGGCACTCAGAGTTGCGAGGACCGTTTTCCCTCCCCACACCCCTCCCTTCTGGCCACGCCGCTGTTCTGCGTTTTGGTTGTGTGAATTTTGCTGACAGGGCGATGGATTCGACGGGGGGCGGCAGACGCTGCGCTGTGCCGAGATTGTTGTATGTGCGACTTGCATTTTGTCCGCAGCTATATTTCTGGTTGAACTTTCAGCCGGGAAGGGAGTATGTGTCCGGGCATAATCTGCAGGAGGGTCGAAACTACTTGGGCTGTGGGAGACGGCGTTGTTTCTAAAAATCATGCTGTCTGAGTGACGCAGGAGCGAGTTCA
The DNA here is from genome assembly GCA_963598855.1 of Eggerthellaceae bacterium. GTDB lineage: Bacteria > Bacillota > Clostridia > Lachnospirales > Lachnospiraceae > Blautia_A. The sequence goes on from CAVBVT010000075.1 coordinate 6,930, forward strand.
TGATTTTTAGAAACGCTTTTAGCCGGCTCACAGAGTCCTAGTCGTTTCCCCCGACGAAGCCTTGCCAGGATACATACTCCCTTCCCGGCGTACGTTCGTCCACTAATTACTTCCTATCCTAATCTCCCAGAATATACCCCTTCAAAAACTCATATATATCATTCTCCAACGGCGGGCATCCTTCCACATGATGTTTAAACTTACATGTACAATGTCCCACTCCTAATTCACCGCTCTGTCCACGATATCCCTGTCCGATGCAGATCTTCTCGTGTAGCTTCTCAAAAAGGCCTTCTTCTTTCAGCATTTCCAATGCCGGAATCAGATATCCGTAGCAGGCGCTGCAGGATTCTACTTCTTCTACGGCATCGGCCAGTTCTACAACCTTGCGGGACTTGGGCAGGATCTTCTCTGCTTCTTCCTGGCAGAACAGAATCTCTGCCTTGCTGATATCGGAACATCCAACACCCAGTTCACCAGCCAGTTTCACATAAGGGACATCTTCCACCTGATAATGCATCATCTGGCATACATAAGCATCTACAAGAACCGGGTCGCAGGCAGCAAGAACACGGTTCATCACAACCGGATTGCCGCCATCCTCAAAATCCAGATCCCCGCAGATATTATCCACAACAATAAAATCCTGCCGGATCCCCATATTCAGATGGGCGATCGGCTTATGAAGCCCAAGAGAATGAAAACGCCGCTTCTCTCTGTTAGGGATCAACCCTTTCATATTTTTCAAAGCACAGGTGATCTTCGTCTGGCAATGTCCTTTCAATACAGGCACATTGATCAGAAAATCGATCTCTTTCACCCGCTCGCAGATATTCAGCTCCATACCCCCACAGTCAACAGGAACACCCTTATCCTTCTGCATATCCCAGAACGGAACCTGATATTCCTCTTCAAGCCTGTCATACCCACAAACTTCAAAAGCTTCCCTGGTCTTATCACCGACCCAGGATCCCTCCATCATCACAAGATCCCGGAAACCATGCTCTTTCAGATATTCAATAATTCCCGCAACCACTTCCGGATGAGTCGTTGCACCCCAGGAAGCCTCAGAGGGGGAAACCAGGTTCGGCTTGATCCCTATCTTTTTGTCTCTGTCCATTATATGGGACTGAAGGTCCGATTTCTCCAGAAGTTCCTTCGTCATTCTTTTATAATCTGTACCACCTGTAATAAAAATCTGATTCTTTTCCATAATTAATATCAGAATTCCTTTCTCTCCATAACTCCCGTCTCAAAACGCAGCATCAGATCCCCTTTTTCAAGTCCGCTGTTCCTGAATATACTGGAAACAGCAGCGATCACAGTCCCCACAGCCAGAAGAAGGAAGCTCACTCCATAACCCAGGATATATTTCTCAACTGCATAATTTTTTCTGGTAGAAGGAAGTGTCATAAGAAATCCCATCCCCCTGTCTGCGTCATCATAAGATATAGTAGACATGGCCAGAAATCCATCTCTGTTTCTTCCACCTCTCTTATACAACCGCTCCGCCCCACCACGGAAATTCGCGGTTCAGCCATTTTCCTGCTAGTTCACTCCACGGCTCACAGGCTCTCACAATGCCACGTCCGTTCTCATTGGCTGTCAGCTCATTTGCAAGCCCAAGTCCATGAGGCCCCTGCGGAAAAACATGATACTCCACAGGAATCCCTTTCTTGTAAAGTGCCTGCACAAACAGCAATGTATTATCAAGAAGCACGGTCTCATCTTCAAACGTATGCCAGATAAACGTTTTCGGCGTATCCTCTGTAACCTGATATTCCAGAGACATCTTATCTTTCATCTCTTCATATTTTTCTCCCAGAAGATTCTGGAAACTTTCCTGATGGCCGAACTCTCCGGAAGTAATTACAGGATAATTGAGGATCATTCCATCAGGACGGATCATTTCATTATCAGAACCCGTGATCTCCCTTAACTCAGGAGTATTCCAGAATACACCCAGAGACGCTGCAAGATGTCCGCCTGCGGAAAAACCTGACACAATGATCTTATCTTTCTCAATATGCCATTTCTCACTGTTTTCACGAAGAAGAGCCACCGTTTTTGCAAGCTGGCGAAGGGCAGCTGGATATCTGGCAGGTGCAACACTGTAACGGAGCACCACTGCATGATAACCCATGCTCATGAAACGAAGGGCAACAGCCTCCGCCTCCCTGTCAGAAGTCATTGCATAAGCACCTCCTGGGCAGATCACTATAGCCGGACGTTTCTGTCCTGGATACAGCTCCACAGATTCCTGCCAAAAGTATGTTTCGATCCATGCTTCATCGTAATCCTTTGTTTTTTCCTCGATGATAATTCTCTCATTTATCATTTTTTGTCATCCTTTCTGTCAGATCGCGTAAAAATACCGCAGCTTTAGTTTTCCCATAAATTTCTGTTTTGCATATAGACTCTGCTTCATATGCTCCTCAAGTCCGTCAAGAACCCTGATTTCATAAGGTGCAAGCTCGATACCGCCAAACTGATATTTCTGAACCAGTTCATTTATGCGGAAATACTCCTCCTTGCGGATTCCTGGAAAACATTTTTCCACTTCCGCCCAGAGAGCTTTTGGATCTGTAAAACAGGCAGAAAACCAACATATTTTTATTGTTTGTTGATTGTCTGCCTGTTTTGTATTGTTTTAATATTTCGAATCTGTTATTTCATAGCTTTTTTAATTGCATCAAGAAGATCATCATAATCTTCGAATGCTGGAATATCCGGGTTGTCTGCCTTGATCTGATCTGTGCTGCGGAAAAGGAATCCTGCTTTGCTTGCTTTGATCATTCCAAGATCATTGTAGGAATCTCCGCTTGCGATGGTCTCAAATCCCATGGACTGCAGTGCTTTTACAGTAGTAAGTTTGGACTGCTCACATCTCATCTTAAAGCCTGTGATCTCACCATCCTCTGCTACTTCAAGAGTATTGCAGAAAAGTGTCGGCCATCCCAGTTTCTCCATCAGAGGAGTTGCAAACTGTGTAAATGTATCACTGATGAGGATCACCTGGGAAAAAGTTCTCAGCTCATCCAGGAATTTCCTTGCTCCTGGAAGGGGATCGATCTTTGCGATAGTCTCCTGAATCTCTTTCAGCCCAAGTCCGTGCTCTTTAAGCACACCAAGACGCCAGTTCATCAGTTTATCATAATCCGGCTCATCACGGGTCGTTTTCTTCAGCTCCGGGATTCCGCTTGCCTCAGCAAAAGCGATCCAGATCTCCGGTACCAGTACACCTTCTACGTCCAGACATGTAATATACATAATCATTATCCTCCTCGTAAAAATATGCCGCCTGCAATCATATATTTTTGTACACTCCAGAGGGCACTTTATTCTTTTATTGCTTTACTTTGATATATTACCATATATTTTCCTGGTCTGTAAACAGTTTTCTGGCAGACTATGACTTTTTTGCTGCCATAGCCTGCCAGAAAATATCAGGCTTTTTTATTCTTTTTTTCTATTTCGTAGTCTTTCAGTTCTTTGAGGGCTTTTTCCCCAAGAGGATATAACATAAAAATATTGAAAATAGTCATAAGACCGATTCCCACATCTCCCAGATCCCATACAAATGTATAAGCTGCGATTCCTCCGATAAACAGCATCACAAGCGCAAGGATCTTATATCCTGTCTGGGATGCCCAGTTATCTCCGAACAGATAAGCCACATTGCTTCTTGCATAGAACAGGATCCCCAGAAACGTGGAAAAGCTGAACATAAAGAGTGTGGCAGCAATAAATACCACGCCAAATTCTCCAAGATGATAGCGCATGGCAGTCTGAAGAAGTTCCATTCCGGAAAGTCCGCTTACCAGATCTTCCGGCGCAAGCAGCATGATCATAGCTGTACAGCTGCAGATCACGATGGTATCCACAAAAACGCCAAGCGCCTGAACAAATCCTGCCTTTACCGGCCTGTCACACTCTGCCGCTGCTGCTGCGCATGGTGCAGAACCGCTTCCTGCCTCATTGGAAAACAGTCCTCTTTTTACTCCATTCATCAGTACTGCCCCAAAGCCTCCGGCTGCCGCCTGGCGAAGTCCGAATGCTTCCAGAAAGATCCGTTTAAATACTCCCGGCATACTTCCAAGGTTTGTTGCAATAATGAACAGTGTGACCGCAAAATAGCAGACGGCCATCACCGGAACAAGAAGATCCAGCACTTTGACAGTTGCATTTTTACGAAGGACGATCACTGCTGCCACTGCTACCAATACAATCGTTGTATACAACGGCGGAATATGAAAAGCATTCTTGAAAGATGCTGTTACGGAATTACTGATCACCTGACTGATTCCGCACCAGCAGATCAGGCCTGAAATTGCAAATAGTACAGAAATCAGGACTTTTTTCCGCTTTCTGCCCTGTTTTTCTTCCCAGTAACGGTGGATATAGTAGGCAGGGCCTCCGCGGTAGCCGCCATACAGAGGATCTTTTTCCTTATAGATCTGTGCAAGGGTTGCCTCAATAAATGCTGTGGATGATCCGATCAGTGCCAGGATCCACATCCAGAATACTGCTCCTGCGCCGCCTGCGGAAATAGCTGCCACAACACCTACCAGATTTCCCATTCCTACACGGGTCGCCGTTGATACGATCAGTGTCTGAAATGCTGATAAGTTGTTCTTATCACTTTTTTTCTCCACAAGAGCATGTACCATGTCTGGAAACATCCGGACAGGCAGAAATCTTGTCCTTATAGTAAAGTAAATTCCAGCTGGAACCAGCAGTATGACAATGAGAGATATTCCCAGACTGCTTCCTCCCGGCAGAGGGATCTTAAGCAGATCTCCCCATAGAAAAGAATAAATCTTTTCAATTAATGCTACTATCATATTTCTTTTTTCCTTTCCCCAATCACCCCAATGTGATCGCTTATTTGTTTCTGCATCTCCACTCTTTCAGTCCTGTTATTTCACCCGTTGAAAAGACAATTCTGCAACGTTTTAAACGGGCAAAGTATGTGCTC
>CAVBVT010000075.1:11917-14007 GCA_963598855.1 Eggerthellaceae bacterium
CTATTATAGTTGTTTTTTTTCTTTATGTAAAGAAAAATTCCGAATCTTTCGACCCGGAACTTCCTTATTATATATAAATTTTCTGTTACTGAACAAATTTCTTTAATCTGTTAGTTATTATCTGTGCTCAAAGCTTCATCTCTAGCACAAATACTTCATAATTCTGTTTTATCCTGCAAGATGGAACATCTCGATCAGGAAGATCCAGCTCATCCCATAATAAGCTACAACAGCCACAAGATCGTTTACTGTTGTGATCAATGGACCGGATGCTACTGCAGGGTCTACACCGATCTTTTTGAAAAACAGAGGAATACAGGTTCCTACTGCACTGGATACCAGCATGGCGATCAGAAGTGAAATTCCGATACAGCCGGATACTGCAAATGCAAAGGCAAACGCTTTTCCTTTAAATAAGAAGATATACAAGCCGATCAGCACAAAGGACAGGATTCCAAGAAGACCGCCATTGCACAGACCGATGCGCATTTCTTTTAATACCAGCTCTGCTTTCTGTCTGCCTGTAAGTGTCTCATCCATCAGCACACGGATGGTTACAGCCAGGGACTGGGTTCCTACATTTCCTGCCATATCCAGGATCAGTGACTGGAAGCACATGATGATCGGCAGACAGGTAACAACTTTTTCAAACATGCCTACAACTGAGGATACCACCATGCCAAGTCCCAGAAGAACGATCAGCCATGGCATACGTTTCTTCATGCTTTCCAGAAGAGGTTCTTTCATATCTTCCTCTGCTGTCAGACCGGCCAGTTTCGCGTAGTCCTCTCCCATCTCATCATCTACCAGGTCAATGATCCCTGCAGATGTGATCACACCCAGAAACCTGTTGTCATCGTCAAGCACCGGGATAGAGTCCTCAGAGTAATCTTTCAGGCGTTCCATACAGTCATCGATCTGTTCCTCACCGTATACATAAGGGTAGGAAGTCACGATCAGTTCTTCCATCGAGTGGTCCTGTCTTGCCGTGATCAGATCTTTCAGATCCAGGGCTCCGTAGAATTCACCTTTCTCTGTTGTTACAAAAATCGTGGAAATGTTATCATTATCTGCCGCCTGTGAAACCAGCTCGCTCATGGCCTGTTTTACAGTCAGATTTTCGCGGATCACGATACAGTTTGTTGTCATACGGCTTCCGATCTCATCCTCATCAAAAGACCGGATCAGTTCTACGTCTTTTCGCACCTGTTCATCCAGAAGCTGGATCAGGAGTTTTCGTTTTTCCTTTTCAATCTGTTTCAGAACATCAGCCAGTGCATCTGTTTCCATTTTTGAAAGAATGGCTGCTGCTTTTTTCACATCCATTTCTTCCAGATATTTTACAGTTTCTTCTTCCTCCAGATACTCAAAAATATCTGCCAGCATACTGCTTTCCAGAATGCGGTACAGCCTGCTCCGTTCCGTGCCGCTTAATTCTCTTAATACATCTGCCAGATCGTTTTCATGGAAATCCTGCAGCTTCTCACTTAACACTGCCGGAGAAACACTGCTTCGGATCAGGGTCAGAATATCTTTGGAAAAATCCTGGTTTCTCTTTGTCATTTTCTCATCCTCCTCACATAGTTTCGCACAAAATCAGCACACCAAAAACAGACATGTTAAAGCATGTCCATGTGCTGTTTGATCTTCGATTGTGTTTCTTTGGGATTTGCGTGTAAAACGGAAGGAATGATATGCGTCCGTTTTACCGTATGAATTCTCAGAATGAGAAGAATGAAAAAAAGATGTATTTATGGTGTCACTGCACCTATAACACAGTAATACCGTACAGATTCCAGTGATATCGGTGGATCTATCACACCATATCTTCCGGATATATATTCGCACAAATATTCTGTATTTTCAAAACAGAATGGAACAATCCCGTCCCTCTCTGCGCTTTCCATCTTCCATTCCGAGAGCTGCAACTTCGCCCATGAGAATCACAACTGTCCATTCTGTTCACCTGCCTTTTTTCATAAAATATTTTTTTCAACCCGGCCATTATAACGTCCCTGGCCGGGTCTGTCAACCGGGTTTTTGGTTAAATTTATCGTAAATCTGGGTAAAATTTTTCCACTTTATAGATG
>CAVBVT010000076.1:0-13939 GCA_963598855.1 Eggerthellaceae bacterium
CGATTTATCATCAGCTATAATGAAGTTATAATTTTGTATATTCTTGTTCGAAGGGCAAGAAGGTGGTACTGGAATAAATTAGAATAATTAGGATTTATGGTGATAAAGGCTATTGAAAAAAGGAAGGGTTTGTAGTAATGTAGTAGCAACAACGCTTACGAAAAAGGAGACTGTTCCGGGTGAGCAGCCTTCTTTTTCTATGCATATTTGGATGAAGGAAAACGAAAAAAACAAGGGGGAGAATTATGGAGAAGGTAAAAGAGAAATCTTCTTTTTTCCGGAAGTTCGTAGGGGATAAGAAGTTTTATCTGATGGTTCTGTCCATTGCGGTGCCGATCATGATCCAGAATGGAATCACGAATTTTGTCAGTCTTCTGGATAATATTATGATCGGACGGATCGGTACAGAGCAGATGTCCGGTGCGGCGATCGTCAATCAGCTGATCTTTGTGTATAATCTCTGCATTTTCGGCGGGGTATCCGGTGCGGGAATTTTTACAGCTCAGTATTTTGGACAGAAGGATCACGAGGGTGTCCGCCAGACACTCCGTTATAAACTGTGGATGGCAGTGATCCTGACAGCGGTCACCATCGTACTGTTTCTGACAGCAGGGGATTCGCTGATCAGCATGTATTTAAAAGGTGACGGAACTGCGCAGGAGATTCGGGATACGCTTGTCTACGGAAGACAATATTTATGGATCATGCTTCTGGGACTGCCGCCATTTATGATGGTGCAGGTCTATGCGAGTACTTTACGTGAGTGTGGCGAGACCATGCTTCCCATGAAGGCGGGAATCGTGGCGGTGCTAATCAATCTGACATTTAACTATCTTCTGATCTATGGTAAATTTGGATTTCCGGAACTGGGAGTAAGAGGTGCTGCTGTTGCGACAGTACTTTCCAGATATGTGGAAGCATGTATAGTCCTGATCTGGACGCATAAGCATACGGAGAAAAATATTTTTGCTCAGGGATTGTATTCCACATTGAAGGTTCCTGCAAGTCTGACAAAGAAGATCCTGATCAAGGGAACACCGCTGCTTCTCAATGAGACTTTATGGGCAGCAGGAGTGGCCATGCTGACACAGTGTTATTCTGTCCGGGGGCTGAATGTAGTAGCTGGATTAAATATTTCCAATACGATCAATAATGTATTTAACATCGTATTTATTGCGCTGGGAGATTCCGTAGCTATTGTAGTTGGACAATTTCTTGGTGCCGGTAAGATGAAGGAAGCCAGAGATACAGACAACAAGATGATCGCATTCTCGGTGTTCTGCTGTACCTGTGTGGCAGCCGTGATGTTTGTGATGGCACCGCTGTTTCCAAGGCTTTACAACACCAATGCCGAGGCCCGTACTTTGGCGAAATATTTTATTATGATCACAGCATTTTTCATGCCGCAGAATGCGTTCTTACATGCAGCATATTTCACGTTGCGCTCCGGCGGAAAGACTATTATCACATTCCTGTTTGACAGTGTGTTTATCTGGGTGGTAAGCGTGACGATCGCATTTACCTTAAGCCGTTTTACAGGACTTCCTGTACTTGGGATTTATGCAATGGTCCAGGCTGCGGATATGCTGAAATGTGTCATCGGATTTATCCTTGTAAAAAAAGGCGTATGGCTTCAGAACATCGTCTCATAGAATTTTTTGAAATCTTCCGGGAGGGGTGCTTCCAGGGAGATTTCTTTTTTGGCATTTTTAGTGCAGGGCATGGAAGAGTGGGGGCCGGAAGTTGTTTCATCAGTTGGAAAAGGTGGCTGAAATTTAAGTTTCCATGCGTGGAGTGCTGCCCTGGAAAAAAGATTCGTTGTGTCCGATAAATGGTACAGCGAATCACCCAGAAGCGGATGCCCGAGAGATGCCATGTGGACACGGATCTGATGGGTGCGGCCGGTTTTCAGGCGGAGCATTACAAGGGAGGCAGAGATCCTAGAACCTGGGGCAGTGGATTTCAGGACGGAATATAAAGTTTCCGCTGGTTTGCTCCCTGGAAGGGAATCGTCCGGAGAGATGACCATTTTCAGACGGTTATCCGGATCTGGGGCAAGAGGAGTTGTGATCGTATGAAACGTTCCATCTGTATCTTCCGGCATGGAACCGGAAACCGCAGCCAGATAGGTTTTCTCTGAAATTCCATCTTCCCGTTGTTTCTGTAATCTGGCGGCAGCAGTCTGATTCCTGGCAAAAAGCAGGATACCGGAAGTTTCTTTATCCAGCCGTCCGATAGAGCGGACTTTGGTGGATTCACCTTTGGAACGGAAATAGACGGCAACCTGATTGGAGAGGCTGTCGCTGTAATGGGAACCGGAAGGATGTGTGACCAGTCCGGCCGGTTTGTTTACTGCGAGAATGTCCTGGTCTTCGTATAGGATCTCCAGTTCAGGAAAAAACTGTGGAGCTGGAGCAGATTCCAACTGTGCCGAGTCAACATCATCGGTTTCCAGACATACCGTAATCTGATCTCCTGGATAAGCAGTTTCCGTCACCCGGCACTGCTGTCCGTTTTTCTGGACACCACCGGGACGAAACTTCGCCTGGCTGATCTGCTTTTTTGTAAGACTGGCCTGGGTGCGAAGAAAGTGGGAGATAGGTGCCGGGGCAGATGTTTCCGGGATATGGATAGTAAGATAGCGGTTCATTTGGGGAATCCTCCGATTATAGTGTTGAATTATAAGTATTGACAGGAATTTGAATGCAGACTACGAAGCATTTATACTTATGAGTTTGCAGTAAAGCGGAATGCGAAGGTTGTGCTATGGGAATATAAGGTGGATGCAATAGAGTTTCATTTATGCTGATAATAAAACACAGCAACTTGTGTCCGGTCCCTCAGCTGCAGTTTATCTAGAATGGAACTGAGATAATTCCGTACTGTTCCCTCGCTGAGAAAAAGTTCCGCGGCAATCTCCTTATTGCTGTATCCATTGGCAATAAGCCGGATGATATCCAGCTCCCGTTCGCTGATATTTCTGGAAGCATAATCAAATCCGTCGGAAGACTGCAGAAGTTCCGGGATCTTGGACATGATCTCTGTGCCGAACACAGTCTGACCGGAGTAAACTGCCTGCAGAGCAGGAAGGATGCTGGCATAATCCTGCTTCAGAAGATAGCCCTTTGTGCCAAGACGGAGGGCTTTTACAATGTATTCATCATCAGAAAAAGTAGTCAGAAGAAGAATTTTTGCCTCCGGAAATTCCCCCAGGATCTTTCTGGAAGCTTCCAGACCATCCATTCCCTTCATACGGATATCCATCAGAAGGATATCCGGCAGATACTCTCGGTACAGAACACAGGCCTCTTCACCATCAGAGCCGGTAGCAGTCACCTGGATATCCGGGTTTGCCTCAAGAATGGTTTTTAATGCACCTGCAACCAGGCAGTCATCGTCTACAATTATAATTTTCATGTCAAAATCTCCTGTTTGTCTTAATTAGAACCAGATTTCGGAATCGTCACAAAGATCCGAAACCCCTTCTTCTGCGTAATCTGAACCGTACCACCCAGTGCTTTCACACGGTCCCGGATATTGGACAGTCCCATGCCGCCGGAAACAGTTTCCATTTTATTGCTGTCCGCATCTGTTTGTATATCTGGAATTTTACTCCCCAGCGAACCATTATCCTCAATGCACAGCTGATAAAGTGCAGGATGCTCCCGGAGAAGAATATTCACGGAATCCGCATTACTATGCCGCATCACATTGGAAAGCCCTTCTTTTGTAATACTGATCAGACTGTATTTTACCTCTCTTGGAACCTGCCTGGACATATCATAAGTAAGGGTTACAGGGCAGAAGGTGAAATCTTTTACAAGCCCTTTTATGGCATCTTCCAGATTCACCGCATCGTCGTGAAGATCATGGACACTGGAACGGATGCTGTTCATGGCACCGTTCAGAGATTCTTCCAGATTTCCAAGAAGAGGATCAAGAGCTTCGTTTTTGTTGATGGTTTTGCAGGCCGCGGTCATAAGAATGGAGCGGGAGAGCACATGGCCTACATTGTCGTGGATCTCCCGCGCGATCCGGTTTCGCTCCCTGAGAGTTGCAGCATAGATCTCGTAATCCTGTTTTTCCAGAAGAGCTTTGTTTTTTTCGGAGAGAAGAATAGCGTGTTCTTCGCTGTCATCCCGGCTTTGACGGAAATCCCGGGCAAGGATTTCATATTGTCTGGTATGGAACCAGAGAAAAAATGCAAGGATAAACCCAAACAGTCCAAGTAGACAAAGAACTGCCGGAAACTTATGGAACTGAAAAGCAAGGAGTCCCCAGAATGGAAGTTCCACTACTGTCAACGGAAAAAGTCCGGCAGATAAAGTCTGATACAGAAGCAGTGGAAAAAACAGAAGAAGATTCGGAATCCACAGGGAACAGAATCCAAAGATCACATAAATTCCGGCAGGAATCAGAATGATATTTCCGAAGCGTTTCAGCACTGATAAAGAATTGTGGGGACAGGATTCTGTTTCAAATGCCCTGCACAGATAAGTAACGCAGCCAAGGATCACTGTAAAAAGAAGGGAGAATACAAGCGCACGGTCCGCAGGCACATAAAAAAATGCCAGCATACTGTATAAAAGCAATATAACGGAATCTGTAAAATAACGCATAAAAATAAACCCTCCTTTCCCGGAATTACAACATTTTCAGAAAGTCAAAAGTATATTCGGCTAAAATGATCGCATCCTGTTCCGGATGAAATCCTTTCGCAGTATGACTTTCCGAAACCAATGTATTTTTATTATAGTATACCAGCTCCTTCCTGCAAAGAAAAATCTACGCTCTTACAAAATACATGACATTTGTCATCTGCAGGTAATGACATCCCACACTTGGAGCAGACAGAAGAAGAAGTTATAATGGCATCATAAAAGAAATATCAATTTCTGCCATAAAACAGAAAAGTCCCGTTTAACGGACTGTAAAAAGGAGGAAAATATATGCCACAGAGTATGGTTCACATAGAAAATCTGGTAAAGCGATATGGGGATCTGACTGCACTGAATCATCTGAATCTGGATATCCGGGAAGGTGAGATCTTCGGATTACTTGGCCCAAACGGATCCGGAAAAACAACGGCCATCAGCTGCCTCTTATCCCTGCTGAAATACGACAGAGGCCAGGTGGAAATCTTCGGAGAAGAGATGAAACCGGACAGTTATAAGATCAAGGAACAGATTGGCATCGTGCTTCAGAATGTGGCTGTTTTTGAGGAGTTGACAGTACAGGAAAACATCGATTATTTCTGTGGCCTTTACATAAGAGACAAGAAACGAAGAAAAGAGCTGGTGGAGGAAGCCATTGAATTTACAGGCCTGGAAGATTTCCGAAAAATGCATCCGAAGAAACTTTCCGGAGGCCTTCTGCGCCGACTGAACATTGCCTGTGGGATTGCCCACAAACCAAGACTGATCATTATGGATGAGCCGACCGTAGCCGTAGACCCCCAGAGCAGAAACAAAATCCTGGAAGGAATCCAGACATTGAACCGGCAGGGTTCCACGATTATCTATACTTCCCACTACATGGAAGAGGTGGAGCAGATCTGCACCAGGATCGCCATTATGGACCACGGAAGAGTCATCGCCCAGGGAACAAAAGAAGAACTGAAGCAGATGATCAAAACAGGAGAGACCATCACAGTGGAAGCCATTGCCCTGGAAGAAAAAAATCTCCAGGATATCCGCACACTGGATCATGTGTTTGATGTACAGTATGAAAAACAGGTGCTGGTCGTGCGCTGTACCGATGCGAAGCATAACCTGATACGTCTTCTTAATTATCTGCAAAGTCAGGATATTTCTTTTGGAAGAGTCTTTTCCGAGCTTCCAACACTGAACGATGTATTTCTGGAGATCACCGGAAAACAGCTGAGAGATTAGGAGGGATGGGAAATGTTGCATTTACTAAAATACAGTTTTCTTTCTAAGATCCGGAATTTTAATATCATCTTCTGGCCGTTGGTTTTTCCACTTGTGCTTGGAACTTTTTTCTACTTTGCATTTGGAAATATCAATGAAGCAGATTTTCAGACGGTTCCGGTGGCAGTGGTGAAGGAAGATTCTGCAGATCCGTTTTTCGTGACATATCTGGATGAGGTGAAAAAAAGTAATCCTGATCTTTTAAAAACAGAAGAAATGTCGGAAAAGGAAGCCTTGGAAACATTACAGGATAAAAAAGTAAAAGGAATTTATTATGTGGGAAAAGAACCTTCTCTTACAGTAGCAGGAACCGGAATGGAGGAGAGCATTATCCAGACGGTTCTCGACAGCTGCGAAAATACCAGAACGACCATCACCAACATTATGGAAAAAAATCCCCAGATGGATATGGAAACCATGAAGACCCTGTTAAGTTCCGACAGCCTGGTAAAGGAAGTTTCCCTTGGTGGCCGTACCATTGACGGAAATGTGCAGTTCTTTTACGCACTGATCGCCATGGCCTGCCTGTACGGATGCTTTATCGGTTTTGGCTCTGCTATCGGGATCCAGGCCAACATCACACCTCTGGCAGCCAGACGTTGCGTGACACCGACCCATAAGCTGAAACTGATTCTTACAGACCAGCTGGCATCTTTTACCCTGGGCTATGTGGATGTGACCATTCTGATTTTGTATCTCCGGTACATTCTCGATCTGGATTTTCAGGGCCAGATGGGAAAAATGCTGGTGGTATCTTTTTTCGGAAGTCTCATCGGTGTATCCATGGGAATGTTCATCGGCAGTTTTGGAAAAATGCAGGAAGGCGCCAAGATCGGAATTATGCTTGGAATTTCCATGGTAAGCAGTTTCCTTGCGGGACTGATGAACGGAAATATGAAAGATATCGTGGAAAAAAGTGCTCCGCTTGTAAACCGGATCAATCCGGCATCACTGATCGCCGATGCGTTTTACTGTATCAATGTATATGATGATACAGCCAGATATTACAGAAGTCTGGTCACGCTGGCAGTGATGTGCGTGGTGCTGGTGATGGCATCCTTTTTCATGGTCAGGAGGGAACGTTATGACAGTATTTAAAGGCTATATGAGAATCATGAAAAAAAATACAGGTCTGATCCTCCTGTATCTGGGAATCTTTTTCGGAGTGACAATGGCACTTCAGGCAGCAGCCGGCAAGGAAACCTATACCAGCTATGAAAGTGAAAAAATCAAGATCGGTGTAGTGGATAAAGATAACGGCCCACTGGCTGAAGGACTGGTAAAGTGGCTTGAAAACACCCATCATGTGACCATGCTGGAAGACAGCAGGGAGAAGCTTCAGGAAGAGCTTTTTTACAGAAATGTAGAGTATATTGTGGTGATCCCTGAGAATTTTTATGAGAGCTGTATGGTAAACGGAGAAAGCATTTCCGTGACAAAGGTGCCCGGATCTTACTCGGCATACTATGTGGATCAGCAGCTTGAGAGCTGCCTCAACACCATGCGGACATATCTGGAAGCCGGATTTTCAAAGGAAGAGGCGGCAGCAGCGATCCTGGATGAAAAAAGAGGAGAAGTTACCATGCTGGATACAGAGGGAAATGGCGGTATACCGGGATGGATCTATTATTTCCGTTATATGCCGTATCTGTTTCTTGCAGTACTCTGCTATGTGATGGGATATGTGCTGATGGCTTTCAAAAAAGACGATATCCCGAAAAGAATGCAGGCATCTGCGGTCTCTGCAAGGCGGCAGAGCCTGGAAGGACTTCTGGCCATGTTTGTCATGGGCGGAGGTTTATGGGGAATCGGTCTGGCAGGAGCCATTCTCATGTATGGAAAAAATTTTTCCGACTCAGAAAATGTTGGGTACTATGTGCTGAACACTCTGGTGATGATGGCAGTGGCACTTTCCCTTTCCTATCTGATCGGGCTTTTTGTAAAAAACAGTAACATGTTAAGCGGCATTGCAAATATCCTGTCTCTTGGAATGTGCTTCCTGTGTGGTGTGTTTGTTCCTATGAATGTTATGGACAGAAATGTCCTGAAGGTGTCTCAGTTTCTTCCTGTGTACTGGTATGAAACCGTAAATGAGACGCTTGGAAGTTACAGCCACCTCACGAGGGAGGCAGCTGTATCGGTATGGAAAGGCATTGGCCTGGAAGCTATGTTTGCCATTGTTTTTGTCTACATGATCCTGGCAGTGACCAGGTATCAGAGGCAGAAATAAATTAATCCCAGTTTTCATCCGGGTATTTCATATTCCATTCTTTACGAAGATGGGTCATGATATCCATAACATCTTTCGTATAATTCAGACATAAGCCGGACGTATCACGTGTAAGAACTGAATGTTCTATATCCTCCATCTCATAAAGCAGTGCATCGGAAGTGTCACCGCAGGAAATTTCAGTTTTTTCTCCTGTCTCTGCATCCACGATCACTGCTTTATCTGCACGTGGATACTCCATGATCTCAATATAGCCTTTTTCACAGCTGATCATGGCACGTTTCGGCTGTTTGGAATGCATGGAAAGTGCGACAGTTGCCATCTGGCCGGAAGGATTTTTAAGAAGGATGGTTGCCTGCTCGTCAGAACCAGTAGGAGAAGGCTTCCACTGGCTTAAGATCTCATCCGGTTTTTCGTCCATAAAGCTTCGGACAATGGAGAGTGCGTAAACACCGATATCCAGCATGGCACCGCCTGCCAGGTTCATATTGAAAAAGCGGTTGTTCATGTTATATTCTTTAAAACTTCCAAAGTTCATGGTGATCATCTGGACTTTTCCAAGAGTACCACTTTTAACTGTTTCCCAGAGTTTTTTGTAAATGGGCATATGCCAGATCGTCATGGCCTCAGCAAGGATGAGATTTTTTTCCCTGGCAAGAGCGATCATTTCATCCAGCTCCCTGCTGTTAAGGGTGATGGATTTTTCAACAAAAAGATGCTTGCCGTGAAGCAGAGCTTTTTTCATAAAGGAATAATGGGTATTGTGAGGACTTGTGATGTAGATAATATCCACATTTTCATCTGTAAACATTTCATCAATTTCGGAATAAACTTTCTGCACACCGTATTTCCTGGCAAAAGCAACAGCTTTCTCATAAGTACGGTTTCCAACTGCGTACAGCGGTTTTCCCATTTTCTGAAGTGCCTGCGCCATCTGATTGGCGATCACACCGGTACCGAGAACTGCCCAGTTTAAATGTTCTTTCATGATCGGATCCTCCCTGTAAATGAAAAGTATAAAAAGTAGATAAAATTCCAATTGTAAAGCACGAGGTTAGTATACTAACCTTAAGAAGAAAACGCAATGGGCAGATTGAACAAGATTGGGAATATCCTCTTTATAAAAAGAAAAGCAGGAAAAATCCCGTACCTTAACAAATATTAAGAAAAATATTATTTCTCCTGTAAGGTTACGACCTTACGATAGATTCAGATGAACAAAAGAACACAACATAAAAGTTCCGGTGACAGTTACATCGCCGGAGCAAGAAGGAGGATAAACATGGATATCGTAAGGCCAGCCATTGCAGGAACTCTGGAATCCAGCGACTGCCAGGTAACTGTAGAAAAAGGAGAAGGAAACGTAGATTTTTCCCTGGAAAGCTCCGTGATCAACCAGTATGGAAACCAGATCCGTAAAATAGCACTGGAAACCCTGGAAAATCTTGGAGTCAGCGATGTAAAACTTACCATCGTGGACAAAGGTGCACTGGATTGTACGATCAAAGCACGTATTGAAGCAGCAGTTTACCGCTCTGTATTACAGACGGAACATTTACCATGGGGAGGGGCTATCCGATGAAAAATCCAAACAAAAAAAGACTGAGAAGAACAATGATGTTTCTGAATGCTCAGAAACCGGGACTTATCAAAGATCCATACATTTACAAACCAGATTCGATCATGCTGGACCTGGAAGACGCAGTAGCAGAGAACCAGAAAGACGCGGCACGTTTTTCACTGTATCATGCACTGAAAACCATCAATTACCGTGGATGTGAACGGGTAGTCAGGATCAATGGCCTGGACAGCCCGTACTGGAAAGAAGATATCCGTTGCTCTGTTGCAGGTGGATGTGATTCCATCCGTATCCCGAAGACAGAAAGTGCACAGGATGTAAAACTTGTGGAGCGTGAGATCGCCTATGCGGAAAAAGAGTTCGGCCGTCCTGAGGGAAGCGTTCTGATCATGGCAGCTGTAGAGTCTGCCAGAGGTGTGATGAAAGCTCTTGATATCTGCGAATCCAGTGAGAGACTTTTCGGTATTGCCCTTTCCGGCGGTGATTACACAAAAGATCTTCAGACACACATCACAGGAACAGGAATCGAGCTGATGGGTGCGAGACAGAATCTTGTGATCGCGGCAAGAGCAGCAGGAGTACAGTGTTTTGATACCGTTTATACAGACCTTGACAACATGGAAGGATTCCGTCAGGATGTGGAAACCATCCATCTTATGGGATTTGACGGAAAATCCATTATCAATCCCCGCCAGATCAATGTCGTACACGATATTTACACACCAAAGCAGAAAGATATTATTTTTGCGGAAAAAGTAGTACGTGAGATCGATGAGAAAAAGGCACAGGGTATCGGTGTATTTACAGTAGACGGAAAAATGATCGACATTGCCTTTTATGATGGTGCAAAGAGGACCATCGCACTGGCAAAGGCTTCAGGCGTGTATAAGGGGGATTTATAAGATGATCAATGCAGTTGGAAGAGACATTCCAGAAGAGATTCTGAAAGAAACAGGAAAAGAAGTATTCCAGGGAAATCATCATTTTGATGGCCATGTTTTCAAAAGACACGGTGCAAATACAAGATGTGTGATCAATTCCAATGGAAGCAAAGTTGTGGACAGCATCCACGATGTACTTGTAAAATGCGGGATCAAAGATGGCATGACAGTAAGTTTCCACCACCATTTCCGCGAAGGTGACTATGTGGTAAACATGGTCATGAAAGAGATCCATGAGATGGGGATCAAGGATATTACCATCTGTGCAAGTTCTCTTGGAAAAGCCCAGGATGAACTTGTGGAATACATTGAAGACGGAACCATCACAAACATCCAGTCCTCCGGTGTCCGTGGAAAGATTGGAGAGGCCATCTCCAACGGTAAACTGAAAGGACTTGCGATCATGCGTTCCCACGGCGGACGTGTCCGTGCCCTGGTGACAGGTGAGACAAAGATCGATATCGCATTTATCGGAACTCCAACCTGTGATGAGTACGGCAACTGCCGTGGTATCGGCGGAAAATCTGACTGTGGTGTGCTTTCCTACGCAATGGCTGACGCAGATTACGCAGATCACGTAGTTGCCATCACAGACTGCATGGTTCCATTCCCCAACTTCCCGGCTCATATTTCCATGACCAATGTGGATTATGTGGTGGAAGTAGATGAGATCGGTGATCCAAGCAAGATCGCAACCGGTGCTGCAAAACCGACCACAGATATGAGAAAACTGATGATGGCAGATTACTGTACTCAGTTTGTAGTAAATACTCCGTATTTCAAAGACGGATTTTCCTATCAGACAGGAGTCGGCGGTGCGTCCATCGCATCTACCATTTCTCTTGCGAAAGTGATGAAAGAGCGTGGGATCCGTATGAGATTTGGTGTTGGCGGTCTGACAAAACCAATGTGCCAGCTTCTGATCGACGGTCAGGTTGATGCACTTCTGGATACCCAGGATTTTGACCTTGCAGCAGTAGAATCTGTTAAAGACCTTCACCATTATCGCATCAGCGCCGGCGAATACGCAAATCCATTCAACAAAGGTGCTGTTGTAAACAAGCTGGATTTCGTGATCCTGGCAGCACTTGAGGTAGATGTACATTTCAACTGCAACGTAGTTGTTGATTCCAACGGTATGATCACAGGTGCACAGGGCGGACATCCGGATACAGCAGCAGGTGCAAAATGTGCCATTGTCATTGCTCCGCTCCTTCAGGGAAGAACACCGGCTATCTGCACAGACGTTACCACAGTTACCACACCAGGCGAGAGCGTAGACGTTGTGATCACAGACTATGGTATTGCCATCAATCCGAAAAGACAGGATCTGATCGAAGCAATGAAAGATGTAGATCTTCCGTTTACCACTATTGAGCATCTCCGTGACATTGCATATGAAATTGCAGGAGAACCACAGAAAGTAGAATTTGGTGACCGGGTAGTTGGTATCATCGAAGGCCGCGACGGAACCATCATGGACGTTGTGCGCCAGATCAAACCATTTGAATTTTCAGAAAAATAAAAGGTAAAATTATTATGAATGAAGAACAGGCAGCAGTACAGACCGCAAACTATATTGCAGAAGATATTGGCACAAAAGCATATTACGCTTTGCTGGAAGAAGTGTATACAACACCGAAACCAGGGCTTGTGGACCTGTATTCCTGCGGTGCCCATAAGGATATGAATGTAGAGACTTTTGAAAAAAGTGCAAAGGCTCTGCGCCCCTGGTTCGTCCGTATGGCAGCACAGGGATACCTGCTGACCTGTACCAGAGAAAAGCTCTTTATGGAGATACGAAAGACCGGGATCCTTGCGGAAAAAGCCATGTTCCGTGCAACCGGGAATATCAATACACATAAAGGGATGATCTTTACTTTGGGTATTTTCTGCGCAGCGGCAGGAAGATGCATGAAAGATTACGGAGAGATAAAACTGAAAGCTCTGATCCGTACAGAACAGGATATGGTGTCCAGGATCCTCCGGAAAGAACTGGAAGAACTGGCACAGACCGATGAAAAAACAACGAATGGTGTGCGAAATCTGAAACAGTACGGAACTACGGGAATCCGTGGGGAAGCACTGGCAGGTTATCCGTCAGTAACGGAAATCGCAATGCCGGTTCTGGCAGACGGTCTTTATAAGAAAAAAGAGTGGAACAGGATCAAACTCCAGATCTTATTTGCACTGATGAGCCGCGTGCAGGATTCCAATATATTGTCAAGAAAGAATCCTGCTATCCTGTATGAAGTACAGGTGCAGTCCATGAAGTTCCTCAATGAAGGCGGTGCTTACAGTGAGCATGCACTGGAAAAACTGTATCTTATGGATGCAGAGTTCACAGCTGAGAACATCAGTGCAGGCGGCTGTGCCGATCTTCTGGCAGTCAGTGTTTTTCTGGCCATGGTATGCCAGAAAATTCCTCAATAACACCCTACACGTTTACACATATATCTTTGACCGATTGATAGTAAAATGATAACATCCTATAATATAAAACTCCTATGACATGGAAAGAAAACCCTGACAGGCAGGATTCTCATGAAGGCCCGGTAGCTTTAGATGCAACCGGGCTTTTATGGTATAAAACGATATCCGAGACCACGGACAGTAACGATATGGGCCGGTTTCTGGCGGTTATCTTCGATCTTTCCACGGAGCCGGTTGATGTAGACCATGATGGCATTGTCATCTACAGCGACAGTATTTCCCCAGACATGTTCGTAGATCATATCTTTGGTAAAAACCTGCTGCGGATGTTTCATAAACATGAGAAGAAGGGCACCTTCCTTGGAAGAAAGGATCAGTTCTTCTCCGTTTTTATAAAAACGCATGGTGGAAGTTTCGTAGGTAAAGGGACCACATTCCAGAGTGTCGTGATTGTCCAGGATCATATTTTTGTTGCGGCGGATCATTGCTTTGACCTTGGCTCCCAGAACAAGCGGACGGAATGGTTTGGTGATATAATCATCTGCACCGAGGGAAAGTCCGTATAGGGAATCGTAGTCTTCACTTCTTCCGCTGATAATGATAACCGGAGTGGTGATACCCTGGTTGCGAAGGCGTTTGATAACTTCAAAGCCCTCCATATCACCAAGCATGATATCCATAAGGATCAGATCAAAAGTATGTGTCTTAAGAATTGATAATGCGTCCATACCGCTGTTTACTGTGGTAGGTTCCATTTCGTTGCTACGCATGACTTTTTCGAGAAGCTTGCAGATAGCAGGATCGTCATCTACGATCAGTATTTTGT
>CAVBVT010000077.1:0-13603 GCA_963598855.1 Eggerthellaceae bacterium
GAATAAAACCATTCATAAGAAGACTTCTGACACGTTCTTCAATATAACCCTTCTCGTCTCCATTGCTGAATTCCACAAGCACAAATCTTGATCCGGCCAGAGTAAGCCGTCGTCCTTTTTTCAGACATTCTACCATATCCATGCTGGAATGAAGCTCGCATCCCAGATAAAGCCGCATGCCGTCTTCTCCAATATTCATGGCCGCTCTTCTAAGTTGCATAAACTGTCTTGTTACGATGTTCATATGCGGCTCAAACATATCATACCGGAAATGAGGTGTTAGAATCACATGGCGTACACCCTCATTGTACTCTTTATTGAGCATCCAGAGCGATTCTTCCATGTTTCTTGAACCATCATCTACCCCGGGGAGAATATGACAGTGAATATCATAAAGTCCCTTCATTAAAATAATCCACTCATTTCTATTATCAAAGTCATCTTACTTCTTACTGCTACTGCTCTCACCATAATCTCCGTATGAACCATACTTACCGTATTTACCATACTTACCGTATTTACCATAATGGCCATAGCTGCCAGACTTACTGTAATCTACCTTATTCAGAATTGTTCCAAGGATCGGGCAGTTGCTCTTAGCCAGCTGATCTTTGACTTCCTGCACAAAACGATAGCTGATAGTTCCAGATTCAATTACAATTACAGATCCGTCACAGGAGTCTGCTATAATTGCACTATCAATGATGAGGCCAAGCGGAGGTGTATCTACGATAACGTAATCATAAACATCTCTTACCACACGGATCATATCCTTAAAAAGTCTGTTTCCCAGAAGCTCAGCCGGATTCGGCGGTACGATACCTGAGAAAATAATGTGGAATTTCGGAAGTGTTGTCGCACAGATTACATCGGAAAGTTTAGCCTGCTTGGAAAGATAATGTGCAAGACCCATAACCTCCTGATCCACAGATACACGACCCATCATAACAGATTTACGAAGATCGGCATCAATAAGCAGTACAGACTTGCCGCTCTCTGCAAGAGAAGCAGCAAGATTAAATGTCACACTGCTCTTTCCCTCATTAGGAGTACAACTGGTAAATGCAATTACTTTCTTATCTGCTCCGCAGAACTGAATATTTGTTCTCAGAGCTTTATATGCCTCATCCATCTGATGATCAGGCTTCCAGTTGCTCAGTTTAACTTTAATCATAATTCCTTTTCACCTTTACCTTTTTGTTCTATCTGATGACAGTCTCGCCCCTTGGGCATGTCTATCCCTTATTATACAATCCTGTTTCCTTTTACGCAAGCTCTTTATTCGCCATAAAGTGCGTTAAATATGTACAATTTGACTAATTTTTTTGCTATTTTATTCCAGATGGGTCAAAACAGGATAGATTATTCCACTTTCCTGTGTTAAAATAAATCCACGGCAATGAGTGCAGCGGTTACAGGAGGAGCCAGATAGTATTCCTTAATTATCAGGATACTATATATTTTTGCCAACCGTGATTGGCTGCCATAAGGAGGATAAACATGACGAAACAGGATTTTAAGAAGCTGGCAGAGAACCATATCCTGCTGCTGGATGGTGCCACAGGTTCCAACCTGATGAAAGCAGGAATGCCAAGAGGCGTCTGCACAGAGAGCTGGGTTATTGAGCATAAAGATGTGATCCAGGATCTCCAGAAAGCCTACATCGAAGCAGGAAGCAATATTATCTATGCACCGACTTTCGGCGGAAACCGTGTAAATCTCACTATGCATGGCCTGGAAGGACAGATTGAGGAGATCAACCATACCCTGGCTGGCTACGCCAAAGAGATCGCCCCCATGGGTGTTTATGTTGCAGGTGACATCACTACTACCGGCAAGATGATGGCCCCGGCCGGTGATATGACCTATGAGAAAGCTTTCGAGACTTATCAGGAACAAATCGGTTTTCTCCGCGATGCCGGTGTTGATCTGATCGTTGCTGAGACCATGATCAATATTGAAGAGACACTGGCTGCTGTGGATGCCTGCCAGAGTG
Source organism: Eggerthellaceae bacterium (assembly GCA_963598855.1). Classification (GTDB taxonomy): domain Bacteria; phylum Bacillota; class Clostridia; order Lachnospirales; family Lachnospiraceae; genus Blautia_A. The sequence goes on from CAVBVT010000077.1 coordinate 1,997, forward strand.
TCTGCGATCTTCCGATCATCTGCACAGTAACTGTGGAAGCTGACGGAAGTATCTTCAGCGGCGGCAATGCAGTGGAAGCTGCCATGTCCCTGGAAGCTGCCGGTGCTTCTGCTGTTGGTATCAACTGCTCTGTCGGACCGGACCAGCTGGTATCTGTTGTCCGCAATATTAAAGAGAACGTTTCCATTCCGGTTATCGCCAAACCGAATGCCGGAATGCCGCAGATCGATGACCAGGGCAATGCTGTTTACAGTATGACGCCTGCTGATTTTGCAGGTTATATGAAAGTACTTGTGGATAACGGTGCTTCTGTTGTTGGCGGATGCTGCGGTACTACTCCTGAGTTTATCGCAGAGACTGCGCATGTGCTCGGGCTGAAATAAAGAGCAGCGTAATAACTTAACGCCTTCTCAGTTATCATTTACGGAATAATTGCAAAATTTCTTATACTATATAGTACAGATATTATATGATATAAGAGCAAAAAATCCTGAGATTATCTATACATAAATAGATTTCTCAGGATTTTTTATTTTATTTATCTTCACCACTTTCTCCCGGTCGGTTCGCCTCATCTGCATACGCAGAACGTATCGCCTTCCTTACAGGAAGTACGCATGCCGGTACAACAGAAAGTCCGTCTACTCCCATCTGGATAAAATCCTCTGTAAGATTGGAATCTGCTGCCAGTTCTCCGCATATGTACACATTACAGCCGGATCTGTGTCCTGCCTCTGTCACCATGCGGATCATTTTTACCAGTGCAGGATGATGATCATTATATTTATCTTTCAGAAGAAGATTCTGCCTGTCCATAGCCAGTGTATACTGAGTCAGGTCATTGGTTCCAAGACTCAGGAAATCCACACGTTTTCCAAGCTCTTCACTGATCATTACAGCTGCCGGTGTCTCGATCATGATACCTGTACTGATGTTTTTGTACGGGATATTTTTTTCATCGAGGCCTTTCTTAACTTCCTGGATCAGTTCTTCGATCTCGTCAAGTTCTTCCTCTGATGTGATCATCGGATACATCAGACTGATATTTCCATAAGCACTTGCACGGTAAATGGCACGAATCTGGGCTTTGAACATTTTTTTCCGGTCAAGACAGAGACGGATGCCGCGGTTTCCCATCATAGGATTTACTTCATCCGGGATCGCCATATATTCTGCCTGGCGGTCTGCTCCAAGATCCACGGTACGGATCACTGCCAGACGGCCCTCCATATCTTCCGCTACTTTCTTATAAGCACGGAAAAGCTCATTCTCCCTTGGATAATTCTCCCTGCCTAGATACTGGAACTCACTGCGGAGAAGCCCGATTCCTGCCGCCCCGTAATAGAGCACTGTGTTCAGATCATCCAGATTTCCGATATTTGCCAAAAGCCTGATCTCTTTTCCATCTGCAGTGATATCTTTCTGATTTCGAAGCCTTAACAACTCTTCCCGTTCTTCTGTATCTGCCTGATGGCGGATTTCATATTCTTTCAGAAGTTCCGGCTCCGGATCAATATACAGCGTTCCTGTATAACCATCCACAATTGCCAGATGTCCGTCCCAGTCCTTCTGGATCTCCACTTCCACCAGTGTTGGGATCGCCATGGATTTCGCCATAATGGAAACATGGGAAATAATCGATCCCTGGTGCATGGCTACTGCCAGAAGGCTTGATTTATTCATCTCCAGCAGCTCATTCGGTGAAAGCTGCTCCGCCGCAAGGATCACAGGTTCATCTCCCAAATTGATCCGCGCATGGGAACCGCCCATTGCACCGATCAGAAGTTCTGAGATCTCGCGGATATTTTCGATCTGTTCCTTCACTGCCTCGTCTTCCAGATTGCGGAATACATTTGCGAGCTCATCCCTTGTAGTCTGGACAGCATAAGCTGCACTGACTTTCTCTGTTGTGATCATACTCTCCACTGCCCGCTGAAAACTGCCTCCGCCAAGAAGCTTGAGCTGACGTTTCAGTGTCAGCTCCTGCTCCTTTGGAAACGGGCAGCCATTTTTATACATGTGCTGGATCTGTTCCCTGACTGCTGTTCTTGCGCGGTCCAGACGATCCAGCTCTTTTTTTACATTATCTACCATGGACTGGCGGATCTGATATTCGCCTCTGTGATAATACAGTATTTTTCCGATGGCGATTCCGGCAAAGGCAGATGTGCCCTTGTATATTTCCACCTTAAAACCCCCTTACTGCTCTTTATTCTTTAATCGCAGGCAGCCTTAAATTCTGTCCAGATCTTGTTGTATTCCTGCTCTGCTTCCTGGCTTACATTCTGTACGATCTCGCCTTTTGTCACATCATCCGGAACAACCAGATTCTCATCTACCAGATCGTCTGCTGCCTTATTTGTATTATAGTATCCAACAGAATTGATGCACTTGGCTGTTACTTCCGGCTGAAGAAGATAGTTAATAAACTCATTTGCAGCCTCAGCGTTTGGTGCCTCGCTTGGAATAAAGGTTCCAAGGATTCCGAATCCAAGTCCCTCTTCCGGATAAACCACCTTAAGATCCGGGTTGTCTTTCAGAGCCTGTGTTACCTGTGAAGTGTAAAGGAATGCCACACTTGCCTCTCCGTTAAGAAGTGCATTCTGTGTATTGTCGTCCTGGATCAGGCGGATATTCGGTGCCAGCTCCTGAAGCTTCTCACCGGTCTTGGCGATCACATCGACATCATCTTCATTCATGCTCTCGCCCATGGAAAGCTGTGTGATGCCGGCAATTACCCGATAGTTTCCAACAATAGCTACGCTGTCCTCAAGAGACGGATCCCAGAGATCTTTATATCCTTTGATATCAATATCTACCTGGTCCGGATCGTAAACGATCAGCGGGATTCCTGCACCGTACGGTACAGTATACTCATCATCCGGATCATAGAACTGTCCCTGGAAAAGCGGATTGATGTTTCCGAAATTAGTAACTGTGTCCTTGTCGATCTTCTGGACAAGTCCTTCCTGCACTGCACTGTCGATAATGTAATCATCTGCGATCACAACATCGTAATCACCGCCTTTTGCCTGGGAAAGCTTCTCAAGCATAGTCTCATCTGTATCAAAGTTAGAGTAAACAACCTTAGTTCCTGTTTCTTTCTCGAAGTCATCCAGTACTTCCTGGGGAACCATTCCGTCCCATGTATAAAGTACCAGTTCATCTTTATCTTTCGCACTGACGCTGACACCTGTTACCATAGATGCTCCAAGTGCTGCACATAACATGATTGCTGCTGCTTTTCTCGCTTTCATAGAACCTCCTTAATGTCTGTCTCTCTGACGTCGTTTTATTTTGCTTTTACCTTCGTCCAAAGTTCTGCAAATTTCTGCTTGATCTTTGGCTTCTGGTATCCGAAGATTTCATTCTTGGGATTGTCAATCTGCGGAATATAGGAATCAATTCCCTCATAAGTTCCGTTCTTCATCTCCTCGAATGCACTCTTCACAGTAGAAGTATATCCTACTTCTTCCGTATTGGAAAGTGCATTTTCATCATCCAGCATAAAATTAATGAACTCATGTGCCAGATCTACCTCGCTGCAGTCCTTTGTGATGACCATTGCATCGTACCAGGTATTGGTTCCCTGCTGCGGAGTATAGTAATCAAGATCCGGATTTTCACTGATAATATAGGAAGCATCTCCAGAATATACAACTGCCATTGCCTTGTTTCCTGAGATCATATTGTCGATCACGTCATCGCCTGCATAGATCGGGTCCATGGTATCTCTCTGGTTGATCAGCCACTCATACGCTTCCTGGATCTCATCCAGATTCTTGGTATTCATGGAGTATCCCAGTGCTTTCAGGGCAACCATGAAAGAATCTCGCTCAGAATCATACATATAAAGATTTCCTTTATATTTCTCATCTGTAAGGATGTTCCAGCCTTCTTTATCCAGATCTTCCTCTGATACTACGTTTTTATTATAAAGGATTCCAACAGTTCCCCAGAAATACGGGCAGGAATAACGGTTTCCCGGATCATAGTCCTTGTTCTGTACTTCAGAGAGAAGATTCTTCTTGTTCGGGATCTTTTTCCAGTCAATTGCCTGGAGATATTCCTCTTTGATCAGTCGTTCGATCATATAATCGGACGGTACCAGAATATCATAGGTCTCACCGCTGGCAAGCTTGGTGTACATCATTTCGTTGGATTCAAAAGTTTCGTATACAACAGTACAGTTATACTCTTTTTCAAACTTATCTAACAGGCTCAGATCCATGTATTCACCCGCATTGTATACACGCAGCACGTGATTTCCCTGACTTACAATAGTCCACTTTCCCATAACAACCACAAAAATTACTGCAGTCACAGCTGCAATGATCCTTCTTGTCTTTGGATTCAGCTTTTTTATAGTGGTAGCCTGCAATCTCGGCATTACCAGATTTGCAGAAAGCAGAACAAGAACAATTACAATAATAACGAGGGTTGACAATGCATTGATCGTCGGATTGATACGCTTCGTCATATTATATACAACGATGGAGATATTTTTTACTCCGTTCCCGGAAACAAAGTAGGAAATTACAAAATCGTCAAAGGACATGGTAAATGCCAGCAGTGCTCCCGCAAAAATTCCCTCTTTGATCATAGGCACGATAACTTTTGTCAGGGCCTGATATGGAGTTGCTCCAAGATCCATGGCAGCATTGGCCATGTTCGGGTCCAGATTTCGCACTTTCGGATAAACGCTTGTAATAACATATGGCGTACAGAACGCGATATGTGCCAGCAGCATGGTCAGATAACCTTTCGTCATTCCAACGGAAGAAAACAGAAGCATCAGACCAATGGCTGTTACGATCTCCGGGTTCAGGATCGGAAAGTTATTAATGGTAAGAACCAGCTCTTTGAGTACTTTTCTGGATTTGGAAAGGCCGATGGCTGTGATCGTTCCCAGTATTGTGGAAATAATGGTTGCCAGGATTGCGATCGTTACAGATACATATACCGCTTTGCTGATCTCTACATTGTTTATCAGCTCGCCGTACCACCGCAGGGAAAATCCTGTAAATCTGGTCAGTGACTTGGATGAGTTGAAGGAAAAGATCATCGTCACAAGGATCGGCAGGTAAAAAAATGCCAGGCACAGTACTACATATAATTTTGAAAATATGGTATTTTTTCTTTTCATCTCCTGCCTCCTTTAATCATCCTGTTTGTCCATCTTCTTCATCAGGCTCATAAAGATCAGGATGATCACAGCCAGGATCAGAGAGATGGCACTTCCGAAGTTCCAGTCACCGACAGAAATAAACTGAGACTCGATCAGATTACCGATCAGCATGTACTGTCCGCCGCCGAGAAGTTTCGGAATTACGAAAGTTGAGATGGACAGAAGGAATACCATCATAACACCGTTGACAACACCTGGCATGGAAAGCTTCCAGGTTACTTTCCAGAAAGTCTGGAACGGGTTTGCCCCAAGGTCATTGGCCGCCTCGAGCAATGATTTGTCCATTTTGCTTAAAGATGTATGGATCGGAATGATCATAAACGGCATGAAGTTACAGACAAGACCCACAATAACGGAAAAATCTGTATACATCATGGTGATCGGTGAGATCCCCAGCATTTTCAGAAGGTTGTTCACCAGACCGTTATCGGAAAGAATGTTCATCCATGCATAAGTACGGAGAAGCATGTTGATCCACATCGGGATCGTAACCATGAGGATAAGAAAACTCTGCACCTTCTCGGAATATTTCGAAATAATGTATGCCAGAGGATATCCGCACACAAGACAGATCACTGTGGTAAGGATACCCAGGCGAAAAGATTTCAGGATTACACTTAAATAGGTAGTTTCCAGAAATTTTGCAAAATTCGCCCATGTGAAGTGCAAAGTCAGCACCTCATTTCCATCTGAGGTAAACGCATAAAGCACGATCAGGATCAGCGGCACAACGATCAGGATCGCGGCCCAGATGATGTACGGCTTAATGAGATGTTTGAACTGTTTCATTAGTATCCTCCCATTCTGCACATAACATGGATATCTTCAGGACCAAATTTCAGTCCTACTTCACGTCCTACTGCTGCGTAGTCTGTAGTGTGTACCATGTATGTGCGAAGCTCCGTCTCGATCAGGATCTCATAATGCACGCCTTTGAACGTAATGTTCCGTACAGTTCCTCTAATCTTGGCCTGCTCCGGTTCTACGATATCCAGATCCTCCGGACGGAGAACCACCTCAATGGCTTCATTATCCTCGAATCCTTTATCCACACACTCAAACTGGAAACCATCGAATTCGACAAGGAAATCTTTGATCATAGTTCCTTCTATAATATTGGACTCTCCGATAAATCCTGCAACAAAACGGTTTTCCGGCTCATTGTAGATGTCTGTCGGACTGCCGATCTGCTGGATCTCACCGTTGTTCATAACAACTACGGTATCAGACATGGAAAGTGCCTCTTCCTGGTCATGGGTAACATAGATAAATGTGATGCCAACTTCTCTCTGGATCTTTTTCAGCTCTATCTGCATCTGCTTACGGATCTTTGCATCCAGCGCACCAAGAGGCTCATCCAGAAGAAGGACTTTCGGCTCATTGACAAGTGCTCTCGCAATCGCTACTCGCTGCTGCTGTCCGCCGGAAAGAAGGGTGACATCTCTTTTTTCAAAGCCCTCCAGACCTACCATCTTCAGCATTCTTTTTACTTTCTGCTCGATCACGGATTTATCTACTTTTTTCAGGTTGAGACCAAAACCGATATTGTCCATAACATTGAGATGCGGAAACAGCGCATATTTCTGGAATACGGTATTGATCTCTCTTTTGTACGGAGGAAGTTTTGAGATCTCGATGCCGTTAAACAGCACCTCTCCGCCGCTTGGCTCCTCAAAACCTGCGATAATTCTTAAAGTTGTTGTTTTTCCGCAGCCGCTGGGACCCAGAAGCGTAAGGAATTCGTTTTCGTGGATGTCCAGATTGATACCACGAAGCACCTGCTGGTCATCAAAGTTTTTTGTGAGATTCTTTAACTCGATCAGTTTATTGCTCATCTCTTGTCTTCCCCTTCCCGCGTTTTCCTATGATCAGATACACTGCCAGCACAAAAAGGATCACTCCCAGCATAATTGTGCAAAGTGCGTTGATCTCCGGCGTAACGCCTGTTTTCATCTGTGTGTATACTTTTATCGGCAGCGTGGATACACGCGGACCTGTAACAAAAATGCTGATCACCACGTCATCCATGGACATGGCAAAAGCCAGCAGGGAGCCGGATATGACAGCCGGCATGATAAGCGGCAGGGTAATGTCCCAGAATGCCCGAAAAGAGCTGGCTCCAAGATCTCTGGCAGCCTCCTCAAGGGACGGGTCCATTCCCACAAGCCTTGCTTTTACTTCCATTAATATATAGGGCACGCAGAAAACCGTGTGTCCGATCAGAAGTGTCAGCATTCCAAATGGCAGATGCAGCATGTAAAAAAATGCCATCAGTACCATTCCAAGAATGATCTCGGGGATCATCAGCGGCAGGATGGAAATATATTCCAGTGCTCCTTTTGTTTTCCAGTGGATCCTGGAAAGTCCTACAGCCCCCAGCGTTCCGATCACTGCTGATACTGCACAGCTGGATACGGCCAGGATGAGGCTGTTTTTTAATGCCTGAATCAGGTCTCTGTCCTGAAAAAGTTCCTGATACCATTTCAGGGAAAATCCGGTAAAACGCACCGGAAGTCTTGCCTCATTAAAGGAAAATACAACTACCACTCCAATGGGCAGGTACATAAGGAAAAAAAGGATTCCCAGATATAATCCCGAAAGTTTTGAATTCTTTTTCATCCGATTCCCTCCAGTTCCTTTACATTGGTGATCTTGCGGTACAGCACGATCATAAGCGTGGTAAGTACCATTAATACTACGGCCAGTGCTGCAGCAAACGGCCAGTTATTTCCTCTTGTCATCTGCTCCTGGATCAGGCTTCCCACCAGTACGATCTTGTTTCCGCCAAGGATATCTGCAATAAAAAACAGGCCCATGGACGGAATAAAGGTAAGGATCACTCCGGAAAGAAGTCCCGGCAGGGTCAGCTTAAAGGTAACGCTCCAGAAAGCCTGCCATCTGCTGGCTCCAAGATCTCTGGCGGCTTCTACCAGTGACCAGTCCAGTTTTTCCGCGCTGGAATAGACGGATAATACCATAAACGGCAGCAATACATAGATCATGCCAATAACAATGGCAGGATAACTGTACAGGATCTTCAAGGGTTCCTGTATCAGTCCCAGTTTCATCAAAATATAGTTCAGAAGACCTTTTTTCTGGAGAATGATGATCCATCCGTAAAGCCGGATCAGGGAGTTCACCCAGAATGGCAGCATCAGAAACAACATGGCAAGCTTCTTTTTTCCCTCGGAAAGTTTCGCCATAAAATAGCCGAAAGGATAACCGATCAGACAGATGATCAGTGTACTGGTAATGGCAAGGCGAAAAGATCCTGTAAAAGTCTGCAGATATACCGGTTCCAGAATCTGTTTGTAATTATCCAGAGTAAATTGCCAGTTTACGCCGTAGCCACCGTCTGCTGTGGAAAAGCTTAAAGCGATCACATACAGGAGAGGCAGGGCTACAAAGATCAATGTAAAAATGTACAGCGGCAGGATCATCCATACGGAGCCTGCACTGCGCTTACGCATGGGGGCCTCCTGTTGGGCTTTGGTTATCTCTCTGCTTGTTAGATTCCTGCGCGCTTGTTTCTGTGTTTGCTTCTGTGTTTGTCTCTGTGTTTGCTTCATGTCGATCTACGAGAACAGCATCAGAAGGATTAAAACAGCATAGTACTGTTTCGCCTACGTTTACGCTTGTGTCAATACCGTAGCGGCTAGCTATGATTTCCTGGCCTTCTGTTGTTTTCAGAACTACACGAAGCTGACCGCCTGCGAAAGTTTTTTCTATGACTTCGGCGGTGAGACCTTGAATATTGCCTGTTGAATTTGTATTGTCCATGTGCTTCTGTGTGCCTTCATGTGCAATTTTCTCTGCACATTCGGATCCATTTTCCTGTGGATTACCCTGTATGTTATTTACGCTTTCTTCAAAACGGATATTCTCACTTCGTACTGCGATCGTGACGGTTTCACCTGACTGCGGCAGATTTTCTGCAGATGATGCGGAAACCTGCACTTCTCCGCTTTCTGTCGCTATTGTAATCTCACCGGCGTTATTATCTGATGACGGTTTTACAACCCCTTTCAGAATGTTTGAATTTCCTACAAAGGTCGCAACGTAGCTGGTTTTCGGATGATTATAAATTTCATCCGGAGTTCCGATCTGCTCAAAGCGGCCGTGATTCATCACCGCGATCGTGTCCGACATATTAATGGCTTCTTCCTGATCGTGGGTAATGTAAATAAATGTAATGCCAAGTTTTTTCTGCAGGCGTTTCAGCTCATGCTGCATGGCACGCCGAAGCTGCAGATCCAATGCCCCCAGCGGTTCATCCAGAAGAAGGACTTCCGGATTATTCACCAGTGCCCTGGCAATGGCTACTCGCTGTCTCTGACCGCCGGAAAGTTCCGATGGTTTTCTTTTCTCAAATCCTGTAAGCTGGACAAGTTCCAGCATTTCTTTTACTCTGCGGCTGATCTCGGCTTTTGGCGTTTTCTTTAGCTTCAGTCCATAACCGATATTATCAGCCACATTCATATGGGGAAAAAGTGCGTAATTCTGAAACACAGTATTCACATTTCTGCGATTGGGTTCCAAACCAGTTACGTCTTTTCCATCCAGAAAAACCTGCCCGGAATCTGGCTGTTCCAGCCCTGCGATGATACGCAGCGTAGTCGTCTTACCGCAGCCGGAAGATCCCAGCAGTGTAACAAATTCTCCTTTTTTTGCCGTAAGGCAGATGCCTTCCAGGACGTCCTCCCCTTCCTGGAAGCTCTTTTTTATGTTTTTCAGTTCTAATGAAATTTCGGACATTTAGCTCTCCTTGTCTTTTTTTGCAATAATACAGATATTTCTTTTCATTACTTATTTGTGTTTCCTTTTCGTAACTCATTTTGGATTTTATGTCCGTTTATATCTGATATAGACTTTCTGACTTTTACTTTAAAAGAATTCAATATATCTTCTGTGAGTTTACGAATATCTGCTTAACTACTCATTTTCATGAAAATTATCCCGTATATACTGACAATAACTTTCTTTATTAAATACAGGTTTGAATTCCTGACATATTTTCTTAGCTTCTTTTGCCTCATCACATAAAAGACGGTACGTTGTCAGAGCCAGAAGCTTGGCTGGTTTGATATAGGCCAGTTCTTCATCTGTGATCTGAAAATCTGCTCCGTGAAGTTTTCCTTCAAATCCTCCGAATGTGAAATTCAGCACAGGGAATAAGTGGGTCAGATCTCCTACATCTGTACAGGCATTGTTGAAATCTGAGGTTTTGGAACACCGGTATGTGGCATCCAGAAGTTCCACAGATTCTCTCATAACTTCATCTGCACCCCTGTGGATGATCGGCATATAACCCTGCAAAGGCTCTCTTTCGATCTTACCGCCGAAAGCATATGCTGCACCATCATAAGCTCGATCCATTTTTGCCTGGGTTGCACGGATCGCTTCCAGGGATGCTGCGCGGACTTTTGTTTCGATCACTGCCTCATCAGGAACTGCATTGATCACATCGCCGGCTTTGCGGATCACATTGTGAAGGCGCACATGATCTTCCTCCCGGAAAGTCTCGCGCATCAGACCCATCATCTGGAGCGCACTTGAGGTAATGCTTAATGCGTTGACTCCATCCCAGGGATCGATAGCTGCATGTGCAGCTTTCCCTCTTACTGTGACACGCTCTGCTGAAAATCCATTACAGGCTGCATTTCCCAGGTAAAAATCTTCCTCCACTGGCATCATATGCACATGAGTGGTCATAATAATATCTGAATGATCAAATTCTCCAAGGCGGATCAGCTCACTTTTTCCTGATGCAGGAAAGTCGATTCCTTCTTTTCGAAGGCGTGCACGTTTATCTGCATCAATGTATTCTTCCGCCGGAACGGCAAAAAAAGATACGGACCCAGACAGAGAGGCTTGAACCTCCTCATTGGTCAGTGCCAATGCTGCGCCGATCATGGCTGCAATCTGTGCGTGGTGTCCGCATGCATGTGCTGTCCCGTTTACGGGATCAGCCATCGGATGCGACTTGCATCCAATGGCGTCAAGTTCTCCAATAATCGTAATGTTCGGTCCGTCCTGTTCCATCCACTCTGCGCGGACCCCTGTGCGTGCAAGTCCTCCATGTACGCGAAGTCCCAGGCCACGCAAAAAAGCCGCTACGTGCGCGGCTGTTCTCTCTTCATAAAACCCCGGCTCCGGATGACTCTGGATATCCTTCGCAAAGGCTATGATCTCGTCTCTGTGTTCATCTATTGTCTCAATGATTTTCTGTTCAATGTGATTCATCGCGTAACCTCCTTTTTTTCGCAGGTTAAGCTATATGATAGCATAAAATAGTGGGTTTGGAAATAGGTATTTTATGTTTGGAGTAATAAAAAAAGTGGCTTGGATGGCCACTTCTTTGTGTATTGTATATTCAAAACTACATACATGTTCGTTGATGGTCAATCTTTTGAATCAAT
>CAVBVT010000078.1:0-13538 GCA_963598855.1 Eggerthellaceae bacterium
ATTCTCGGGTTTTCTGTGACCTCCGCTCACAAAAAACACCTCGCGGAATATTACCAGTGAACAGTAACAAACTGCAGGCGTATCTTCTTATCATTTACCCAAAATACACCTTGCAGTTTCCCTGTTTTGCTTTCTTTATTTTTCGGAATCCTACTCCTCCAGCAACGCCTTATAAATATCCCTCTTGGAAACTCCTCTGTCTTTTGCAGCAAGCTTCATGGCATCTTTCCTGGAATTCCCTTGCTGCTCATACATGGCCACATGCTCCGGAATGGAAATCGCTTCCCAGGAAGCACGTTTTTCCGCTTCCATTTCGCTGCGGCTTCTGCCCTCGATCACAAGAACACATTCCCCCAACGGCTTCTCATCTTTATAAAAATCAATGAGATCATCAATAGTTGTGCGGAACGCTGTTTCATGTTTTTTGGTCAGTTCCCTGCAAAGAGTCATACGCCGGTTGCCAAGTGCCTCTCTGAGCTCGCCAAGAGTCCGTACAAGCCTGTGAGGGGCTTCATAAAGGATTATAGTTCTCGTTTCATTGGAAAGCTCTTCCAGGATGGTTTTCCGCTCTTTTTTGTCCGCCGGAAGAAACGCTTCAAAAGCAAATCGTCTGGTGCGCAGGCCTGATAATGTCAGGGCTGTGATACAGGCTGCCGGGCCCGGAAGTGATGTTACCTCGATCCCTGCTTCATAGCACATGGCTGCCAGCTCTTCACCTGGATCTGAAATACCTGGGGTACCTGCGTCTGTGATCAGAGCGATATTTGTACCTGCGAGCATTTTTTCTACAAGGACATGACCTTTATCGATCTTGTTGTATTCATGGTAACTTGTCATTGGGGTTTTTATGTCAAAATGGTTCAGAAGTTTGATGCTGTTGCGGGTGTCTTCCGCAGCGATTAAGTCCACTTCCCTAAGTGTCCTTAAAACTCTTAAAGTGATGTCTTCCAGGTTGCCTATGGGGGTGGCACATAGATAGAGTTTTCCTGTTTTATTCATATTTTCCTCTTTTCTTGCCTGACCGCGGGATTTTATCACGCTTGACCGCGGGGATTTGTTGTATGTTGAAAACTTTGAAAACTGCAAAGGGGCCGCAAAGGGGCCGCAAAGCCGCGCCCCCCTCTGCGTAGCGCCGATACACTGCCGATATAGTCTCGATGGATCAGACCATCTGATAGAGTTCCAGAATATCTCTCGTATAAACTCCTGGCTTCTCATATACTACCAGCGGCCTCTCAACCTGTATCCTGGAATTTCCGCCCTTACAGGCCTCAATCAGAACCATATTTGGCTCCTTATCAATAAAAGGATACACTAGCTGCATCCTCTTAGGCTCCAGCTTATATTTGGTCAGCGTAGCCATTAACTCCACCAGCCGGAATGGCCTGTGCACCAGGTAAAATCTTCCTCTGTCTTTCAGAACTCTTGCAGCCTGACTGGCTACATCATCGAAAGTACAAAGGATCTCATGTCTTGCGATCGCCTTGGGCATATGCGGATTTGTCAGTCCATGCTGGCCGATCATATACGGCGGATTGCATGTCACCACATCAAAAGAAGCCGCCCCAAAAATTCCGGCAGCTTCTTTAATATCACCTTCAACGATCTGAACTCTGTCCTCAAGACAGTTATATTTCACACTGCGGTCAGCCATCTCTGCACACTCTGCCTGGATCTCCAGGCCGGTAAAATGCTTCCCCTCAGTCCTCTGTGAAAGCAGGATCGGAATAATTCCCGTGCCAGTCCCCATATCCAGCGCAGTCTCACCCTTCTTCACCCGGGCAAAACCGGAAAGCAGCACAGCGTCCATGCCAAAGCAGAATTTCTTCGGATCCTGGATCACAAAATAACCATTCTGAAGATCATCTACCCGCTCACCGCACTTAACCAGATCATTTTTCATTCGGTTTTGTATCTCCCTTTTTCTCTTCGTGGTCGCCGCCTTTGCCCTTTTTCTTCTTAGGACGGAATTTCAGGTCTCGAACCGGATACTCCTGAATCTCCTTCTCATCATTGACATCAACCACGATCTTCACCATCTGGCGCAGAACATTCACACTCTGAACTGTACCCTGAACCCCCTGCGGTGTTGTAACTGTATCACCGATACCAGGAAGATTACGGTTCAGCTCTTCGTAAGTCTCCTGCTCATTCTTCAGACAGCACATCAGTCTTCCACATACACCGGAAATCTTCGTCTGGTTCAGGGAAAGATTCTGCTCCTTCGCCATCTTGATAGAAACCGGTGCAAACTCGGAAAGATACGTATGACAGCAAAGCGTCCTTCCGCAGATACCAATACCGCCAAGGATCTTGGTCTCATCACGTACTCCGATCTGACGAAGCTCGATCCTTGTCTTAAATACAGACGCCAGATCCTTTACAAGCTGACGGAAATCAATACGTCCGTCCGCTGTAAAATAAAACAGCACCTTGTTATTATCAAAAGTATACTCCGCATCAATAAGCTTCATCTCAAGACCATGCTCACGGATCTTCTTCTTGCAGATCTTAAAAGCATCCTTCTCCTTAAGACGGTTCTCAGCCTCATGCTCCTCATCCTCCTTAGTCGCAACACGAAGAACCTCTTTCAGCGGATGAACCACCTCATCTTCCTTTACAGCGCGCGGTTCCAGAACAACACGTCCGTACTCCACGCCTCTGGCAGTCTCCACGATAACGTGGTCGCCAACCTTAACCTTGTAGTCCTTAGGATTAAAATAATATATTTTTCCTACATTTCGAAATCTTACTCCAACTACCATTTCCATTCTATTTCTCCCTAATTGTCAGGAACAGGAGCTCCAGGGCAAGTTCGAGATTAACATTGGCACGGAGACGAACCTTGGTCTTCTCCAATGCTTCAAGAATTTTTTCGATATTCTCATAAGAACGCTCACTGGCCTGCTCTCTGATAAAATTAATCTCCTGTTTAAATACCAGGTTGTCAATTTCCCTTGTTGCCTTAAACATCAGAACATCGCGGAACCAGAACTGAAAAATATCCAGATAATCATTTATGTTATTCTTGTCCATGGTCAAGGTCTTGATCGCTTCTGTAAGCTCATAAACCTCCATGGTATTGGCATATTTCAGAATCTTCAGTGCGTTGGCAGTCATCTCTGCAAACTCCTGGGAAGTTGCAGCTTCTTTCGCCTTGCCGATACTTCCCTGGGCATAAGACGCGTCAATCTCAGCCTGGTAATCCGGCACCTGAAGATGCTCCATCAGATACTTCTTTACAAGACCATCATCCACTACTTTCAGATCCAGGCGGACACACCTAGATCGGATCGTAGGAAGAAGACTGTCGATATTGCTTGTCAGCAACAGGATCACCGCATATTCCGGCGGCTCTTCAATTGTTTTCAAAATAGCATTCTGAGCCTGTACGGTCATCATCTCCGCATCCGGAATGATATAAATCTTATGCGGACTGCAGTACGGCTTGATATCCACATCATGGACAACCTGCTCCCTCACCTCATCAATACTGATGCTGCCAGGCTTCTCATGATTCACTGTGATGATATCCGGATGATTCTTGCCGATCGCCTTCTTACACGAATCACAGGTCATACACGGTTCAGACTCTCCTGATTCACACTGCAATGCTGCCGCAAACGTCCCTGCAAGAAGCTTCTTGCCAGAACCTGGTTCTCCTGTAAAAATATAAGAGTGGGATACCTTCCCCGTCTCGATCGCATTCTTTAAATGCCTGATTACATCGTCATGGCCAATGATGTCATGAAATCCTGCCATAAGAATCACCTCTTTCTGCCTTTTGTGTCCTCCGTCATACCCGGAAGACATCTTCCAATTAATTATAACATAATCTTCTGTATAAAAAAAACTATTTTTCCCTATTGAACATTTTTTATATATTCTTTAATTTCCTCTACACATTCATCCAGATTATGATTCCAGAAACGCCCACCTATACCCGCCTTCAGAATATTTTCTTCGGAAAAATCCTTCTGGTCTGCCAGAAAACGTCTGCACATCTCCTCGTATTTCGGATTCTCCTGAGTCCTTTCCCTGGCAAGTGCACGCTCCAGACGCTCACCATCCTCCACCTGGATATACACCGGGCGCATTACATCATCACCGTAATACTCTCGAAGCTGCATATAGGATTCCAGGGTTCCGATCCCCAGATAACTGTTATTTCCGGCAGCAACCTGACCATCATCCGCCGTAAAATACGTCCACGGTCCATAAACCGTTTCATAAGTCCGGGACTCGATCAGTTTTCCATCACTTCTGAAGTCCTCCAGTTTCTTTTCATCTGTAAAAAAATACTCTCTTCCGTTCTCTTCTCCGTCACGAATAGGACGAGTGGTATAGATCACCAACCGCTTTAACCCAAGCTCCTGATCCGCCTCCAACTGCCTATAAACGCTGTCCTTCCCGGAAGAACTTTTTCCCATAATGTAAAAAATCTTTCCCACTTTATTCTTAGCTCCTCTACTCCTGTGCATCTGCCGCATCGCTGCGAACCACACACACAGTCTCATTCTTCTGATCACTCAGCCCCTGAACCTCAAAGCCCTGTTCCAGGTATCTTCTCACATTTTTTACAAAATGTCCTGAAATCTGTTCTCCGGGAACGATCAATGGAATCCCCGGCGGATAAAGATACGCAAACTCCGCGGAAATCCTGCCGATACACTCCTCCAGCCGACACCGTTCACACTCTGCATCCATAGCCTGGGAAATCCGCATGATCTGTTTCATTTTTCCATTTTTGACAGATTCTGTTTCTGCCGTTTCTTCTCTGTATTTTAACGATTCCCGCCGGTCAATCTCCTCAACCGCTTCGCAAAGTCTTCGAAATCCTTCTGCCGTATCACCAACCGCAGCCAGGGCCAGCACATAATTCTCTGCCTCCATCTCCATTTCCAGATGAAACTCCTCCCGCAGGATCTGATGGAGCTGCCTTCCATTTAGGGAACTGTTTACAGTAGAAAGCAGGATCTTGGATCTGTCGAAATCAAAAACCCTCTGACACCCACAAGCTTCCGGTGTTACCAGCTGGATATACCTGCAATTTCCAAGACGAACGCGTGCTTTCTCCAGATTCTCCGTAAACACACGGAACATCTCAGCACCCTCACGCTCCAGCTTATCCATGCACGCATCAATACTGCTCATCAAAATATACGACGGACTGCTGCTCTGGTAAATCCCAAGAAACCGCTTCAGTTTATCTCTGCTCACCCTGTCGCTGCACAGATGGATCACTCCCGTCTGCGTCAGACAAGGCAGTGTCTTATGCACACTGTTGATCACCACATCCGCGCCAAGCTGCGCCGCAGACACCGGAAAATAATCCGAAAAGCAAAAATGTGCACCATGGGCTTCATCCACGATCAGCGGCACTCCATAATTATGGGCGACCTCCGCGATCCGTGCAACATCTGACACGATCCCGTCATAAGTTGGCGATGTGATCAGCACCGCTTCGATATCCGGATTCTCTGCCAGATACATTTCCACACGGCTTGGCGAAATTCCATCATTTATCCCCAACTTGGGATCTTCATGTGGATAAATATAAGCGGCTTCCAAATCCCGCAGGTAAATTCCATGGTATACAGCCTTATGGCAATTCCTTGCCACCAGAATATGTCCGCCCTTCTTCACAGCCGCAGACACCGCCGCCAGAATCGCCCCGGAGCTTCCATTAATGCTGTAAAAGCTCTCCTGCACACCATAGATCCGGGCAACATCCTCCTGGGCTCTTTTCAGAATGTCTTCCGCATGATGCAGGTTATCGAATCCGTCAATCTCCGTAATATCCCTCTCCACCGGAAAATCACCGTCTACAGCCAGCGGATTCCTCTTATGTCCAGGCATATGAAACGGGTAAAAATCACTCCTGCCATACTCCTCAAGCCTTTTATACAATCTGTCTTCCATAGTTCTCCCTTTTCATTCTAAAAATAAAGAGGAGCTATCATCAGACGATATTCCCCTCCATTTTCATCACATCTCACCAAGCTCAATCCTCAGATTCTCATAGATTCCAACTTTAATCGAATCCTGAAATGTATACTGTTCCGTATCTTCATGTTCAAAATCATATACCTGTATCAGATTCTTCGAAGGATCCACGATCCAATATTCCCGCGCACCCTTGCAGCCTCTCTCATCCAGCTTATCCGGGTCACAGATAACGGAAATATCCGGTTCCACGTAAGTATTGGTTTTCTCATCCAGATGCACCGCAAACGGAGCTGCAAACACACTCACACCTTAAACCGATATCCAACGCCCCATATCGTTTCAATATACTGAGGCTTGGCCGTATTAAATTCGATTTTCTCTCTGATTTTCTTGATATGCACAGTAACTGTCGCAATATCCCCCACAGACTCCATATCCCAGATTTCCCGGAAAAGCTCCTCTTTGGTAAACACTCTGTTCGGATTCTCTGCCAGGAAGGTCAGAAGATCAAACTCCTTGGTTGTAAACGTGGTCTCCTCGCCATTCACCCACACACGGCGGGCAGTTTTATCAATCTTGATTCCACGGATCTCAATCACATCATTCTTATGCACATTAGAACCGACCAGACGGTTATAACGCTCCATATGTGCCTTCACACGGGCTACAAGCTCACTCGGGCTGAATGGCTTGGTCATATAGTCATCCGCTCCAAGCCCAAGCCCCCTGATTTTATCGATGTCATCCTTCTTCGCGGAAACCATGATGATCGGAATATTTTTTTCCTCGCGAACCTGTCTGCAGATATCGAAGCCATCCACCTCCGGAAGCATCAGATCCAGAATGATCAGATCAAACGCCTCTTTCATTGCACGCACAAGGCCTGTGTCTCCCCGGTTCTCGATCTCTACCTCAAAACCGGAAAGCTCCAGATAATCCTTCTCAAGATCCGCAATCGCTTCCTCATCTTCTATGATCAAAATTCTACTCATTTATCGGTACCTCCTGATATTTTCTAAGTACAAAATACATGATCGTCCCAATTCCCAGACGGCTTGTCGCCCAGACCTTTCCACCATGGTCCTCCATGATCTTCTTAACAATGGAAAGTCCGATTCCGCTTCCACCCTTGGAAGAATTCCTGGAAACATCCGTCCTGTAAAAACGGTCAAAAATATATGGCAGATCCTTTGCAGCAATTCCCTTGCCATTGTCCTCGATCTCTACCTGGATGAAATCTCCCACATCCTTTACGCGAAGCTGGATGATTCCCTTCGGCTTGTCCATATACTTAATCGCATTGCTCACAATATTGTGGATCACACGGCGGATCTGCTCACCATCTGCAATAACCTGAACGCCCCTCTCCACATAATTGGCATACACAAGCTCAATTCCCCGGGTCTCCATCTCAAGCCCCAGTTCCTCTGCACAGTCAGAAAAATAATCCTCAACATTCA
Source organism: Eggerthellaceae bacterium (assembly GCA_963598855.1). Lineage (GTDB taxonomy): Bacteria > Bacillota > Clostridia > Lachnospirales > Lachnospiraceae > Blautia_A. The sequence continues at coordinate 7,410 of CAVBVT010000078.1, forward strand.
GCTTACTGAATGTATAAGGAATACGGTTTGTATCGATCTTAGAATAAAAGGTCAGCTCATTGATCAGATGATCCATCTCATTGGTCTTGTTATAAATCGTGCGCACATACCGGTCCATCTTCTCTGGTGTATCCGCAACACCATCCATGATCCCCTCCACATAACCCTTCACCGCAGTGATCGGAGTCTTCAGGTCATGGGAAATATTACTGATCAGCTCCTTATTCTCCTTATCCATCAGGATCTTCTCCTCCGTGGACTCCTTCAGTCGCTTACGCATCTCCTCAAAATCCTGGCAAAGCTGGGCGAACTCATCCTTACCTTCGACCTCCAGCACAAAATCCAGATTCCCCTCCTTGATATTCTGGGTGGCCTTCTTAAGCTTCACCATCGGAATCGCGATGCTCCGGTAGATCCAGAGTCCCACCGACAACGCCGTAAAAACAAGAATGACCGTTGCCGTCAGGATCATATCCTTGGCCATCAGCCTCACCTGGCTGCTTGAAGACTGCGCCAGCGAAATATCATAGATCATTCCGTTCGATTCCTCATCCTGCTCCGCATCCACACTGCTGCTCTGCTGCATATGCCTTGCCTGCGTCTGGCTGAACCCGTAAAGACTCGCCGAAAAAAGAAGCAGCGGCAGCAGGATGATCGCAACGAAGCCCACAATAATACGTGTCTTTAACTTCATTTATATCTCCGTCCTTCTCAATTAAACCATTCACACGTATTATAACATAAACCCTATTCCCTATCTCTAAATTTTCTATAAAAAAGCCCCCGGTAGAGCTAATACCGGGGGGCTTCCATCTTATTATTCATAACAATTACAAAGATACTTCTTCAGCACCTCAACCTTATCCAGCTTCTCCCACGGAAGCTCCACATCCGTGCGGCCAAAATGGCCATAAGCGGCTGTCTGTCTGTAAATCGGGCGGCGGAGATCAAGCATCTTGATAATACCAGCCGGACGAAGGTCAAAATTCTCACGGACGATCTCAACCAGCTTCGCCTCAGAAATCTTGCCCGTTCCGAAAGTATTCACACTCACAGAAGTCGGATGCGCAACACCGATTGCATAAGAAAGCTGGATCTCACACTTGTCGGCAAGCCCCGCTGCTACGATATTCTTGGCAACATAACGCGCCGCATAAGCTGCAGAACGATCAACCTTTGTGCAGTCCTTACCAGAAAAAGCACCGCCGCCATGACGGCCAGTTCCGCCATAAGTATCAACAATGATCTTACGTCCGGTCAGACCACTGTCACCGTGCGGTCCACCGATAACAAAACGGCCAGTCGGATTAATGAAATACTTCGTATCCCCGTCAACCATATCAGCCGGGATGATCGCATCAAAAACATATTTCTTGATATCCGCATGGATCTGCTCCTGGGTAACATCCGGATCATGCTGTGTAGAGCATACAACCGCATCAATTCTCTTCGGCTTGCCAGCCTCATCATACTCAACCGTAACCTGAGTCTTGCCATCCGGTCTTAAATACTTAAGAGTACCATCCTTACGAACCTTCGTCAGCTGTCTCGCAAGCTTATGAGCCATGTTGATCGCATACGGCATAAACTCCTCCGTCTCATTGGAAGCATAACCGAACTGAAGACCCTGGTCTCCCGCACCGATGGAATCAAGCTCATCCTCATTCATGCTGTCCTCTCTCTGCTCAAGAGCCTTGTCAACACCCATCGCGATATCCGCAGACTGCTTGTCAAGAGCTGTGATCACCGCACAGGTATCCGCATCAAAACCATAATCCGCATCATCATAACCGATCTCACGGATCGTATCACGGACGATCTTCTGGATATCAACATTCGCCTTGGTAGTGATCTCACCCATAACCAGAACAAGCCCTGTCGTGGTAGCCGTCTCACAAGCCACACGGCTCATCGGATCCTGCGCCATCATAGCGTCAAGGACCGCATCCGAAATACAGTCGCAGACCTTATCCGGATGTCCCTCAGTTACAGACTCAGATGTAAATAAAATTTTCTCCATGTTATCTCTCCTTTTGTACAGAAGCAGCCCCGCTGCCTCACCTACATAAAAAACAGCCCGTATGATCGGACTGTTTAAGCTATATAAACAATCCTCTTATTGTTCGATCACTCGCTCAGGTTGGCACCTTCCGTAAAAAAAAACGGGGTTGCCGTGGCTTCGCAGATCCTTTGTATCTCCACCACTCTGAATAAAAGGCTATCTTTTATGAACTTTAAAATGCTGCTGCACTACATACAATATACTCGTAATCCCCAAATGTCAAGCCATAAATTCATATGATTCAAAAAAAAGCCGGGCAGTTAAACACCCGGCTTTTCATATCCAAAAAAACTATTTCCTCTTTTTCCTTCTGACAGCCACTCCCGCAGCACCACCAGCCACGATCGCAGCCACAAGAATACCGGCCCATACACCGATCGGCGTATCATCACCCGTCTTCACAGAAGTACGCTTCTGGCCACCGTTGTCACCACCACCATTATTCGGTGTCGGAGTCACAGTCACCTCCTCCGAAGGAGTCACCGTAGGCGTAACCACCGGAGTACCAGTCGGTGTCGGTGTGGTCGAATTCTTACTGTTCGTGATATCAATGGAATTCTCATAGCTCTCATTCTTATTCAGAACCACATCACCTTCACCCTCAACCTCATAAGCGAAGGAATCATGGTCAACCGGATTACCATCCTGATCCGTCTCCAGAACCGTATAAGTTACCGACTCCGGCTCCGTATTCTCAGGGAAAGAAACCTCGATCTTGACAGAACCATTCTGCACAAGCTCCCTCACCGAACCATCAACAAGCGTCAGCGAACCATCCTCTCCTGTCTCAAAAACACCTACATAGAAGGTATCATCCACAGTCGTCTGCTGTCCGTCAACCTTCACGATCTTATTCACCGTGATCCAGCCTCTCAACGAGAAACCGCCCGGAATATAATAATAATAGTTATTTACATAAGATACCGACTTCGAAGAAGTACTCTGGTTCACAACCGCCTCATTCGTTTCATTCTCATCCGGATCCGTTACATTATAATAGAAGGTTTTTTCATCCTCGACAACCACCGACTCATTGATCGCCATCGGATCACCATTCTCATCAAGCTCAAAAACATAATACCTTCCATCCGGAACATTATCCCAGGAAGCCGTTCCGCTGCTCGCATTCACAAGCCGGATATCCTTCGTATAATCACCCCGGAAAGGGATCGTCCCCTCAGCATCCAGAAAAAGCCCGACCTTATAAGTCGCATCATCCGCCGCCATCTCGCTTACCGCAAAACTATCCGGGTCAATATAATAAATCCTCTTTGTAACCTCGATACTGCCCTTATCCGTCACCTTCTCCACCTTCGGAAAAGCCTGCACATCATAAACCCAGCCCTTCTCCTGCGTAGCATAAGGCATGGACAAAAGCATCGGAGTCACCGTAAACGTCCCATCCGAACCCCCGAGGATCAGATACATCCCCTCCTCAAGATCGCTGTACACGATCCTGCCGCTGGAATCTGAAACAGCCTCCTTCGCAGTAACCGCGCTCTTCTCCACAACCGCTGACAGTTTGCTCGCAGCCGAAAACCAGTCACTGGCACTCTCAAGGGCATCGAAATCCACCCCCGTCGAAGAAAAGGCACCATCCACCACAAAATGCACATTTCCGTCATAATTCACGCTGCCGACCTTATAAAGCTTAAGCTTCACCCCACTTAACGGAGTCACATTGCCATCCGAATCCGTCTCCTGGACCGTCAGGTTAAAGCTGCCCGTCCTGCCCTGCTCATAGGAATCCGCCAGGACAACCCCCGAAAAACAGCTCACCAGCATGGCAAGTATCCCCAGGCAGGCCAGAAGCCTCTTCCAGTATTTTCTCTTATTCTCCCTCTTTTTCACAACAATCGGCCTCCTTGTTGATTATCTAACTCCACGGTAACTTATAGTAACTACTGCTTTTTTCTGCTCCTGCGGCGAACTACAATATAAATAAGGATGATCAGGATCACCAGCACCACCAGACCGCCGATCATAACCTTCACCGGGTCAAGTTTCGCAATCTTCTGTACCGGAGTCTCTGCCGCCTCCTGCTCCTCATGGTACTCCGTGCGGATTCCCCTCACAAGAAGCCTGTGCGTATTCACACCATAAGGCGTACACGTAACCAGCGTCACATGATCCTCACCTTCGATGATTGAAAGCTCATCGGACTCCTCCGGCAGAACTGTCTTGATCTGATCTACCTTATAAGCCAGCGTCCGATCCAGCACATGGATGAGAAAAATATCCCCCAGCTCCATCTGGTCAAGATCGGTAAAAAGCTTCGCACTCGGAAGCCCCCGGTGCCCCGCCAGAACCGCATGGGTACTCTCGCCGCCGATTGGAAGAGAAGTCCCCTCCACATGGCCGATACCCTTTTCCAGAACCTCTGTACTCAGGCCATGGTAGATAGCCAGCGTCAGATTAAGCTTCGGGATCTCAATACTTCCCATCAGCCCGTCCCCGTTCGGGTCAAGCACCTCATCATAAGGATGACTCAGAATATACTCGTCATTCTCGTCAAAAGCATCCACAATGGAATTCACCGTATGATGTTCATTATACTCCTGCGCCTCCTGCCAGAGTTCCTTATACCGATCCTCCGACAGACTGCCAACCGACTCATTATAGCGGCTCACCAGCTGCGCATTCCGGTACTCATTCCATAAATTACTGATCGTCGGATAGGAAAAAACACCTGCCCCGGCAAGAAAGATCAGTATGATCAGCAGGTTCAGAAATCTGGAACCTTTTTTCTTCTTATTTTTCATAATCTGTTATTTATTTCTTTTATGTCTCCTGTCCCCAAAACGTTTCATAACCGTCACAATCACAACCGCGATCACGATTCCGATCACCACACAAAGAAACAGCATCACTGCACTTGGGTTCGTGAATCCGGAAATCTTCTCTTCCGTCTTCTCGATCTCCTTCGCCTCTTCATAAGCGATACGATGTCCCCGCACAAGAAGCCTGTGGGTATTTACCGCATAAGGCGTACAGGTGATCAGCGTCACATAATCCTCACCCTCGGTAATTCCAAGGGACTCTGTCTCATCCGGCAGAACTGTCAGGATCTGATCCACCTCATAGGCAAGCGTCTGATCCAGCACATGCAGGTAAAAAACATCTCCCTCTTCTACAAGGTTCAGATCCGTAAATAGCTTCGCACTGGGAAGTCCTCTGTGTGCGGAAATGATCGCATGGGTGCTCTCCCCGCCCACCGGAAGACTGCTGCCAAAAAGATGACCCGCACCCTTCTCAAGAGTTTCCTCTGTCGTATAATGGTAAATCGGGATCGACTGGTCGATCACCGGGATCTCCACGTATCCCATCATACCGTCACCATTCAGGTTCAGGAGCGATTCATACTCCTCATCCGTCTCGCCGTCCCTGATGGAAAAAGCATCCGGCACACTCTCCTGCTTGATTTTCTTATTATATTCCTCTGCTGCCTTCCACATGCTGTCCAGCTTCTCCGAATTCCCATCCGAAGAAACGCTACTGCTGTAATTACTGATCAGCTGGCTGTCTCTGTATGTATTCCACATATTGCTGACCGTCGGATACAGCAGTATGGACAAGCCTACCAGAAACAACAGAACAAAGCCGATATAATTTTTTGCATTCTTTCTCATAGGTTTCTCCATACTGTTGTATTACCACCACCGGCCTCCGAAGAGGCCGGGCGGTAATCATTATTACTGTTCAAAAATCACTCAGAAAAACTTAGTTCTCAGATTTTCTGCGGCTTACCATAAAAGCACCTGCTGCACAAGCCATAAGAACTACACCAACGATAGTGAAGATGTAAGTACCCATGCCACCTGTGGATGGGAGGTTGTTGAGATGTGTGTTCTTGATCTCGAAAGTATCTTTACCTATTGTTATATCACTGTTGATATTGTTTACAATTTTGTCTGTATAAGTTGCTGTGTAAGTAAATGTTTTACCTTCATTGCCATTAATCTTGATACTGTAATTATTAAGTGTACCGTCATTATTATAATTAGCAGAGATAGCTACTGGATAAACTGTTGAATTCAGGCTGTAACCATTTGGAGCCTTTGTCTCCT
>CAVBVT010000079.1:0-1267 GCA_963598855.1 Eggerthellaceae bacterium
CATATGAAAAATCAGACAAGTCAATATAGCGTTTACTTAATATTCGCTGTACTAGATAGCTAAGAACCCATTACGGTTTTCAGCAGCTGTATCCTGTTATTTACGCCAGTCTTTTTATAAATATTTGACATATGCTTTTTCAATGTATTTTCGGAAAAAGCCAGATTTTCACATACGCTCTCTCTGTTTTCGCCCTGGATAATACAGAGTAGAACCTCCCTTTCCCTTTTCGTGAGGGCGTATTTTTCTACTATATGATCTACTGCATTTTCCCTGTTTTCAGGCCGGCGTTTTTCCCGGTCTGCTGCCAGACGCAATGACATATGTTCTCTCAGAAGATCCGCTGTGAAAATATCCTCATAGGAAAAATCATCTTTACCGATGGATCTGTATAATGTAACCACTCCAAGAAACTGCTTCTTTTTTGCAAATATGATCTGCATGGAAAAATGCCAGTTATTTGGTTTGTATACAGCCTGATAATAGGGACTCTGCTTCCGTCTCTGATCATCAATGATATCTGTTTCCCTGTAACAGATACTTTTTCCGCTGTAAAGAATCCCCCGGCTGTAATCCAGCTCATCATAATTCCCGGAAATACAATCACAGTTCAGTGCCACCGGATCTGTCAATCCTTCATTCTCATCATCTCTTGCCAGATAAAAATCTGCCGCATCAAAATCGATCATCAGCTTCAACCCCTCAAGAAAACTGTTCCGCATTTCCCGCTCATCTTCGATACTGTAAATTTTATATACCAGAGAATTCAGCACCAGTACACCATTCGCATCCAAAACCTGCATGTCATTCGCCCCCTTATCAAAAAAAGCAGTCCCCGTCCGGTGACTGCTCCATTGCCAGATAGCCAAAAAGGCAATCACCCAAAAGTGACTGCCTCATTGCAAACATAATTAATATGGCTAAGACTATACTCTATTATTTTTAATTTTTCAATACCTAATTTACAAAAATTAATTATTTTATTTCTGATTTTCTACTACTCTGCCTTCTTACTCTTCTTATAAAGCACAAGACAGACGATCACAAACACAACGGTAACTGCCACGGTCAGCGGCAGGATCATGGATGATTCTGCACCAAGCAGAAGACCGAATCCCTGTCTCAGGGTCAGGATTCCGAAGATGGAAAAAATAAAAAATGCAACAGTATTAAGGATTCCTTCCGGTGCCTTGCTCTTCAGAAGATAGCCAATAAGAAGTCCGATCACATCCGCCGCAAAAAGTCCCAGGGAACAGGCAAGCCATAC
>CAVBVT010000079.1:1601-13447 GCA_963598855.1 Eggerthellaceae bacterium
ACCAGCATCAGCTGTGTCTTGTCGCCCATTTCCGCAATAAACTGGGTAAAGAGCACCTTCATAAATAATAACATATCTCTTTTTCTCCTTTTCATATGTTTCCGGTCAGAAGACATTTCTTATGACAAAAAAAGACCCACGTATACCTTATCTCCACAATAGAAATAAAATATACATGAGTCTCATTCTTTAAGATTTGCCAGGTGCGCACACCAGTATGTTGACAAACCACGTTTACACGCGAATTACTCCCTCACGGAATTGATTTTCGTCATTGTATCAAAGTTGAGAAACTTTGTCAAGAGCGCGAAAGAATCCATCCTGCAACACTAAAAATCACGGCCTGCGCCGCCTCCGCCAAAGCTTCCTCCGCCTCCGGAACTGCCACTGTCAAAGTCATCCCAGTCATCATCTCTGTCATCGTCATTACTGCTGCTTCCACTGCTTTTCCCGCCTCTTCCCAGGATCCAGCTTAACGGGAACAGGGAATTAAAAAGCCGGTGCAGCACGCTCATACGGCTGAAATTCTTTTTCCAGTAATCCGTCGTATCTTTTCCCGACATTTTCATGAACAGCCCCTTCAGGAACAGGACTATAGTTACTATAAAAAATACCGGAAACGTCACACATAGCAGATATGCTCCTGCCATGATCAATACGATCATTACCAGCCCCAGTGCGATCTCCCAGACAGTTCCATCATCTTCATCGTCGTCCCCGTCCTGCTGCGCTTTTTCATACTTTGGAGCCGTTATCTTCTCCAGTCCGTATTCCTCCCGGATCTCATTTAACAATGCATAATAAAGTTCCACGGTACCTTTTTCGAACTGATCCTCTTTATAGGAGGGAACTGCGTATTCATCCAGAAGTCGTCCTGTCTTTGAATCGGGCAGCCTTCCCTCAAGGCCGTAGCCAACAGATACCCATACTTTACGGTCTGAAACAGAAAGCACGATCAGGACACCATTGTTTTCCTTTTTGGAACCAATGCCCCACTTGCGTCCGGTCTCCACTGCGTAGTCACTGATATCTTCTCCGTCTGTAGTATCCACAGCGAGGACAACCAGCTGTGCTGTCGTGTCATCATACAGCTGCTCGCCTGCCTTACAGAGATCCTCCTTCCAGGTATCACTGAAAATCCCTGCGTAGTCATTAACATAGAATTCTTTTGTGACAGACGGAATCTCCCCGAAAACTGCCAGTGTATTTCCGAACAGCATCAGTACAAAAAACAGCAACACTGCCATCCGTCCGAGCCATTTTTTCATAGGCTGTTCCCCCTCTACTCTGCCAGCATCTCTCCTACATCCGGTGTATCTGCTGCCGAAGCATCGGCCTCAAAATATGCCGCCTTCTCAAATCCAAACATGGATCACAATACATTTCCCGGGAATTTTACAAGTTTTGTGTTATAAGATCTCACAGCCTCATTGTAATCTTTTCTCGCTACGGAGATCCGGTTTTCGCTTCCGGACAGTTCGTCCATCAGGCTTACATATGTAGTATCGCTCTTCAGTTCCGGATAATTTTCCACCACAACTTTCAGCCCGGAAAGTGCGCTGTCCATCTGCTGATCGGCTTCGGATTTCTCTTCCACGGTATCTGCATTCAGCAGCTGATCCCTGGCTTCAAGGACCTTGTCAACAACCTCCGTCTCATGTTTGGCGTAACTCTTTACCGTGCTGACAAGATTCGGGATCAGATCCGCCCGTCTCTGCAGCATGGTATCCACATCCGCTTCTGCAGTTTCCACTGCCTCTTTACTTCCGGCAAGCCCGTTGTAACTGACCATAAGTCCTCCGGCAAGGACCACGATCACTGCAATAACAGCTATAAATACTTTCTTCATCTTTTCTCCTCCCTTCCGGCATCACAGATACCCTGTCATCCTGTAATACAGAAAATTTTGTATATTCCCATTGTATCAGAGCATACAAAATTCCACCAGAAAAACTCACCTTTTTTCGTCAGAATTTTTCTGCCATTTCCCGAAGCCCCTGATACATCTTTTCGGACAGCGGGATGGAAATGCCAAGCTGCTTCGCCTCTTTCACGATATAACCGCTGAAAGTTTCCAGCTCTGTCTGTTTTCGCCGGATGCGAAAATCCCTCTGCAGAGAGCTGGTAGCGTTATCTGCATGTACATGACGGAATTTATGGATCACTTCATTGATGTGCTCATCTGTCAGTGCAACACCCTTTGCCCGGCCTACACTTGCAGCTTCCCACACAAGTGTCTCGTACTGCTGAGCTTTCACCGGATCTCTGCGGAGTTCCCCGATGGTATTATCATAAAAAGCAGTCATCACATTGAAGGCACAGTTGAGGATATATTTTCTCCAGATCTCCACTTCGATATCTCCCTGATCTTTATGATCAATATCCGCACCCTTCAGGATCTCTGCCACTTCGGCAACTTTTTTCTGCTGCTCTTCATCCGCATCTTTGATCCCGATGCAAAGCCAGGTAAAGGTATCCTGCTGGGAAATGGAAAAATCCGCGTTGGCAAAAGCCACCGTATAGATCAGAGAATCCACAACGGTTCCCTTTCCAACCAGCCGGCGGATGTTTTCTCCCGGGTCCACACCATTCATCACCGGAATGAGCACCGTATCCTCTGTGACCATATCCCGGATATTTTCGCACACCTCAGCCAGAGAATAATTTTTTACACAGATAAAAATGTAATCCTGCTGTCCCATATCCCGGACTGGAACCACTCGTTCCGGTTTTGCCACGATCTCACCTTTATAATCACTGTGAAGCACCAGACCTTTTTCCCGGATGCTCTCTGCCCGGGCACCACGTGCCACCATGGTCACATGCGGATAGGCCTTCGCCAGCATCCCTGCTATGTAACCACCAACACCACCAATTCCGATCACCGCGATCTTTTTCTCTTCTGTATTCATGTTGTTTGTTTCCTTTCTTTGCAGCTTTTTTTAATCTTACCAGATAAACCCTTACATTTCCAGAAATCTGTGCATCCCTCCTTTCTTTGTCCTGGATTCTGGTGTATACTGGATATAAATTTTTTACATAAAAAATAAAAATACGAGGTGACAAAAAATGGATACCAAACCCGTTTTTCACGGAAGTGATATAGAAAAGATCTGCAGCTACTACAATCTGAAAAAAGAAGACATCGTCAAATTCGGCGCAAATGCCAATCCTCTGGGGCTGTCCCCAAAAGCCGTCAAAGCCATCACGGAACATGTAGATATCCTCTCCTCCTACCCGGACAGAGAATATACTTCTCTTCGAAATACGATTTCCGCTTACTGCGATATTCCGGCTGATTTTATCCTCCCAGCGAGCTGATCTCCCTTCTGATCCTGGAGCGCGCACCGAAGCATACACTGATCCTGGGACCTACCTATTCCGAATACTCAAGGGAACTTTCTTTCTCCGGAAGCACCCAGGAATACTATCATCTTCAGGAAGAGAACGATTTCGAACCGGACATTCCGGACAGTTGGTAGTCACTTTATTCCTGCTGTATTCCGGATACGGCGTTTTTGTTTCTATTATGAAAAAAGGCGCCCCTTACGTCCGTCGCATCCCAGTCCACCGTGTACTGCGGACTCTGGTGCATTTTGATATGGCAGTGCTGCAGCATACAGCTGTGGGGGGCGAACCCTTATATATACGCAGTTACCTGTTTCCTGCTGATGTATCTGGTCGGGATCGGATTTGACCGGTTCTGTAAATTTCTGGATTCCCTGTTCTATACCTCTGGTGCCTGACAGACATTTCTGTCAGGTATTTTTTTACCTGCGTATCTTTCTGCAAGGATCATGGCGTCCCTTACCGCTTTATCGATCCCGTAACTCTCCTCATGAAACATCCTTCCACCAAAGATAACCGCTTTTTCTTTTTTCGCAAGCATCCGGTATTTTCGAAAAAGTATCCGGTTCTTTTCCGTGTTTTCCAGCATAACAGGAATCCCGTCTTTCAGATTTTTTCCCCAGGACTCTTTTGTGATCACAGTAAAGGGCGTTTCTTTCTTATCGTAAATATCAGTGAGATATTTATGCTCTATGATCTGGATATTTCTTCCCCGTACTTTCTCCAGCATGCGTTTCTGATAATGTTTCTGGAACCGCAGTTCTGTTTCATAAGTATGGAATTCATAAGAAAGCCTGCCAAACTTTTCCCCGAAATATTCGTCCAGCCTGCCTGTATAAAACACCTTTTCTGCTATGTCCGGCTTCTCTTTCTGCAGACGGTTATAATCGGTGTTGAGATATACATCACAGCCACTCAGAAGCTTTCGGATGATCTGGGTATATCCTTTTTCCGGAACTCCTTCATACTGTTTTTCGGAAACTCTCTCCCTGCACGGAATAAATTTTCCAAAACTGTTCAGGAATTCCCAGACCATCCGGTCATCCGTCTGCAGGATATGCAATCCATAACAGTGCACCGGTATTCCTCTTATATTTTCGCAGTAAAGGCTGCCTCCGATGGTACCACGGGAATCAATGACCAGACATTTTTTTCCCGCTTTGTGAGCCTCATGGGCAAAAACAGCTCCGGAGATCCCTGCTCCCACGATCAGAAAATCATACATTTCCAGTCACCTCTTCTGTCTGTATTTTCCAGCTGTCTCCCTTATATTTTTCTGCATGCTCTCCGGCAGTCTGCCAAATATCTTTTTCCACAAAGGCTGGGGCGGTGCCTGAACCTTCTGCGCTACAATCCGGATATCCTCATTCCGGGTCGGCGTGATCTGAGCTGCATAGGTCTGACTGGTATGGGATCCTTTTTCCTTAAACATCGCGTCTCTGAGCCATCTGGAAGAAATCTCCTTTTCCCGTTCCATGATCTCTGCAACTTTGCCGTAATCTACCGGTTTCAGAAAACGGTCGGACTTTGTGATCTCCAGCGGATCTGTGACCACCCGGTCCTCCACCTGAAAGAGATGCGTCAGAGAATTAAACCGTTCCATACCTCTGTGACGGTTTCCGATCCCCGCAAAAGGTTTGTGATAGATCAGTGCAAAACTGACCCCATGGCAGGAATCCGTCAGCACATAGCTGCTGTTTTTGAAATAATAGATCCAGTCCTGAAATTTCACATTTTCCAGAATTCCATCCATACCCATTTTTTCCTTATTGGACTCATAATTCCACGGCGTTCCATCCAGGATATGCACTGCCCGAAGCCCCAGTTTTTCAGAAAGATAACGGATCGCCTCTTTTTTCTCCGGAGTCGGGTCCAGGATATAGGTAAGAAGATACGGTTCTGTCTCTTCTCTGGAAGATTCATCTGCGATGGCATCGTAAACACTTCTGTCCGTGGAAAAAACAGGATCCAGGACACGAACAGAAGGCACTCCGAAAGTCTTATCCAGGATGTCCACTGCCGAAGTTTCCCTCACTGAGATCGCATCAAACCTCTTAAGATACTCTGCGGAAACCAGCCGTTCCCGCTCCGGACGAAAATCCTTCCCGTGGCCAAACGACACCGCCACTGCTACTTTTTTCTTTTCGTCCCTGACAAAATCCATCAGAAAACTTCTTCCAAAGTTGCGGCAGATCCCGTAATTCCATACCTGGTCCGATCCGATCACAAAGGAATCACACTTATGGTTCAGAAGGTGCATTTCACTCAGCGCATACTTCCGGCTCACATGAAAATGGGAGTTTGCAAAAACCCGGCTGTGATTTTCTTCACTGAGTTCTCTGTCCTCATCCGTATAGCCCGGTTTATCGATCATCAGCACCGAAAGTCCCAGCCCCTGAAGCTGTTTCATCAGTCCGTAGTATGTGGCAATACTTCCATAATTACAGCCGAACCACACGCCAAGCATTCCCACATCGTATCTGCCTTCTGTGCAATATTCCACTGCTTTATGCATGTTCGTATACTGCAGCATCTCAAAAAACCGATCCCTCTGAGAATGCACTTTCATTTTTTCCCGGAAACGGTTTTTCTTCGCCGCCTCAAACGGAAGTTTCTCAACAAACCTAGCACCTTTCAGAGCATCCTCCAGAAGCTCTTTTCCCCTGTCATTGTTTACAAGTACAAGAGAAGTCCCCAGTTCGCTGTGCATCTCTCTGTTGTATGCCCGCAATCCCCAGAAATCACCGATGGTAAGATCACCCTGCCGTGGAAGAGACGCAAACCTGCAGTCTTCACAGGATCTTCTGAGAAAAAGACTCCGGTAAGAACCTTTCACAAAAGGATCTTTATCCTCGCTGCACATATAGGAGCTGCCATTTTTCATCACCGCCACACTGGTAGTTCCGTTGTAGCCGTATTTTTTCGTGCGGAAATAATAGGTCCTTACATTTTCGATCCCGTAGGTCTCCTCCAGATAACGGTGAAATACCATGGAAGATGTGGCTCCGTGGCACATCAGGTCTGCTGTAAAAAGTCCCTCTCTGTTTTTGCCAAGATAAGCCTTCAGTCCGGCTACCTGACAGGGCGTGCCAGTAAAAAGAACCGTTTTTTTCTCATCCAGGAGCTCACGGATCTTTGGAAAAACATCTCCAAGATCGCTCTCTACATACTTGGAACGCCGCATAGGTTCCAGCTCTTTTTCATTCCGGGCAAATGTATGGAACACCTGAAATTTATCATTCATGACAACGCCGCAGACAACACCACCTCTGTCCAGCACACTCCGGGCCAGAAGTGTGAAACTTCCACCGGAACTGCTTTTTCTGCGGACAGCATCCTCCCCGCGCACTGCATAGGTTTCCGGATCCGGTGAATTTGTCATATCCTTTGGATTTACAGCCGGGCAGATCCTCCGGCACCGTCCACAGTCCGTACATTTCTGCTCGTCCACCTTCGGATAAAAAAATCCCTCCTGGTCACGCTCCATGGTAATTGCTCCGAATGGACATGTATACGCACATGCGGTGCACCCGAAACACTGTGTTTTATTCAGATTTCCTGTATGGTTCTTTTTCATTTTTGATCGATCTCCAGATATTTTCTCCAGAAGCTCTCCGATGTCATTTCATCTCTGTGCTCCCTGAATTCCCGATCTACACGGGTATGTGTTTTTTGGTATTGTTTCATGATCCGGTGTTTTCTCCGAAGGATGCTGATAAACCGTTTTCTGTCCATTTCACGGTACGCTCCGGTCTCCATTGCCGGATTCACCACCAGCAGTTTTTTTCTGAAGAAATACAGATGCGGAGAATAAAACCAGTCATAAGCCACCGGAACGACCTGTTTTTTCAGCAGCCGGGACGGCCAGAAATGTCCGTTGTAAGTAATCCTGTACAAAAAAGTTTCCAGCGGTTTTCTGGGCGGGTTATCATATACATCATAAGGTTTCAGCGGTGCCTCCGGGAAATGATCCAGACTGATCAGCTTTTCATTTTTTGAGGCTTCTTCCTTCATAAGCTTTTCCCCCTGATTCTTCATCAGGAAACGATACCCTTTCAGATAATCTTCCACTGCATCCAGAAGCTGCTCCGCCCCGTCGTAATTAAACCGCAGCAGATTCACACGCACAAGCTTGCTGATCCTGTCCATAAAATCAATATCCTGACATACACCACTGGCCGCCTGAAGGATCAGGCTGTTCCTGTGGACCTGATAAAATTCCATTGCACCGTTGAATTTGTTGCTGAAGCCTTTGTGCCAGATACAGATCCCGTTCATTGTGATAAACTCCGCTTTATTCCGCAGGCTGTACTCCACATCATCACCCCGGATAAAAAACGGAAGGGGCAGGTTATCTTTTCTTACAAACTCCGCAGGGATACAGCAGTACCACCAGCCTGCGTATGCGGTATCCGGCTTCTGTTTCTGTTCTTCACGGTGAAGAACTTCCTCGATCCTGGCTGTATTGATCCGCTGTTTCAGAGGGCCATATTCACCTATGCGGTTTACGTATCCCACGTCCTCATGGAGACGCTCCATTTCCTCATAATAAAGCATGGCTCCGCTGATGAAATGTCTCTTATATTCCGGCCGCTGGATACGAAGGAGCTGATACGTACGTATGATACTCTCCGGAAGGACCATCACATCGTCATCCATGAGAAGAATGCTGGTAGGTTTTTCCCTGTGATCCAGACTTTCCAGCATCCCCCTGGTAAATCCGCCGGCACCTCCGGTATTCAGATTTGGGTGAAGCTGCACGTGATCCGCTTCGATCTGCTCCGGGGAAAGTGTACGACCATTATCCACCACATGGATCCAGAGATTTTTTGCCAGAGATTCTCTGTCCGATATCTCATCCTGCCGCTCTTCCGTGAGTACCGTTTTTTTCAGAAGCTCTATATTCGGTAAAATATATTCTTCTTTTTTAAAGGTCGTTGTCACCAGATGCAACGATACATGCGCTCTTTTGTCTTCCTGCACCTCTGTGCCATATTCGCCGCCAAAGATGGTGGAATGATCCAGCGCGTGAACCTCAAATCCCGCCAGCACCAGCGGTTTATCCGGATACGGGATCAGGATCTCCTTTTCTTCTTCCGCAACGATCTTCTTTCTGGAAACGATCCTTCGTATATAACGGTTATTCTCCTTTTCGTATCCGATCAGGCAGATCTCCATTTTCCCCCGTACTCTCAGTTTCAGGAGCAGTTTGTCTGCCCAGGTGTAAGTTCTCCATTTCTGCAGGGCTATGGAATTAAAATACGTGCAGAAATCAGCTACCTGACCGGGTCCCATCACAATGCATCTGTTCTGTCTGTCATATGCAGGCTGACTTCCGTGAAAAAACATTTTCCAGTGTGTCGCAAGTTTATCGTCTTCACAGAATATAACATTCTGCAGTTTAAAATAGTCATTCATCTCCTTCACACTCCAGATATCCGTTCCAGAAATTTTCTGAAGTAAGCTCCTTCCATTTTGTTCTGTAGCTGATCCCGGCGTTTTCAAAATCCCGGTCCACCACACGAAGTATATGCATCAGACCAGCAAGTGCCTGTACCGTTTCCCGAAAAGTTTTGTCTGTTCTGAGACATTTTCCGGACGGATCCTGATAGATCACTTTTTTTCGGACCGCTGCAGCATAAACACTGATATCTGCCGGAACCGGAAAAACTTTCTCCGCTTTCTTCTCCACATCTTCCAGCTCAGGAAGAAGCTTTCGGACCTTTTCATTCAGTTCCGCACCGTCCCCTTCTGCCAGCCACGATTCTCCCTTCAGAAAATCCTGTACTGCCAGAAAATTCAGCCTGATGTATTGATATCTTCCCCTGAGGATATTTCCAAGAGTCCATTTAACGAGGAATTTTTTCCATTCTGTAGCTGTAAAATCACTGAGATGCGCCGCATTCACAATAGCCATATTTCGGATGTCATAATATTCTCCCGCCTGGGAAAGCTTTTTTGTAACTGCTTCATGCCACACACCAATCCCGTTCATGGTGATCGTCTTTCCCATACGAAGCCCGTATTCAATATCATCCCGATGGATAAACAGCGGAAGCGGATAACCCTTTTTCAGGATCTCCCTTACAGGAATGCAGCAATACCACCAGCCTCCGTATTCCGGACTGTTCTCTTCGGTATTCTCCAGCAGTGTATTCCGGTCACGAAGATCGAAACCTTTTCCGTAAGCCCTGATCCGTCCCCGGTTCCAGTCTGCTCCACACTCAAACTGTTCCCATGAAATATCCTTCCGAAGAAGCGAACCTGCCAGCTGCGCATCCTCATACTCTTCCTTCAGCACCGAGAGAAAACTTCTGGTCCGTTCCAGAACGCCCGGTTCCAGAGAAATATCATCATCCATCAGGATCACGTGGGTAAATCTTTTCCGCTTCACCACTTCCAGCATCCCTCTGGTAAAACCTCCCGCTCCGCCGCAGTTCTTGTTTGGAATACAACTTACAAACTCCGGAAACACATGATCCTGCAGGGTGTTTCCATTATCAATAATAAAAACTTCCGGACGCTGCTCCCCGGAAAGCTTCCGGATCTGATCGATATTTGCCGTGACATCTTTTTCCCGCCTGCAGGTACAGATCACTGCTGCACAGTTTACTTCGCGAACACCTTCCACCTCTGCATAAATGGAAAAATCACTCAGCCAGGCTCCATCCTCAGGACTTTCCACCCGGATCCAGTAAACCTCTGCTTCTTTCCACGACCGCATCTCAAGACGCAGGGTTTCCGGATTTTTCACTCCATGAGCCTCTGCAGTTTCTTCTGTAACCGTATTCCCGTTCCGGTCTTTGTACAAAAGAGAAACCCTGCAATTTCCCTGCACCTGAAGCTCCCCAAAAGGATTCCGGATCTGTGTATACCGCCTCCACTGCTTTATGAAAAATCCGTTAAAATACGTAAACAGCTCGACCCTTCCGCCTTCTGTTATATAAAGCCCGGAATCTGTACGCTCATATCCGCTTCCCGAATAATACAGCTTATAATTTTCTCTTTCATCCTCCGGAAAGATCATCTGCTGGATCCGGATCACTTCGCCGCTCATGCTTTTTTCTCTTTCAGGCTCATGCAGAAATGTCCCGGATAATACAGAAGATAGCCACTACGCCGGATCGCCCACACAACTTTGTTCTCTACTTTTTTGTAAACATCCGGATACTCTTCCCGGATCTTTTCATCCAGCGCTTTCATCATTGCAAACACTTTTCCTGAGCAGGGAAAACTCAGATAGATCTTAAAATGACTGCTGACTACCCTTGCAATTCCTTTTTCCAGATAGTCAAGATGCGCCTGATCCAGATGCCTGAATTTCTGCTCATCATAAAAAGCCAGAAGACTTTTCAGCACCTGCTCATGATTTCGGTGATTCCTTCGCATCTGCTCCATGGACATGCTCTGACCGGAACGCCCCAGCCTGTACATATAAACAAATTCATCCAGAAAAATGATCGTCTCCACCTCTGTGATGGGATACATGACAAACTCCACATCAACGTAATAGCAGTTTTCATCGATCTTCCGCCCCGCCTGTCTGGCAAGCTCCGTCCGGATCGTCATAGAATGCATCTTGATAAACGTTCTGTCCGCAATATCCTCAAACCGATATTTTTTGCCATAGACAACATCCGGAAAAGGATCCCGATACTGAATGGCTTTTTCTCCGTTCATCTCATAAACCCAGTAATAATTGCTCCAGACAACATCTGCCTCTCCCGTCTCAAGGCAATCCACCAGCCTGCAGAAAGCATCTCTGTCCACCCAGTCATCACTGTCCAGGATCTTCACATACTCACCGGACGCCATCATAAGCCCCGTATTGATCGCTGAACCATGGCCGCCATTCGCCTTATAAATGATCCGGAACGTATCCGGATACCGTTCCACAAACTCATACGCGATCCCAGCCGAGCCATCCTTCGAACCATCCAGCACCACCAGCACCTCGATCCTCTCCAGCACCTCCCCGATCACCAAAGACCCCAGACACTGCCGGATATACTTTTCCATATTATAAACAGGCACGATCACCGTCAGAACTTTATCCATATCACAATCCATCTCTCTTCCCTTACATAGGCTTAAGCCCCAGTTATGCGGATATTTGCTACTCGCTATTCGCAATCCACATTCGAGTCAAGCGGATATTCGCAATCCGCTTCGCTACTTGCTCATAACCAAATAACTGCTCCGCAGTTTATCATGAGGAGCTTGCACTCCTCCTGATACAAGCAAGTCCCACCCACTGCTTATTACTTTTCGCAACCCCGCAGGGGACTTACTTGATTTGGTTAAACTACTTTTCTGTGTATATTATAGGGAGGGGAAAAATGGAATACAATGGACTTTGCGAAGGTTGAATGAAGATTTAACGTGGGGTTAACATTGGAGGAGGCTTGCTGAATTGAAAAAAGCCGTTGTTGAACAGATGATCGTAAGCGATGAATAACCCACCGTCTACCATCCTTCAAATCAACATAAATTCTCAT
>CAVBVT010000080.1:0-3757 GCA_963598855.1 Eggerthellaceae bacterium
GAACAAAGCTACTATCTTCTTCTGTAATTGTATAATCAGTATCTTTCATAAGTGTATTGCCACCTACTGTGATAACAGCATCTGTATTATAAGTAAGATGGGTAAATGTATCTGTCAGTACATAGCTGAGTTTTGTTTTATCTACATTTGCTTCGTAAGTCGGGATACTGGTTGTAACTTCATATTTAACGTTATCACCAATATTGGCTGTATTGGAATCTAATTTTTTATTATCTTCAACAATTTTTTTATCAAGGTCAATATCTGATTTCTTGGCAGTAACATTCACATCAGCTGTCAGATTTACCAGCATTGGTTTAGAAGCAACTACTGCACCTGTAGTTGCAGTCTCTGCAACTACATAGTAACCCATTGCAGTAGTAAGTCCGTCTGCAGGAACTTTCGTTCCCTGAATGCCATTATTAAGTGCATATTTTTCCAATGCAGTTGCAAGTGCAGCAGCAGCAGAGGAATTTGTGTTATTAAATCCATCGGAAGCGATTACTTTGCCATCTTTTAAAATTTCGTTATCACTGTTTAAAGTATATCCATTTGCACCGTCTTTGAAGAAATCTTTAAATTCACTGCATACTTCATAAGTATAGACCGTAGTTCCATCACTATCTGTTGCTGCATCCACCGCATTCATAACTTTATAGGCTGTATAGACTGCATCTTCGTTACGCTTTGTAATTGTTAATGTTTTAGTGGTATCATCAGCTGCGAATGCTGTAAGAGCCGTTGCAAGTACCATCACAACAGACAATAATAACGCAAAAACTTTTTTTGTTATCTTCATAATATACCTCCAATTCTCTTTCGCTATTTTTTTTATTTTTGTATCTTAATTTTCCTATTTTTCTTTTTCAGTCACCACTCTCCTTTTTTTATTATTTATCATCAATAAGGCTCCCCCTACTAATAATGCAAATCCCAGCAACGCGACTGTGAGTCTGCTGTTGCTTCCGGTTTCCGGCATGCTGACCAGCTTATAGTTCTTTACATTGATCAGAATAATATCATCTGAATTTTCATCCAGCTGAACCCAGGTTTTCATCTCCTCTTCATTTTTCAGCTGAATTCCGTCTTTCGAAATGGTAATCTGAATCGGTTCCGGAAGTTTTCCATATCCATCTTCTGTCTGCGTTTCTTCCAGAAGATAATCTCCATATGCCAGGTCTTTAAAATTAATCTGACCCGCAGCATCAACCTGAACGTCCTGATATTCGCCGATAACTGTGCCATCTGCGCTTTTCAACGTAAATTTGTAATTACCGGACAATTGCTTGTCTGAGTTTCCGTCCAGCTTCTGAAGAATAAATTCTGCCGTCTGTTTTTTATAAGTATTGGTGATACTTGTAACAAACTGCGTGGTATCTGTAGTAATCGTATCTTTGATCTGTACACGCTCATATAAGTAAGTAGTTACCTGCAGCGAATTTTTATTAAAATCCCCATTACTTGCCATGTACTTTTTGTCTGCCGTCATTAGAGCATGTCCACTGTCATCATACTGAAGCTTTGTTGCCTTAGAGGAACTCTGCAGATTTCCGGCTCCTTTTTCCAGATATCCTTCACCATTTTTAAGTATTACATAATTTCCACTTGCTTCCGCCGTCCATCTGGTCACTCCGGCCGCATCTTCATCTGTAATATAAGAACTGTAATGGTTACCATTCTCATCCGTAAGAACCCTGTCACTCTGTACACAGACTGTCGCCCCGGATAAAGTAGCTTTACCTCCTGATACTCCAATTGTTGCAGGACTACCTTCAATGCCGGCAGCCAGAATATACTCCTTTCCCGGCTGCATACTGGTGACTGGTACCCATGCATAAGAATACCTGTATTCTTCCTCTGTTCCACCGGATGTTCCAGAAATAACTGAACTGGTATATCCTTCCGGAACATTTAATTCATTCGCAGAATACGAAATCTC
Organism: Eggerthellaceae bacterium; assembly: GCA_963598855.1. GTDB lineage: Bacteria > Bacillota > Clostridia > Lachnospirales > Lachnospiraceae > Blautia_A. The sequence continues at coordinate 1,940 of CAVBVT010000080.1, forward strand.
TTTTCCTCTTTCATCCAGTTTGGGCAGGTTCTCAAAAGCACCACTCCAGTTATTTTCTTCATTTAGTACTATTTTCTTCCCTGTACTTTTCCCGTTTTTTAAAAGTTCTACTTCAATGGATTCGGGTCTTTTCCCATCTTTGTCGTCATCATCTCTCCAGCTCTTATATACTGCCAGTCTTGTCTTTTCATCTGACTTTGTGTTGGTGATGGTTGCAGACGGACCACTGACACTAACAAATTTATACAGATAAAATGTCTGTGCTGTCACAGAACCTGCATCACCTGTGTGGTTATCTGTCAGGAGGAAGTAATGGTTATGATTTCCAAATACATAGTTAAAATCATTTGGATAATTTTCTACTGTTGGAGTAATTTGTTCATTTCCTTTTTCATCCAGTGCAATATATCCGTTCTGGCCATTTCCCAATTTATATTGCAGTCCATAATACAGTAAACTCTCCTGTGCAGTTCCATCAGAAATGTCTCCCTCACCATTGAATTTAGGATAACAGCCCGGATTGGAAACGCTTTCCAGCAGGAACCAGTTATGATATCCTGTCTGAGGGGATTCTGAATCTGAATGATACTTGGCCTTCCATTGCATACGTGTATGCTTCTCAGCTTCTTCCTGAGTAATGTGCGTTCCATAAGTCTGTCCGTTAATCGTTATCGGACCTTCTACATTGATCGTTCCCGCATCATTGTCTTTCGTCCACTTAAATCCTTTTCCATCTTCCTGAATCTCCATTCCAACCACAGATCCGGTACCAGGTGATGTCACAATCAGATAAGTCTCTCCATCCACCAGTTTGTCTGTGCGTACCCAATAGCCCTTTCCGGATGAGCCGCTTCCTGTACTGTCTGTATTGGAATACTCATAACTTACTTTATATCCTTCTGGCACGTCCTCCGACACACTGTATGAAATTTTCTTGCCATCCTTATAGACAGCCAGATCTTTAAAGGAATCTGACCAGTTATTATCTTTACTTAATGTAAGTGTCTTTCCTGTATCCTCGCCATCCGCATACAGATGGACGGTAATACTCTCCGGTCTGTCCTCTTCCGAATCATTTTCCCAGTTTTTTGTAATTCCCATATCCACTTTTTCGGAAGCGGCAGGCGTACTCGGATCAACAATAATCGGCGGATCGTATCGATTACTTACAAAAGCTTCTGTCTGCCATGTGTTAAATGCCCCATCCGGCAAAGTTACTTCTTTATAAAAATAAAGATTCTCTGAACCGGATGCTGTTTTGTATGCATTACCCTCCGTATCACTTCCCGTATTATAAAATGCCTGGGAATTTACATCTGTGCCACTACCAAGAGTATCGACATGCGGACAAGCCATCTTACTCTGTGTTGAGGACATCTCTATCAGTCCATGACACTCTCCCCAGATCTCATAAACATTACTGAATATGTAATATTTGTTATCTCCTGCGTCATAGGCATTCCAGAGGAGTCCGTCATAACTTCCGTCGCCGTCATTCATCAGAATATAGTTATCATATATTTTTCCATCTTTATCTTTGATATTCTTATCAGACACGGTTACCTGAGAGCTGAGCATCTTATCTGTCTGATATGCTTCTGCCCTGTATATTTTCTGCTGTCCGGGCTGATTACTGCTGACAACTATGTACTGCTCTCCGGCTTGCAGCTCTGTAGCCGGTACAAAAAGATGTACACTGGAAGAATCCACCGTAGTTCTGTGCGTTTCCTGAGAATAAGCTGCCGTATAATTTGTGACAGTTCTTTCCTTTACCTGATAATTCAAAGGAATCTTTTCACCATTTTCATCCAGTGCATA
>CAVBVT010000080.1:3788-13260 GCA_963598855.1 Eggerthellaceae bacterium
GTTATATTCAGCATCTCCCGTCCACGTTTTGTCTACAGAAACTCCTTCCATCTCTCCGTCATAATTTGCATATTGAGGATATATATCTGTCAGGCTCTGTGCCACTTCCTGCATTTCCAGTTCTCCAACACCATCAAATGTCATCAGTGCTGTCATCTGACTGTCCAGTTCTTCTTGAATAACGGAAAAAGCAGCATCCGACTCTGTATCAGCGAAATCATCCGATGCATTCTGATCATTTAATTCCAGATCACTGTCATCCTGATTATCATTCTCAATTTCTATGTCTGTTTCCAGATCTATTTCCACATCTGCTTCTTCATCTGAACGGAAATCCTCTTCACTCTTACTGTTTTCAGAAATGTTTTCTTCCTGAATCTCCTCAAGATCTTCATTGCCAGCTTCTGTATCCTGCTGTTCTGTAAATTCCTCTGCACTGGTCAAATTTCCAGTCTGTTCCTGAGACTCTTCGCCATTTGACAACTCAGACTCTGTACAATCTCCAGATTCCTGTGTTTCCACACTCTGACCGATTTCGGATGCTTCACTTACAAACGCAGAAGCTGCCGTAGTACTCCCTACCAACAACACAACAATGCAGATGGCTAGCATTTTTTTTAAAAAATTGTACTTTTTTGATGAATGCTTATGCATTGTTTTCCCGGCCTCCTTTTTTCCTGATTACTGATTAACGAATGATTCCATTAATCCTAACCCTCCCAGGATCCTTTGGAATATTCTCCTCCAGACCTTCTGAAATGATATTTCACGTTTTATCACGGACATTATACACATCGATTACCAACGCCAAACCAACGTTTTGAATCAAAAAGTGGAGAAGTTGATATTTTTTTGAATTAAGTATCAACTTCTCCACTTTTTATCATGGCATATTTCATATTGAATTTTATCTGTCAGCTATTCTTCTGCCCAGAGTTGGTTTCGTCTTTTCTACGTTTGATATTTATTACTGATATTACTGAAAATGCAGATGCCATAATAGCAATATATACAGCAATATTCGATGAGTCTCCCGTTTTCGGTGAACTGACTTTATGGGGAGATTCAATTGTTTTCGGTGTTTTTGGTGTTTTCGTATTCCCAGGATTATCAGGTGTTTCTGAATCTGTTACTTCTGTCACCATGAATTTCCAGTCATTTTTTGTCAACAGATCACAATATTCCAAACCTACATCCTTGTCCAGTGTTAAATCAACATGAATCTGTCCCTTCTCTCCAGATTTATATGTCCCTATATAAATCACATTTTGGAGATCTCCATCATTGTATTTCTTTCCACTGGCATTTCCTACATATAAGGTTTTATTTCCAAGTGTTACTTTCATGGAAATGAAATCAAGCAGTTCATTTTTCTTTTCACTTTGTTCAAGTGAAATAACCTGCATATATAAAGCATACGTTTTCTTTGAACCATTTTCAATGCTCAACTGGTCTTCATATGTTCCTCCGGGAACCATATTTGTAAAACTCATAAACCAGTTTCCATCATCACCTCTGACATTATTCCAGGTCATTTTTCCGTTTGTTTCTTCAAAGTACAGTTTTTTTGTAGCTTTTGCATATACAGGTAATATGTATGCCGTAAGAAGGCATAATGCCAATGTAAATATTCCCATATGCCTGATTATTTTTTTTACCATTTTGCCTCCCTGCAGAATACATATTTAAAGATCAGCAGGATCCACTGCATGATCTGCCAGATAATTCACAATTTCCGCATTATCACTGTCTGTCCCAAAAATTTCTTTTACCGCATCGGAAGTTGCCTGGACAGTCGTTCCGGTAACTAGCAGCGTATATTTCGCCGCCTCATAGTCATATGTAGGATTCTTCACAGAAGTCGTAACCCATTCTTTTTCTGTCTCGTCATAGTAAGTGTCCTTGCGAAGTACAGCCGGCTGGATAGCCGGATTCATGGTCACTGCATCCACAATCAGTGGTGTTTCTCCCCCTGCTGCTATTGTTCCTATAAAATACAGCAACAAATCACCATTTTCATCTGGCTGGTCACTGACCAGAAGCCATTTTCCTTCCGCATCCGAAATCTTTTCCACTGTCTTCAGTCCAAGATTAATATCACTCTTTTTCCCAGAACTCAACAATACAACAGCTTCTCCCCATGTAATCTGAGCTGCATATTGATTTCCTTTTTCACCTTCAAAGAAAAGCGGGAACTTGTCTCCTGCTGCCGGAGAAATAATTGTCCCATCCAGATCTGTCACGTTTTCTCTCCTGATCCATTCCTGATTTAGCACCACTTTAACAAATGCCGGAACCGTTCCATTGTTTGAAATCCAGACATCCTTATTGGTTTCTTCTCCCGGCTTCCAGTTATCCGGTGAAACGAATTTTTCTTCGATCTCCGTATCATATCTGGCTGTTTTAAATTCGTTATGAACGAGTAATTCCTGCGTCCAGTAAGCAAATGCTCCCCCGATGCAGCATAACAGCATTAACCCTGCCAGCCAGTATATTTTATTCTTTTTTTTCATCATCTTTTTTCTTCTCCCCTTTCTGCCTGGAACATATAGATTCCAGTACATAGTTGATAAGAAGAATTGCCGCCATAGCTGCTATCGCGATCGGTTCTTTTCCATAGGTTACAAAATATCCGGCATAGGGAATCGCAAAGCTGGTCGTCTTACCGACAATTTCGTTTTCCTCTACTGGTACCGGATCTTCTGTATCGTTGTTATCGCCTTTAGTGACTACTGTCCGTGAAAGTCCGTTTACGGTTGTGATCCTATGTGTTACCAGAGAATCTTCGGCTTTAAATGTGATCGCGTCTCCGACCTGAAGTTCATCAAAATCACAGGCATGGTAGTATACAATACTTCCCACCGGGAATGTCGGCTGCATACTTCCTGTAAGTACCACTACCGGACGGTATCCCATAATAAGGGGAGCAGCAATCGCCATATATATGGCGATCGCTGCAATTACTATCCAGGACAATCCTTTAAACAGATTATTTAATACTCTCATAACTGTCTACTTTTTATTCTCAATCCTTGCCAGGGTATGTTGCCCAATTACTTTCTTTCGCTGCATCTGCATTTGCCTGAAGAAGCTCTGTTGTGATCGTCAGAGTATAGTTGGCTCCTGCAAGTCCTGCTTTTTCAGAGTCAAGAGTAACAACTTTCTTCTGATATAAAACCTTTCCATCTGGAATTTTATTTGGTGCAGCATCTAAATTATAATCATCATCTGTCAACTGGTCGGCTGTCTTTGTATCATCAACCAGGGCATACTTCATAGCAGATACTATATATGTACCCATGTCCGCATCATTGCACAGTGTTACATAATTTAAAAGGTTTGTTGTCATATTGCCTGGTGTCAATGTTGTTTTATAGTAGAAATATCCGTCACCACCGTCAACCCATTCACCTTTCGTTACACCAACAAGATTTTTATATACAGAAGAGCCGTTTGTAATACTTGTCTCAGCTTTTGCTGGGAAGAATTTGGTTGATGTTACATTTTTTGAACTACCATCGTCCTGATTTTTAGCCTCTACGGAAGAAAGCTCAGTTCCGTCAATCACCTTACCCTCTCTCTCCCATTTCTCATCAAATTTCACTCTTACCCAGAGATCATAATCTCCTGTATTCTTTGCCTGTACTTCCTTTGTTACCTGTCCGCCTGGTTCCCATTCTTTTTCCGGTGTAAACTTCTCGACTGTTTCACCGCCATATTTCTTTGTGGAGAACGGGTTATCAATACTCATTGTTTTTGAAAAGAAGGCCAAGGTTCCAACTACCAGAGTTAAAACCACAAGACCTGCAATCGCTTTTACTTTCCCTGTTTTTTTCATCTCAATACCTCACTTTATATTTTCTCAGATTACCGTGGAATATCTTATTTATTCTGGGTAAGATTCCATGTACATTTGTCCAGTAAGTCTTTATCTGTTGTTTTATCCAGTCCAAATGTCGCCAGGGCTGCATCTGTTGCCTGTACGGTCTGCGCAGTGATTGTTAATGTATAATCTGCATTGCCATAACCAGGTTTTGTTCCATCCTGTTTTGTCACTGCCATGCTGTGTCTTGCACCATCCGGTACGACATTCTCCGTATTTACTACCCACTGAGTTGCCGGATCAGTTCCAATATTGTTTTTGTCAGGTGCCGTCTCTGCATTTGTATAATAATTTGTTACAGTATATAATCCCATATCTGCATCTTCCAGAAGCTGCACTGCATCAAGGAATACACCGGTATCTGTGTTTGGTTTAAGATTTGATTTGTAATACCAGTAGCCATCTCCTTTGTTGCGCTTCGTTATATACCCATTTGTCTTTATTCTCTTCATTTAATATCTTGGTTACAACAGACCCATCATTTGCAACCAGACCATCTGTTGCATTTTCCTGAGAAGTTGTCGTATCCATTCCTTTGTTGGTTTTGGTCCAGGTTTTAGTAGTTTTATTTACCCAGCTCTCATCAAATTTCACACGTACCAGCACATCATAATCACCGGTATTCTCTACGGTCACATCCTTATTCACCTTTGCGCCCGGTTCCCAGTTATCTCCATCTTCCGGAGTGAAATTCTCGACTACGTTGGTGTCATATTTTCCGGTATCAAATGGGTTGGTTACTGTCATTGTCTGATTAAAATAAGCAAATGTTCCTCCGATCACCATAATTGCCGCTAAACCAGCCACTCCTGCGATTTTCTTATTTCTTCGCATAATTTTTCCTCCTTGTTAAGTGCCTTTGATTTAATTTTTATCTATTAAAACAGTATTGATCCTGTTTTAACCATCATTCCCATGTAACCGTTTCTCCGGTTACCTCCGGGGTTAATCCCCACTTCATATAAGCCGCTGCCTCTGCTGCAAGAGATGCCTGCAAAAGCTCCCCTTCTATTTTCACATCATATGACGCGCCTGAATAATCAGTCCGTATTCCATGTTCATCGTTCCCGATCTGATCACTGATGGTGACGGATTTCAGGGTAATATCCGTCAGGCTATCTGATGCAAGCACCTTATTGTAATAATACCAGCCATCCTTTTCAGTCCAGTTCTGCCTGAAATCATCCGCAAAATTCAGTTGAAAACCCTTCTCTGCTTCTGTATCTGCAGTCCCGTCTTTCAGCGTCAGGTTCGGTGTGAACCTCACACGCAAAACTGCATCAATCGCACCTTCGTTTCCGAACCGGACTTCCTTTTGTTTTTCTTCTCCGGGAACCCATTCATCGTTTGGGTCAAACTTCTCATTTAAATATATTTTTGCTTCTGCACTCTGAAATTCATTATCAACACTTACAGACCTCCGGAAGTATGCCTGTGTGACACCAAAAATCAATAAGGCGAGCATTCCGCATAGCAGCAGATATTTCTTCTTTTTTCTCATAATGCTCCCCCCTACTTCCAGCTGACTGCTGTGCCATTGACAACTGCTTCCTTGCCAAATACACTCAAAGATGCTTTTTTGTTCACTTCATCTGAATTCAGGGTAAACTGGCTGTCACTTACCTGGAGAAGCTCCATTCTGAAATACAGCTGATACGTAGCGATACAGTAATCCGCATAAGCTCCAACATATTCAGGAAATGTAACACTTGTCAGAATTTTATCCGTTTCACCTGCTGGTTCCAGAACCCTGTTGTAATAAAACCAGCCGTCTCCTCCGTCCGTCCACAGATCACTGTTTTCTCCGAATCCATTCTGCCAGTTCTTGGTGGCAACATCTTTGCCATCAATCTGATTATTCATTAAAACAGTTTCTCGACTTTCCAGCTTTTCCCAGGTTTCTCCATAGGAAACCCTTAAGAATGCAGCACTTGAGCTGTTGTTTTTGAATGACACTTCCTTCGTTACAGTCCCCTTCGGTTCTGGAGATCCTTCAAATACTTCTTTTATTTCAGCCTTCATCTCATCTGCCTTCAGCACATTGGTATGTTCTATTTTCCCGGACCAAAATGCAAAACTGGACCCTATCGTAAGTAACGCCAGACATCCCAGCAAAAACAGAATCAGTCTTTTTTTCTTACGCATGTTGTATTACCCTTTCTAAACCCGAGGAATAAATAAATTCTTTATTGCATCTGCGGCATGAAAAAATGTTTTGGAAGAATACGTGTTATGCACGGTCACTACCACATCTTCTCCAGGCTTCACTGTGACCTGGCTGCCATCTAAGCTTCCACCGCCGGATATTGAAAGATGCGACAGGGAATACTCCTTTGGCACCACCTCTTCAATATTAAGCGTAGTCTTTTTTGTAATATTGATTTTTCCACTTGTTTCTTCGTTCGTTAATACAACCTCTGTGTTCACAGCTGCACCATCATCTCCTGCTGAGCTGACACGGATAATAAATGCATCCTCCTCCAGTTCATTCTGATAATTGTCAACTACCTTCTGGATTCTTACAGTTCCAACCGGCACATTCGTGATCGTGACCGTCAGATCATTTCCCGGCAATACGTTTACCTTACAGCCTTGCTCCGTTTCTGTTATCGCACCGACAGCTGTGCTTCCCTCATTTTGAGTGACTGTGGTGCTTTCAAATACAATCTTCTTTTGTATCTCCACTGGAATGATTTCTTCCAGGCTGATCTCTCCGCCATCCTTCGGTACGATCAGTGTGTAGGTTTCCGTTTCCTCGTGTTGCAGATCTTTCTTTTTGTCCGAAAGCTTGGTCAGAGTAGTATCGCCTGTCTCCGGCTGCAGATAAATATTTTTTGTGCCTGTGCTGTTCGTTGTTATCGAATATTTTTGATTTTTCAAATAATCTGGCATCGCATCATATTCTCTGACGATTTTTTTAATCGTGATCTTCGCCTGGTTCGGCGTGTTTTCAAATATACCGTTTCCGTTATACAGGAACAGCATATTTTTCACATCGCTTGCCTGATCCACCGAATGTCCTTCCCCATGATCATTACTCAGGGACCCGCTGTTGATTATTTTTCCAATTCTCAGTTCATATGAGTTCTTCTGTTCTGTGCCATCCAGATAATCATCCTGGAAAGAATCACTGTCTCCGGCCAGCTCCTGTAGTGTATAGACTCCCCATGGCAGATTATGGAACTTGACCCAGCCATCACTGCCTGTTGATTCCTGTGCCGACTTCTCAAGGTTTTCAGCAATTGTGCTGCCTTCCTGTTTCCTGCTAACCGTAAATTTAATTCCTGAAACCGAAATATTGCTTCCCTTTACAATCTTCCGGAACTCCAGATCATACAAAAGTCCTCTGACGTACGGTACCTGGAATTCTGTGCTTCCTTTATAAGAGGTGTTCGCTATATGACAGTTTAAAATCGCCTGTTTGTTAGTCTGATAGCTTTCAGGATCTGTTGTCTTACTGTTCATATTCTGTGCACAGCTGTTGAAGTCCTCTTGTTCCGCCTTCAGATGGATCTTATATACAAGCTGGTGGATATTATAATGATATCCGGTAAGTCCTCCATTTTCTTTCACCTGTACACCTTCCACACCATTTGATGCCGGAGTCCACGTTAAGACATTCCCTGAATCTGAATTTTCTCCATCGCAGTACTCTATTCCTTCATAGGTGATATAATCTCCCATGGTATCCTGAACAGAATCCACTACGATATCTTCTATTGCAAAGTGGATCTGCTTGTCGGACATTGCCTTCAGATCAATCGTATACGTTAACTGATTTCCTGAATTTCCCAAACTTACACTCTGCGATGCAACCAAATATATTTTCAAACTTTTCAGCCAAAGAAAGCCCGTTCCATTCGAACACTCTGGTACAGACCCATGAAACACCCCTTTGTATGTATGAATTATCTTGTCTCCTCTCGAAAAATTCACAACCACATCGTAATTATTTCCACTACCAGATTTCCCTGGATAAATTTTTCCTGAGTTTCCATTAATACTTTCTAGCTCTGTACCCACCGGAGTATCGTGCCATTTATTTGTAGTTGATATTGCAAACTCCGACTCCGCCAGCAGCTCATCCCACGTCATCCTTTTTGTGATTCCCATATACACACGGAATTCATTTTCAACCCCTGTCGAAATCACGTTTTTCTGATAATAGATATCATTACTTCCATCTTGATCTATATCATAACCTGTTTTATTCGATTGCTCTCTTCCGGTATATTTTTCTGAAACAATCTGCCATTCATTGGCGGTATTAACTTCCCCGACAACATCGGGAGCTGTCGTACCAGACAGGTCAGATACTACCATCGCTTCCCCTTCATCTGAAAGTTCATCACTGAATCCTTCCTCATCTTCCTGTTCAGAACTAAAGTCGTCCGCATCTTCCTGTACATTTCCATCATCCGCTGGCTGGGCTTCCTCTGTAGTATCGTCAAATTCAACCTCACCTGATCCAGCATCGTTTGATTCCGTATCGGACGATATTTCACCTTGTATTTTTGTATCTTCCGTCATATTTTGTGTCACATCTTCCGTTGCATTTGTTTCTGACACTTCTTCCGTATCTTCACTCGTTACTTCGCTAATCTCTGTATTTATATCCACTTCCTGTATTTCGCTCACTGCACCGGCCGGCATCGCAACTGTGATCACCATCAGCAGACTCAATAAAATTGCCAGACCTCTTCTCTTTATTCTTTTATTCATCTTCTGCTCGTGCATGATATCCTGACGTCCTCCTTCACTACATGTAGGAACTCTTTATCAATTATGTATATTTTGCCATATCATTACCAACACCCCACCAACTTTTTTCTTCAAAAAAAACAGGAATCCAATATTTTTTATATTGAATCCCCTCTCTTTTTTTGACACGTATCAGACTCCTGTCATTCTGCCTTATCATGAACAAGATTTCCTAATATATATTCGCCCCACGAATATTCTGATAAAAATTCATCTTTAAATTTTTCCTCTGCCCCACTTCTGCCATCCAGCCATGAATAGTAGTCGCAGTCAAACATCTCGATATTTGCTATCTGGCCTCTGGATGTCGAGAAGATCAGATTTTCCAGACCCTGTTCCTTCAGGTGATTTTTCAGTCGTCTCAGTGCATTGTAATACACTTTCATTTTGTCGTTGCTGTATTCCCGCAATTCCCATATGGTGCTGTAAATTTCTTCATTGCTGATTTCTTTGCCCCGTTTCACCAGTATGAGTGCCAGGATTTCTTTTGCTTTTCCGTTAAGCTTTATCGGAATGCCATCTTTCATAATGACAAATCTTCCGAACATCTGCACATAGATGGATTTTCTCTGCCTGCGAACGAGAAGTCTCATTTTTTTCATTGTATTTTCGAGAATCTCTTCATTATAAGGCTTCAGAATATAATCATCACCGCCCAGCTGGTTCGAATCATGTATATAGTCATCATATGCCGATATAAAGACAACCAGAAGCTCCGGCATCTTCTCTTTCAGGATCTTTGCACATTCTATTCCGCTCATATCCGATACTTCTATATCCAGAAATGCAATTTCAAATGCATGTGTCTTGGCATATTCAATTACATCC